>NZ_JBHIOE010000009.1:51612-82535 GCF_042195335.1 Bartonella sp. CL25QHWL | reverse complement strand
GACAATCTCAGACAATCTCAGACAATCTCAGACAATCTCAGACAATCTCAGACAATCTCAGACAATCTCAGACAATCTCAGACAATCATATGAAAAGCTTTTGAAAAAAATTTCCTCATCAAAAATTTTTACAAGGTATTTTTTTAGATTATATTCTGTTTTCCACCTAAAATGTTGATTTTATCACCTGAAACCAAAGAGAAATGCATGTCACCTTGCACGCTGTGTCAGCTTTCCCCAAAAGGACAAAGCCCACACCGGTCTTTAAATAATGGCAATCAATAAACAATGGTTTGTAAACAATCTGGCTTCTTATCTAACAGATTTGACTTGGCTTCCCCCTGCAAATGCATCCTTGTAATGTATCCCCTGTCCAGAGTTACTCTACAAAAAAACGCTGCTTTAGGAATACACACAGACGAAAAACACCCCATGCATAAAATTTTAACCGCATCTCAAACAATGGTATTTTACAACACAACGGGATAAACTATTGTCTTATAGATTTTCTCGTATCACTCTCATCCCGTTTCAAGAAGTTGCCTGATAAGCACAAAATGCCATCTCAGAGGGTTCAATGCCTCACCATGTACTACAACGCATCGCCAACCTGCTGCTCTTGCCAACAGTGCACCCATTTTGAAAACAAAGAGCCCTTTTTTCCTACACGCTTTGCCAAAAAAGAAAGCGCTCCATTTTGCCTTTTCTCGCTTTAAATAAACATATCCGTTGACCTCTTTCCACCACCTAAAAGGACGAAGATTTTAGCCCACATCGGTTTGTAAACAATCCAACTCTTCTGAAAGGATTCCGTCTGCTGCTCACTTATATGATTCACTTGCATAATACTTAACCAAGCAAATCCTTCTCTAAACAATTGCTAATGTATTAAATACTTTAAGCTATCTTACTGATATAACCACCTTCAATAATAGTGTTTTAATGACGGTGTTTTACGGTATAATAGGATAAATTTTACCCATGGTTTTTTTGTCATCGCACAGCAGCGCTTTAACCCCAGCACTTGAAATAATGGATCACGACACCACAAGAGAGAGGCATTTGGGATAAAATCTTTATTCCTCAGTAAAAAACGCCATGAATAAAGAAAGTTTTTTTGTTCTCCCTCTACCTTCAATAATCACTGTCTTGATCCTCTAAAGAACAATAGGCAAACTGACCTTTAGACATCCAACAAAGGCAGCACAAAAAATAAAGAGAGTTAAGTTTTTTCTAAAGCGCCTCAAAACTTTCTGCACAATATATTCAATAAGACTTTTTTTCATAACAAACATTTTAGCATTTTTATCTTTCTCTCACACAGCTTTCATTCTCAGGCTTTGACAGCATAAACCACCGCCATATTGACGGGGCGTGTTTCATCCCCCCCTGTTTTTTGCAACAAGACCTTATGTTCATGCTCTCCCGCAGCCTTCGTTAACCGATCTTTATTGTAAACTTGAGCCAGATGTCTATAATACTCACCGTGATTCATATCCCAAACTACTTCGTCAATCATTGGATAACTATGCTGGTGGTTACCTGTTGAATCTGTTTTTCCCTCATGGGTATGGGATTGAAAAGACTCTTCTTGTCGGCTTCCCAAGCGACGTCCTTTATCAATTTCTTTTCCACTATCGAGCCCCCGTAAAAACATTCCACGCAAATCGGGAACATTGAATGTTGTTCTCCCGTCTCCTTTTCCCCATGTTTCTCCCAGAACAGCAAAGAGATTAGCATAGTTCCTTCGCGAATATTCTTTACCATCACACAGTAACCATCCAGAGGGTATTTTTTCTGTAGCAAAAGTCCCGATAAATCCAGAAGAAAAAGTTTCAGGCAAAGGAGGAAAGGGCGGAATTTCAGGAAGTTTTATAGTAGGATTGGTTAAAAACCAGCCATCAGCATTTTTTCCGGCAATATCACGCGTATAGACGATCTCATAAAGCCCCCCTTTTTGAATTTCCCCGCCCTTTAAAGGCATAATACCCTCTGGCGTTGCCATATAAGTTGGTCTTGGCGGCAATTGATTTAAAGAAATATTTGTTATTCCTCTGTTGACGCCTTGTGCTTTAAAGCGCACAACAATGCCATCCATATAAGTCTCAAAAAAAGACTTTGTTGCCAAACGAAGTGACGTTCTCTCATTTTTCACATCGACAGTAAACTGTGTTTCAATCACGCCCCCATTATCCAACAAATATTCTTTGATGCGTTGCATCATAGCGCGAGCACTATCATTGACTGTGCTTGGCGGTTGCCCTTCTGCCCAGTTTATATTCTCGTCGACATAAGCATTTTCTGATGCAACAATTGACCAATCATAAATCGAGCTCATAGAAGATACTCTTTATTCAAAAAGGGAAAACGAGCAAAAAATGAAGAAAAGAAAGCCGCAATTTTATTTTTAGATGCCGGTATTTTCTCCATTTTCATTTTTTCCATTTTCAGGCCTATTTTGTCATAATCAACATGCAATAATTTTGTTTTCGCATTGACATAAACAGCTTCAGGGTTCACACGCAACACGTCTTGCGCCATAACGCCCTGATAACGTTGTGGATTTCCCTTATAATTAAAGGTATAAAGTGGATATCCCTTTTTCTGCCCCACAGGGATAATATTTTCTTTTGCTCTCACATCACAAAGCCCTAAAATTCCTCCGACCAATCCAAGCACTTGCTGCGCATCACGCAATGGATCTTTTGTCACAGAAGGCATTGTCGTGGATTTTCCGGAAGTCGTTCCGTAATTTCCAGCAGCCTGTGTCCCTACCTGTAACAAGCTTTGCAATCGGTTCCAATCTTGATTATCTTTTTCTGACCATTTTTGGCGTTCAGCATCTAAGACATTTTGGCGGTTTATATCTTGAATCATGCCCCCTTTCAAAGCATTGCTTTGCACGTTACTCTGTCCTTGATAATAGCTATTTGCCGCATTAACTTGATCATTCTGAGAGCGATCAATCATCTGGTTTGCATTCATCATATTGTTAATATCTTGATTATATTGCTGTGCTGCAGCATTTGTTGCCAAGGCGCCTAACTCATCGGCCAGCACACCAGTATGAGCCCCAGAGCCATAACGTCCTGCTCCCGACATCGATTGATTAATTGCATCGGACGTTTTATTCAGAGCATTTTGCAATGCAGTATTAAATTTACTATTGCTTCCAATCCAGCTTCCCTTAGCCATACCGGAAAGATTTGTAGCGCTGTTGGTTGGTGCATTCAACCATTGCGTTACCGTTGGATTGTTATAGAGCCCTGCTGCTTGTTGTAAACCGGTCAGCGCATTTTTTGTCATATTGCTAAGACCAGCGACTCTGTCTCCCTGATAAACGTTTCCGCCAATTCCTTTATTATAAAGTCCAAGTGCATCAGCACTGGCTTGTTTAAGAATATCAGCCGCCCAAGCAGGTGGAGCATTTGTTTGTGTTGTTGTCTGCACTTGAGGTGTGGTTTTTCTACTCATGGGTTCAGAACCTTTCTATATTGAATAAGATTACGAGAATATCCGTGATGAGCGAGCTTTTTCGCCCATCCAGTTCTTCCAAACATGTGCATTTCTTCAGCATTAATTGTTCGCGCCCATTTTTCGACTTCATCAATCAATTTGACCAATTTCAGCCCTCCCTCTCCAGCAAGATCAGAGAGAACGACGCATTTTTTTCCCGTATGGGTTATTTCAACTTTGGTAATTGCAAAAGCACTAAATTGGATTTTATTTTTTAAGACCAGCCACAATTGTGCTTGTCCTGTAGCGATTTCTTCAGCAATTTTTTCCAGACAAACATCATCCGGAAAGCGCTGAACATATTTTTTCAATGCAGCATTGAGAGCCTCTTGATAGGGAGCTATTTTTTCCCATGGCCACTGCTCTGTCAGATGAGCAGAATATAAATCTTGACTCTCTTGTATCATAATTTTAGCTCTTTTAGCTTTGTCACTCATCTCCCCTCAAATAACATCCCCCTACGCATTTCACGCATTCCATGCCCCCCGCACAATAAAAGAAAAAAGCCCCATCATCCCTTTGTCACAACAAAGAGGGAACTTTTTTCTTTATAAAAATAAACCATGGTGCAGCCTATTTTTCCTTTATCGCAGAAAAGCATGAAACATAACGCACCACCTTGTTCTTCATATTATAAAGACACAGCTTATCGCATTGTGCCTTTGTTTATAAAGGTTTGGGAAGCCTATGGGGCATTTGTTCTTTAATAATAGAGGCTTGAGCCTATCGCATGATATTACAAAAGGGCATGCCTATCGCATGCCGGCCCGCGTCAATTCCACATCAAATCCAGTGACATGAGTCCAATTCACCCCTTCAGGAATACGCAATTTAAAGCGATAAAACCGTGCCCTTGCACGACAGTGAATTTGTCCAGTATTATAAGAAGGCTGTTTTTCTGGCAACCAAACAGTTTCCTCTTCAAGAGATTGTCGAAAGCGCATTCCCACAGACAAATAAAACTTTCCACTATTGACTTGAGGCATAATATTTTTCACCCGTGTTATCATGCCATTTGTCTGCCCCATTTCTTGTGATGTCACGACACAAGCCATAGGACCCCCAGAAAACGAACCCAGTCTCCCCTGTTGATCAAATGCCCCCAGAATAGGCGATTCATTTTTCCAAGCTTTACTATCGAGAGAAAAGGACAAATCGTCAATATTCTTAGTCACAAAATCAAGACCTTCTAGGGTTGTTCCTGCTAAGAAAATAGGCAATATCATTTTGATATCGACGAGAGCTTTTGTCCATTTTTGCAATCCCCAATCATAAATGAGCAAGATACGTTTATGAAGGTTCTCATCAGAATCAACCATCCAATAAACACGATTATACACCCCATCGATAGCAGCAGACAGAGTGTACAGATTATCCTTCCTTGATTTTGCGGTCATCGTTCGATCGACTTTTTCGAACCCAATGGGTATAATCTGTCCCTCATTTGTTATTTGATAAAACCCGCCCTCATCGGCAAAGAATGCTAAATCGCCTCTACAAACAATTGATTCAGCATTTTTTGCGCCTCGTTTATCGTGGATTTTTTGGAAACTAAAAATAATCTTAGAGCCAGGAATAAAAGAACCAGCATAGATTGCAGAACGCATAAAGATAATTGGATTTGTTGTCTCCGTTGCCCCTTGGACGAATCCGCCATCAGGAAAATCTTGATAATCACAACTTTTTTTTCCCACGGTCCAAAATTCAGCATCATTTAATCCAGACCAATGAACCCGTCTTGGATACTCAGTTAATTTCATCAAACAAACGAAATCTCCCCAGATTCGAACAATCCCTGCCTGTGGTGGATTTCCTCCTAAATTTCTAAATGTTTTATCATGATTAATATCAATCACTTGTGGTTTATCATTGGCATTCACAGCAATGATAAAATCACCAAACAAAGCAAAAGACCACGGAGCATCAACATTAGCCAGATAAGATTTTCCTTTTTGGCTAATATCTTTCCAGTTCATTGTTGTATTATCAAGTAAGTAGATTTTATCTCTTGTCCCGACAATAATAGAAACCCCATTTTTTGTTTTAACCGCAAGAGTGCCTAAGATTGGCTCCGGACAAGGCTCTGATAAAGGTTCAAAACTTGGCATAGGGATATAGGAGCCATCCGCCGGGAGCACATTAACAAGTTCATCGGTAAAAATTCCATTGATATCCGCCACATCGGGTCGATAATCAGCGATTGGGAAAAAAGCCATCAAGACCCCCATAAAATCTTTGAAGAGCCCAGTGCCATTCAAAACACCAAGGCTTATTGATAAAAAACCACAAAAGCCCTTAAAACTCTAAAGGCATAAAATTCAACAAAATAAACAACCTTAGATTGTTTAAAGCACCAAAAAAAACGATCCCATAAATAATGGCCACCCCAACGCCATCCACCAGCGCCAAACCAAAATCAACTGCCCGCAATCACCCCCCCCCCACAATGACGGGGGAAAGAGCCATCAAGAGCCCCCCCCATAAAATCTTTGAAAAGCTCAGTGCCATTCAAAATACCAAGGCTTATTGATAAAAAAACCACAAAAGCCCTTAAAACTCTAAAGGCATAAAATTCAACAAAATAAACAACCTCAAGTTGTTTAACGCACCAAAAAAAAACGATACCATAAATAATGGCCACCCCAACGCCATCCACCAGCCCTTCACCATCAACACCCAACGCGCAAATCCAGCCATCAGTGCCAAACCAACCTTCAACACCAGCCATAAACGATTTGAAATGAACTTTTTAAAAACGCATTGGGCGAATCTTTGAAGAACCTTTTCGGCGCGATGTTTCAATGCGCAAAGCTTGAAGCTGTTCTTGAAAATCTCTGAAAGAAACGGCGGCATATTCAGGATCTTTAAGGATATTTTTATAAAGTTCATATTTTGCCCGTGCTTTAATAAGATCAAAAGCATAAATCAACCAAGGGTTATCATCCTCTTGCAGCTGTTCATCAGCAAAATGAACAGGAGCATAAGAAAGCTGTACAGTTTCCACATGTTCTGGTGTTGGAAAGAGTCCTATTTTTTGATCAAGGCACGTATAAAAGAATGGCGTTCCTAGCGCAGGATGCATACCATATTGTTGATGCAACACTTCCAAGGGCTTAAAGAACAACTTTGTTGGTGTTGCATTCTTTGTTGCTAAAAAGACGCTCTTCAAACTCTTTTCTGATTCAATAAAAACCCCCTCTTCTTGCCCATACCATGTTTTACCACTTTGTGTTTTAAACGTCCTTTCTCTTTTTTCATTAAAGAAAAAGGGTTCGCGTTCACACAAACGCAAAGCCGTAAAAATTGAATCTTGAATTTGCAGGGAATATTCCGCTGTTGTATCATCAATTTCATCTTGAATAAGCGCGACCATATAAGCAAAAGTTTTAGAATGGTCTGAATGTGTAAGGTTTAGATTTTGGGGATCAGAGGATAAAGTGGTCATAAGCCTGTCCTTGTTTCTGGAAGCATTTTAAATTTTTCCCCCAACAGATCCCTCTTGTTGGGGGAAGAGAGCAAACATTCGCTTTAAGCGGGTGCTCCATAAGTTGGGATGACAATAGTGCCAAAATCCTGAGCCCCTTGCGTACTCCCTGGCAAGGTAAAGCAAGTTTTTTTCATACCAATAATGGTTTTGGCCGCAACCCCGAATTCTCTTTCATAGTCGAAGAGTTCTTCCACCAATTTATAGCGTGTCGCCCCTCGATCTTTACCAAAAGCAATCACAGCACTCTGCGCACCAAGCAGAACAGCCCGCCGCACATTTGGCACAGCTTTATTAGCGGTTCCAGCTTCGACCCCTTCGGTAATATGTTCAGCTTCGCGCAAAACCACACCATTATACATGCCCAAAGATCCATCATAGAGCGGATTTTTGATACGACTTCCACTATAGATTGCCTTAGTAATGTCGAGCCATTGCCCCGCATCTGTATTGGTTCGCAATTGCGTCACTTGGGTTGGATGTAGATAAAGCACATAGACATTTTCCCCATCGATCCGCACGGGTCTAATTTTAGGATTTGCCAATTTAGCCCGTTCGACAGCTTTATCAATCAAGCTGAGATCAAAAAAATCGCCTTCTTGTAAGTCCTCATCTTTTGCTTTATCGTTAGGACGTACCACGCGTTTATTGGTTGGTGCCGTTGGCGCATTAAACCCATAATGAACAGGTTTAAGGGTAATCGTGCGTCCTTCAAAGTTAATTGTTTTTGCGGTATAACCACACACTTGAATGAAGAACATCATACTCAGACGATCTGCATACCAATCAACCAAACCATTTTTTGCCTCGGTGCGCAAATCATGGAGAATTCGTTGTTGATCAATCGTTCCCTCATTTTTGACACGCACAGCATGAACGAGTTCATTAATTGCCAAGCGATCATTGAGAAACTGTAAAGCTTCTTCATTGCCTTCCAATGTCTGCCCTTCACTCACCCCATCGCCTAGCAACTGCACACGCAAATTAAAGCTAATAGCATCCCCACTTGCTTTCGTGGTTTCATCTTTTAATTGTACGATACTGTTTGAATCATTTCCAATCAACGGTGCAATCGGAAGTGCTTTTGAGACTTCTTGGTTTAGTAATTTAGACCATGTGCGCACTGCCATTGGGTCATTAAGTCCGATATAAGTTACAGTCATTTTGTCCTCTAAAAGTTTTATTGACATAAAAAACCCGGCAAAGCGCCGGTTGTTAAAACACCACATTTCATTTCAAATGGTGAATAGGTTGTTTGTGAGTTTTATCTAATTTCTGTTAGCGTCTGCCTCCCCCTTATAAGAGCTCTCCTCACCACATCCGTGCTGTGAGAAATCCCCCCGCATTCTCCTGCGCTAAAAGCCTCTTAACGTTCCCGCAAAAAACACTCCCCCGCATTCTCCTGCGCCAAAAGCCTCTTAACGTTCCCGCAAAAAACACTCCCCCGCATTCTCCTGCGCCAAAAGCCTCTTAACATTCCCGCAAAAAACACTCCCCCGCATTCTTCTGCGCCAAAAGCCTCTTAACGTTCCCGCAAAAAACACTCTCCCGCATTCTCCTGCGCTAAAAGCCTCTTAACATTCCCGCAAAAAACACTCCCCCGCATTCTCCTGCGCCAAAAGCCTCTTAACGTTCCCGAAAAAAACACCTGCCACATTCTTGTTTTTAAAATTCTCTTCCCCCCATTAAACGATTAAAAGCGGCTTTATTTTTAGGATCAGAAACCCAAGCGCTAAACTCTGCTTCTGACATTTTATCAAGCATATCCAAAGAAATCGGCCCATTTGGCGTCAAGCCGTTATAAGCAGCAAGAGTACGTGCAGAATTGTGTCTTTCCTGTAAATTTTCACCCATGTTATTGGGAACATTTGTGTAGCCAATTTTTTGTGCAATAGAGTAAATCACTTCAGCCGGATTTTGATTTTTTTGCGCACAATCGCGCAAGATCTGCTTCAATTCATCACCAATCAACGCATCAATATTTTTGGGATCTGCCATCTCAGGATAGAGCGAAGCACAAGCTGCCAATTGTTTAGCCCGTGTTTCATAAATAAAATCAGCTGCTTGATCAAAATCATGATGCTTTTGTTTAACACTGGCAACAGACTGCTGAAAAAACGCATGCAACTGTTCTGCTTCGCGAGCAAGAGAAGGTTGTTGTTTTTCATGTACAAGCCCTTGTTTTTGGAGTGTTTTTCCCAACCATTGCATATAGCCCATAAAGTCTTTTTGCGGATCTGGCGCAGCATCTTCGCCCCCTTGAACCTCTTTTCCAGCTTTTTGCGAAGAGTCCTGTTGTTGAAGCATTTGCCCTTGAAAATTATCTTCAAGAGTTTTTTCTTCTCTTCCAATTTCACCATTTTCTCCCTCTTGTGTTGAGACCAGAAAATCTTGTTTCAATTGGTTTTGTTCTGCCGGCGTTAAGTGTTCTTGATCCATGACATTAGCCTTCTCTTTTTTTTAACAATAAAATAAAATTTTTCAGATAAAACAGCCCCATAAGCACTTATCCCCTCAATGCTCTCTCATCATTTAGCACCAGCATTCCCCACCATGTTCACCCCACATGACGGCAAGCCTCCCTCTCCACCCTACTTTTCCCAACAGTCCTGCCCTATAAAACAGGTCTTTTAAGAAAAGGGAGCCCATTGCACTACGAAAATCGATAAGCCCATTCTGCGCCCACCATTCCCCACCATGTTCACCCCACATGACGGGCAAGACTCCCTCTCTACCTTGCGTTCCCCCAACAACACTGCCCTACAAAACAGTTCTTTTAAGAAAAGGGAGCCCATGCACTATGGAAATCGATAAGCCCATTCTGCGCCCACCATCCCCCACCATGTTCACCCCACATGACGGCAAGCCTCCCTCTCTACCTTGCGTTCCCCCAACAACACTGCCCTATAAAACAGGTCTTTTAAGAAAAGGGAGCCCATTGCACTACGAAAATCGATAAGCCCATTCTGCGCCCACCATTCCCCACCATGTTCACCCCACATGACGGGCAAGACTCCCTCTCTACCTTGCGTTCCCCCAACAACACTGCCCTACAAAACAGTTCTTTTAAGAAAAGGGAGCCCATGCACTACGAAAATCGATAAGCAATTTATGATATATGGCGTTTATCAGAAGTCACGCATGACAAAGCACCCTATTGTTGAGCCTTTGCTGTCTGCAACATCTGCATTATCTGCTCTGTCCCCACATTATTCCCCATCTGCGCTGAGGCATTTTGCTCTTCTTGAAAAGAGTTTTGCGCCTTTATCGCAATTTTATGAATAAGTGAAGCCGGTAAAGGCGAATAGCGTAAGAGATCGAGCATAATCTCAGGCGTTGTAAAATTTTGCATCAAAGGCAGCAATTGCATGATCAGTGCAAAAGTACGCTCTTTTTCATTAAGACTTGTTGGTGCATCATCCACGACAATATCATATTCCAAGCTTGTCACCATTTCGCGTGTCAGCGGCACATACTGGGCATTTTCATCACCAGCAATACGCACCAACCGCCCATCGGACAGATAATTTTGAATAAGATAGAGAATAATTTTTCCCTGTCGTTGCCGATATCGACGCAACCCATCAAAAAAGGAAGCCAAAAGATTAAGTGACGATTGTCGCCGTTGTTGCTCAAGAATGCCAGGCTGATTGACAGCTCGCGTCCCAATAAATTCAGAAGACAACCCCGTCACCTGTTCGAGAGCGCTCTTTGCTTCATTAAACAATTGGAAAAACCCTTGCGGAAATTGTGCCATGGGTTTAGGCTGGATTCTTCCCCCAGACACCGCCCCACTTTTCAACCAAGTAATACTATCGGCTCTAGCCCAACTCTCGAGGGCTTGTCGATCATCATCAAAAGCATCGCGCTCTGCCATAATTCCGCCTTTTGATTGGCTATTGAGCAAATGCATCACTTGACTAAAATATTTGTTTGCCCACCGTTGCGGATCTTTTGTAGGGCGCACAATTCCATAAAATTGCCGGCTTAACTTATCAAAAGTACCGGTAATACACTCCCATCCCAATTGATTGGGTGGAACCAAAGGCTTATCAGGCGCTTCAAGCAGCTTTCTACCTAAAAATGCCCGTTTGACAATTTTTCTGTTCAACCTTGTTGCTTGAACATGAGGAAAGGTTTTGCTTAAATTTTGGAAATCCTGCTCTGAATAATCGACAAACTTTCCACTTAGAGGCTCAAGAACTTTATAAACCACCTCGCGTTCAAACCAGCGACATTCTACCAATGTCACCATTTTAGGACGTTGATAGCCACTCCCCTCTTCTCCTTGATACCCCCTCTCGGACTGATAACTTTGTGTCATTCCATCGCTGGTTGAATGTAAAAAACTCTGATGTTTAACCCAATCAGCATTAAGGTCACTCCAATGAACATGGGGAAACATTTCCTGCGCCACAGCAAGGGGTTTTTCATCAATATACCATAAGCGTTGTGCATCAATAAGATTAGACTTGACAGCACTTGCATCCCACACCATTTTCATCGGGTCTAAACGTGCAATGATTGGTTTTCCTTGCGGATCTTGTTCATAATCAAGGCGTGTATCTGTCCAGCCCATTCCGCAAATAATAGCATCTTGGAAGGCATCGGAATCTTCGTATTCCCCATCAGCTTCATCACGAAACCACTCAGCCGCCCCTGTCAAAATCTGGTTTGCAAAGGCAGCTCCTTCTTGTCGTGGAATAAATTGCACTTGCCTTTTATTATTGCGCTCAGCCCCAATCACGGCATTAATTAAAGGCGCAATACGGTTAAAAGTCATAACCGGTCTGTTTTGTTCGTGCAAGACAGCCAAGTCTTGCTCATTCCATTGCCGTCCATTATAAAAATCGTAATCTTCTTGGGCATTTTTTCGCCATTTTTCGACATGATCAATATCATCCTGATACCAACCCACGAGTTTTTTAAAGAGAGCTTGATTTTCAAGCGTTTCGATTTGATTAAAAGAAGAATCTGTAGAACTATTCATTAAAAAGCCATCCATGAAGTTTGAGAATGGTGAAACGAGCGATAAGGTTTTTTTCGCGCTCTAGCATTTGGCTGTTCATAAGCCACACACATCAGTCCAAAGGCATCGGCCCCATGGCTTGCCCAATCATGTTCAGCGCCTAGTCCGATATTGCGCTGTTCGTCGCGCTTTTCATGATACCAAGCAAGCGCTTTTCTGCCCGCACATGTCGTTTCACGATTAAACCATAGTGCAGGAAACAACCGCCTTACGGCTTCGATACGCATTTTCACAGCGCCTGTTCCTTGGTTAGGAATTATTTTGGTTTGAAAACCGGCTTGTTGAAGGGCACTTTCAAAACTCACATTATAGACACGATCTTTTGTTGCGCCATCATGAGGCAAAACCATAAGAGCCTTTTCATATCCCCTTTGAAAGACCCACCCCACATGTTCTGAGAGAGGTTGACCTTGGGCTTCATAATAATCGAGCACTCGGATTTCCCGTCCAACAAACTGCGCGACCCACAATGCGGTAGCATCAGCCTTTGCGCCTGTTCCCCCGATATCCCAAAAGATTCTCACCTGCATCAAAGGATCACGTGGAACAGTGGTAATCCGCCCTTCCATTTCGGCTTCGAGAAGACATTTCTGATAATAAGCCCCTTGGACAGCTTGGAGATATTCGCCTTCCCAAATATGGTTATACTGCTCTGGTCTTTGCTGCAAATCGTCCATTCGATCACGATTGAGTTTTTCAGGAAATTGCGGATTATCACGCCAATTGATTTCCACCCCTTTGATATGAGGATTATCGACATTTCGGAAACGTTTTTCCACGGCTGCATTTTCATGGCACGGGTTCCATGTGACCCATAATTCTGCATTCCAATCTTTTCCTTCTTCGCGCAAAGTTGGAATAAGTGTTTGCCAAGCAGTCTCAGTCACGGGCTCTGCTTCATCGACCCAACAAAGGAAAACGCGCCCCATTGATTTAATACTTGCGATATTGCGATCAAGCCCAGCAAACACATAGACAATCCGTCCATCTTTTGACTTAATATATTTATCACCGATTTCATAATAGTCTTGTAAAAAAGGATAAGCTTCGATAGCGCGTTTAATTTCTTCCAAAGAACTTTCATTAAGAGAATTTTGAAATTGCCGTGCACAAAGAATAATCCCGCGTTCTCCAGCCATTCCATGGCGATATCCCACAACAGCCGACATCAAAGCAAAAGAACGTGTTTTTCCAGAACCGCGTCCTCCCCAAGCGGCTCGCACATCGGCATTTCCAGTAAAGACAGGAATAAGCTTTGGAATAAGAGCCACTTGAGCCGTATTCTGCTCAATTTTTTGAGAAATTTTCTGAACAGTTGTCATTATAAATTTTCATATTTTAGCAATAATTGCGCTTCACTCTTTTGCTTATCCCAAGTTTAATTATCCCAGAGCAATTGAAGGAAAAGAGTAATTGAGCGAAAAGAGCAATTGAACGAAAAACGCCCTTCTCAAAAGCAGCGCTTTACCTTCCTTCATCCTAATATTCAATAAATTTCACTTTTTTTGCATGAGATCCCCTTGACCACACCTATGCGCCCCAAAGTCCCTATCCCCCAAAGATCATTATCTCCAAGGGGTCCCTATTTTCCCCCATCACCGCCCCTCAAACACCGCGCCTGTCATCCCCCAACCACAAGCACGGTATCCCCCACCCAAATCATAGCCTCAGCACATAGCTCTCGGGCATATCCAAAGCCCAATATCCTCCAATATCATGCCCTCTCAAGCATCACCAATCCTCACACTTGTCTATCCCCCAAGATACCCCCACCAAAACACATATATCCCGCAAGCATAACACTTCTCTCAAGTTTCATGCCCTCACCTATCAAAACACTGTTCCATATCCACCACACAAATACCCTGCACCAAATCCCCTCCAGCACACGGGCCCTTACGGCATCATTCACCAAAGCCCCTTCCCAGTATCACGAGCGCCCACAAGCACGATAGCCTCCGCTTCAATTCCCTCAAGATAGGCAATCACCAAAGCAGCCCCCTTCCAAGACATCACCCACCTCAGCCTAACATTTTTCAATATCACAAGCCTCAGTTATCGAGGTATCACACTTCTCCGGTTCGCTATTTTTTGCATTCACTGGTACAATCTCAATACGCAAAACTGTTTTTGATATCTCCACACCTTCAATAACGAGAAAAGACCAAACCTTCACAAAAATCCAAAACAGTAGATAACATCACGCCCCCTAAGCATTGTACCTCTCGAGTATCACCTCTTCAGCACACGCCCCTCTGTCATCGCCCATAAAATCCGGTGTCTCCACGTAGGAAGCCCAAATATCTCCCACCAAAATATTCTGCTCTCCAGTAAATGCCCAAACATCACAGCGCCTTCTTCAAGCCTCAGTTATCGAAGTATCACACTTCTCCGGTTCGCTATTTTTTGCATTCACTGGTACAATCTCAATACGCGAAACTGTTTTAACCTGCCCTTCTCCAGCCCCCTGAAGAGGCAACACTTTTGCCAGCAGCGAAAAAAACGGTACAGGATTATTGAGAGCATGATACTGAAGATAAGACACCAACCCATCTTCACCATAGTGATATCCAGCCTGCTCCGCCGCTGTCAAAAGAGCTTCATTAAATCGCTTTGTTGTTTTATTTAAAGCCCCTTTTTTCCGCCCTCTTCGACGTAAGGGAAGACAATGTTCATCTACCATCATCATGTTCCTTCCAACTAAAGAGAAACCAAAACCTCAAACACAAAAAATGACATAAAAATCAGCAACAAAATTTGCCAAGCATTCAACAATTAAAAAATGGGACACACCCAAAAAGATAAGAGCCCACATAAAGCCCAAATCCTCCGCATAATTTTACAGATTCACATTTTTACGCTTTTACATCATTACAGAACGCAGCCAAATGAAACGCTCAAATCACTACCCCGCACCGTTCTGTAAACACGGGTGTGTCAACAAGCTGATTTCTCGTCTATCAGATTTCCCTGCTGATTATTTCATATGGCTATCCCACACTTCAAAGCATGGTGTTTCATCAAACACGCCAGATAAGCTCTGATCTACAATTCGACTTCAAAAAGCAAATTTTCCTCTGCTGAATAAAGCTTCCACCCCGCACCGGTTTTAAACTATCATCCAACCTCTTACCCAATAAATTCCCCTACTAACATCAGATTACTTACCCTACTAACATCAGATTACCGCCCCCAAACATCCCTATTTTACAGTATAACAGACTAAAAAATATTTTAATTTTCTTGCCAATCTTCTGAAATTACTTTACTAATGAGGCAATTTTGGTCGTCTACGCAACAACCAAGAGGGGTTAAAAGCCCTAAGTTCAGTACATAAAAATCGATACCACTTTGTGGGTATCTCCCGGATTCCGGGAGCTTTTGCTATGTCCAGGTGCTTGTCAGCACTAAAAGCAAAAGGCTGACTGAACTCAGTACTTTTAACTCCCGGAATACTCATGCGAGGGCGCTCGCAACCGGAGGGGAGCTTGAAGTGCAAACTAAAAATTCACATTTTAATGACATTTCAATAGGTAAAAGAATCCGTTATAGACGTATTTCAATGGGACTTTCTCAAAAGGAGTTAGGAAGCTATTTAGGTGTCAGTTTTCAACAAATCCAGAAATATGAAAAAGGTTTAAATCGTGTAAGCGCGGGGTGTTTGCTCGAAATTGCTAAAAAACTAGAGGTTCCTATGAACTTTTTTTATGCGGACCTTTTAACAGCAGATATTCCCACAAAAGAACATGCCTTACACCACGATCAAGACACATACAGCGAAAAAGAATACGCACTTTTGAAAAACTTTAGAGAGCTCCAGCCGAAAAAACAAAAAGCAATCTTGTGGTTGATTTCTGATTAGGCAAAAGCGCATCAATCGACATCCGTTGCCAATATTCCCCTCTGCCTAAAGCCTTGCCCGCCTGATACCACCACATCTCAAAAAACGGTTTAGGCACCGGTTTACGACATCATAGGATAACAAACTTCAAAATAGGATAAAAACACCAAAACCTTGGAAAAACATCCCCACCCCTCTCACAGAATCTTATCAAAAGATCTCTTCTGATTTAAACGCACAATTCCGATTGTATCATTATGATACCTTTTTACATTTACCTTGTCAAGTTTTTATATTTTTCTTTTGATATTTTTGTGTTTTTCTTTAAGGGAGCCACATCCCTCAAAACACTTTTCCTGCAAAATGCCCCTCATACAAAACACAATGTCTAAAACAACAAGAGCTAAAATAGGATTTTTCCTAAATAGGTATCCCTCTAAATAGGATTTCATTGTATTGCTCATTCCACCCGCTTACTAAAAAAACACCTCTCAATGCTTCTCACACCCATTTCACGGATATCCCCCATACAAATATAGATGCAACTATAATTGTTAAGTTCCGCATAGAATATAAACGCCCACCACGATTTTTCTCTCTTCACATCTCTTTACACATCAGCTCTGCAATCTGTTCACAGCCATTCCCCACACACTCTTCTCCAGAAAACGCACTTCAACAGCACTCTTCATCCCAACTTTCTCCTCCATTCACGAAGACACTTCCCCCAATCCTTCTCACCACTCCATACAATAACAATATATTGATTTATAATGATAATTTAGCATTATTTATATTGATTGAGAGTTCCGAATATCGTAAGATTCTCTCATTTCAAATCCCTCCCATGTTGAATCAATCAAAATCATTCGCTTCCACGTTAAAAGCGAGGAGAGCCCGTGTAAAACTATTAAGAAAGGAGTAAAAATGGCTCTTATGAACCTTTCCAAGAGCTGTCACAACATTAGGGGCTAGCAAATATAATGATAATACCCAGCTTGCTTCTTCATAAGTGTAAAGATAGGGGTGCTCAATGGATTTATCATTATACCATGACAAAAAACACGCACAATATATAAATCCATAAATCCTCCGCTTCATTTTACAGATTCACATTTTTACGCTTTTACATCTTCACAAAACGCAGCCAAAGGAAACTCCCAAACCACCACGCGACAATTTGATAAAAACAAAACACCTTTCCAACAATCTCAAACAACAGATTTCTGTAAAGAGTTCATATGAATTTGATTGTTTAGATCTGACTATTAGATTGGCATATAGAGCCGTAGAACAGAAAGTAATTTTCTATAAGACAGAAACGATAAAAGCGCTATATAACTGAGACAGAACATGAAAGATTGCAAACAGATAAAACGACATCTTTCTTCGTTACAACACTGAAATTGTAAACGAGACGACGGATAATTGTCATCTGAATATGTAATTTTCACATCTGCAAATTTTTATTGATTAATTTAATCCCAACACTTCCCCTGAAATACATTTCTTCATTATCTACTTCTTTGAGACAAACCGGCAAAGGGGTTTCATCTATTATAAGTGCGAATATAATAACGCGTTACTCCAACCTCATCATAAGAAACCATAGACAAGATACCTGTCTTTATTGGCGTTATTTGATAAGTCAAAATTACACCATTTTGCTGTTTGTTTGGTTGATCTGTATAGATCACGTTATATCCATTCCGTCGCAAGAGATTAATAAATACAGGAGTAAAGTTGTCTTCTGTTTTATTTTTTTTCACAATAAGTGTTGTTGTAGCGGGCGGTAAAGGTTTTTTAAGATTACGAACAAAATCGTTAGCAATTAATTTTATATCATCTTGCGTAATATTTGGACTGACATAACTTGATGAATAATTATTGATAGATGCACAACCAGCCACCAAGACAAGAGGCAACGGAAATAAATATTTTGACATCTTAACTCCCCTATAAATTGTATTCTCTTCTGAGAAGCTCCTACACCAGAAATAAGAGCATCCTTTCAAAGAATAGCCTTAACAACATACTGCTTTACTATCAAGCATTAGTTAATCACTTTCTCGCTTGTTTAAAAAACGACCACCATCTCTCATAGTACTCAAAGCTTATGTTTAAGACACAAAATATATATGTTAAAAGTACGAAAAAACACATGTAAAGCATATAGTATATGTATACTTACTTTCATGGTGTGTTGCATTACATAAACCAACGCACAGCACCCTTCATTTCCCCTCCATTCACGAAGACACTTCCCCCCAATCCTTCTCACCCCTCCATATCATGACAAAAAACACGCACAATATATGAACCCATAAATCCTCCACTTCACTTTTACAGATTCACATTTTTACGCTTCTCCACATTTACAGAACAAAGCCAAGGAAAGGTTCACCACCCCGTACCACTCTATAAACAACGGTCTGTAAAGAATTCAAATGCTTGCCTAGCAAGTTTCCACCACTGACCACTCATTCGTTTCAGATCACCCCCTTCAAAGAGCTGTGTTTTTACCTCATGAATAAGATAATGAGCAAAACCGTCTTTAAAAAAAAAAGAAACGGCATGGAGATATCAAATATATCAATGGTCGTCATCGACTGTCGTGTTAAGAGGTGTTAACTCTTTATTTTTCTTAATTTTTACAACGCCAAGAATTCCCGTGGAAATAATTAATGCGGACATCGCTAAAAAAGAGCTTAACAATCCCACGAGTGCCAAAAGTCCAGCAATAAAGCCAGACATTGCTTCCGCAGAGTTTGCTAAAGTTGAAAAGGTTCCAAAGCTCTTACCAAAATCTTCACGACGAGAATATAATTGAATAGCTGAGACTAAACCAATATCCACAAAGGCACCAATAAATCCTAAAACAAATGCTAACACGAGAAGGAATTTTAAATAAATTTCTGCAGCTAAGGGCATAACAAACAGAATAACCCCATAAAGAAGCCAAAATATCATGAGCTTCAACGAAGTAATATTTAATATAATTTTACTATATAACAAACCACCAACAATAGTTCCAACAGCCATGAGAGAAAAAATATAACTCACAAAGCTTTCCTCTCCCCCCACAAAAAGAACAAAAGCTGGAATTAAAAATCTTAAAATTGCACCCGTAAAGAGAATAGCAAACGACGAGCTAACGAGCGTAATAAATAAATTATTATTTTCTGTAGAAATATATTTAAGATATGAAGCTGTTTCTCGATAAATTTTTATAAAATTGAATGATTTATTCTCGCTTGAATTTAAATTCATGAGATTAAATAACATGATAATAGATATAAAATAGGTAAAAAAATCAAAAATGAGTACTGCCGATTTATTTGCTAAAAAAAGCAGTATGGAACAAACCAAAGGGCCAATGACGGCTGCCGTTTCCATGATAATTTGAGCAATGCTATTGGCCTTTGTAAGATCTTTTATTGAAAACATTCTGGGAATAGCAGCTTGAAAACTTGGTTGGAAAATACTTCTTCCTATCGTTGTACATATTGCTGCAAAAATAAGAACAATGATATGTGCCGTACCTGTTATATAAGTTATAAAAACAAACAATGAAGCTAATAATCTAACAACTTCACTTAAGATCATATTTTTCTTCAAAGAAAAATTATCCGCTAACCAACCTCCTATAGGGCCAAAAAAGAGAAAAGGGATAAATCGAAAAAAATACACAAGACCTGTAAAAAAGGTGTTATCTGTTAATTCTAAGACCAGTAAAATAAAAACAACTTCATAAGCATAATCACCAACTTTGGAAATAAAGAGAGAGCAAAAAAGAGCTAATGGACTCTTTTTTAAAAACAAATTCATATCAACCATCCGATATTAAACTTTTCTACACTTAAAGTTACACTTCCTTCGATACAATTGGTGATATGAACTTCAGAAGAGTCTTTTATTCTAATAAATCGCTTAATAAGTTAAGTGAAAGTTTTTAAAGAAATACTCCTCTTGATATAAGCATTTACTCTAATATCAAGTAATATATTAATTTTTCTTGCTTATTTGCTTTAAAAAAAGAAAGAATGTAAAAATTATGAGATCAAAATCTGCTATATTAGTACACTGACTTCCAGCCCACGTCTCAAAGAATGAAAATTCCCAACCAGCACTAATCTACAATCCCACGTCAAAAAGCAGCTTTCCCCACAAAATAAAGCTTACACCCACCCACTCCTCAAACGACAGCACTTCGTCAGGCTCGACAAATCAAACCCTATCTCCTCGCCATCCTTCACGCATCTCTTTGCAACACCCGCCTTACCCACACTCTCCTCTTATCCATGCGGACTCTCTTCATCCTCCATTCCCCCTTTTTCTCTCCCATCACACACTTAACAACTGAACACCCCTCTTCCTCTAAACGTCTCCCTCCATTCACGAAGACACTTCCCCCAATCCTCGCACCACATTCCACGCCCCCAAAAGCCCAAAGTGACCAAAAACACGCACAATATATAAATCCACAAATATATAAATCCATAAGTCCTCCGTTTCACTTTTACGGATATACGTTTTTACGTTTTTACATCTTTACAGAACGAAACCAACGAAAGGTTTACCACCCCGCACCGCTCTATAAACAATAGTCTATAAACGAACCCAGCTTTTTGCCTAGTACCCTTACAGTCTTCAGACACCCCCCCTCAAACGACAACACTTCATCAGGCTCAACAAATCAAGCCCTGCCCTCAAATATTCTAGCTCTTCACTCCCCCTAAAAGAGCAGTGTTTTACAGCATAATAGAATAGAAAATTCTTGATTGTTCTTGCCAATCTTCTGAAATTACTTTATCACTTAAAGTGTAATTTTGGTCGTCTACGCAACGATCAATAGGGATTAAAAACCCGAAGACTTGACACATAAATTTATCCCGCTTTGCGGGTATCCTAGGATTCCGGGAGATTTTGCTATGTCCAGGTGCTTTGGCACTAAAAGCAAAAAGCTGAGTCAAGTCAGTGTTTTTAACTCCCGGAATACCAATGCGAGGGCGCTCGCCCCCAGCGGGGGCTTGAAGTGCCAACCAAAAATCCATATTTCGCACTTTTTTAAAAAGTACCCAATCTTATAGTCTTTGAGATTATTTTCATTTCTCTTGCCAATTTTCTGAAACTACTTTATTACTTAAAGGGTGAGTTTGGTCGTATACGCGACGATCAATAGGGAACTGAAAGCCCGAAACCTCGATACATAAGAATGAACCCACTTTTGTGGGTGTCCTGGGATTCCGGGAGATTTTGCTATGTCCAGGTGCGATGAGCACTAAAAGCAAAATGCTGATTCGAGGTCAGTGCTTTCAGGCTCCCGGAATACCAATGCGAGGGCGCTCGCAACCGGAGGGGGGGCTTGAAGTGCCAACTAAAAATCCACATTTTATCGACATTTTGATAGGTAAAAGAATCCGTCACAGACGCATTTCAATAGGACTTTCCCAAAAAGAATTAGGAAGCCATTTAGGTGTCAGTTTCCAACAAATCCAAAAATACGAAAAAGGCTCAAACCGTGTAAGTGCCAAATGTTTACTAGAAATCGCCCAAAAACTAGATGTCCCCGTAAACTTCTTTTATGCAAACCTTGCCACAAAAGAAGATTTTTCAACAAAAGAAACTCTCTTACACCACGATCAAGAAACCTATAGCGAAAAAGAACACACCCTTTTAAAAAACTTTAGAGAACTCAAATCAAAAAAACAAAAAGCAATCTTGTGGTTAATTTCTGATTAAGCAAAAGCGCAACGATCAACATTATTCCATTCATATTCCCCTTAAGTCGAATTCAAACCAGCTTCCCCTCAAACAACAGCACTTCATCAGGCTCAATAACTCAAACCCTGCCCTCAAATATTCTAGCACACCACACCCCTTCAAAGAGCAATGTTTTACGGCAGATAGGATAATCAGCTGCATTTTTGTTGTCACTTATAATTTTCCAATGACTTTTGAATGCCTCTATTAATCTTTTTATAGCACTTTTACTCTTTTTAAAGCTTCTTTCTCTGCTTCTTCTTTTAACTTCATGCCATTGGCGCTTTCGTACCTTTTTATTGTTTTTTCAATCTGATCATCAGTCCCTGCTTTAAAGACAATCATTGTTTCAAACGGACGAAATAATGACGATTGCGAAATATGAAACAAGATATTCGTACGCAAATTGCTTGGATCAAAATCGCTATACCCTTTTCTTTTTAAGTCATGGATAGATATCGCTTTTTTTGACATAGCAAGACCAATAACATCGCTATTTTTCTCACCAAAATCTTTCACTGTTAAAAGGTTATTTTCAGCGTCACAAACTGTCGATATATTCATGACTTCGTCAAGAACTTGATCATTTATGTCAAATTGAGCATTGCTGACAAAAATGAATACAAGATCACGCAAAGAACAAGCTTTTTGAAAATAACAAGCATTGTACAAACGTGAGGGAACCCCAAGACAGTTGACTGCTCGTCGAATGATTTTTATAGCGAGCTCATATGATTTTTCATCTAAACGAAGATCACGAATGTCTGGAATGTAGATTTCTTGTGTTTCTTGTAACGGTGCAACTTCACTGTTTAATGCACGATCAATAAGCTTTTCTAACCAATTGTAACTCTCAACATTATCCTGCTCTCGGACAGACGATCTGATCTCTTCTAAAAGATTGTCCAGCCCACACTCTTCTCTAAAAGCACGCTCTCTTCGGTCACACGTCATCGTAAATGTATGGGTATTTTCTCGTTTGTCCGGTATAGATGATGCGTCAATTTCTGGATCATTCACTTTAAATGGATCAACGCTTTCTCCACTTTTAACAGATATCGAATGCTCACCTCTAATAGTATCAAAAACTCTCGCCCCTTGCTCCTCCCTAAAAGAAATGCCTTGTTCAAGAAACATCTTTAATGGATTGGAATCATCCGGTGTTAACGATATACGCTGTATTAAAGAGTCCAAAATTTCCTGTTGAAGCACAGCATCACTTATTAACGAATCTTTCTTATCCTCATAGAAATCCTTTAAGCTTTCTGGAGTATGCCGATTATAACTCTTCACGCCCTCTGCAAACCAGCTGTTAATTAATTCCTTGTTTGTGGCTAATTTCATGAGATTATACCCCCGCTTAAATTTCAAATGATCCTTTTTATCAATAAACTCCAATACAGTTCTTATTAAAGTTCTTGAAAAAAGTTCATTATCTGTTTCTTTTACTTAATATTTACCATATTATAGTTTATTGGTAAATAAGTAAAGTAAACTAAATTAAGATATAGATGATATTTTTAATATACACCTCCACTTAAACTTGTCTTTGTAACACGAATAGCGAAAATTTTAACCAAAACAGGTTAGGGAGCTTTTTTTAAGTCTTTATCTTGATTAAAAAACTGCAAAGGAGCAAACTTGATTGTGCAGATAATCATGCTCCCTCATCTACGAGCCACTAACAAGAGTGCAATCAATCAAACAGTTAAAAAAAACTTTTAGCAAAATTTTAAAGCAAAAAAACGCACATCACCGAAAAAATGAGAGAGCAGTGCATTTTACGCATCCTCCACCTTTTTCTTAAACAGCAAAACTCCAATCCATCATCAAAATATCTTCGTCTAAAATCCCCCACTCCCCCTAAAAGAGCAGTGTTTTACGGCGGATAAACGGCATTTCTCTTTAACGCTTTTACGCACAAAGCAATAAAGCAATAAAGCAATCCCTCTTGTGACTTCACTTATAACATTGTAAGAAAATAGCTTTCACGACAAACAGAAGTAAAAGAATCCTACGATATTCGAGAACGCTCATTTAACATGCAAAAACACCGACCACTCCCTTTGCTTTGCAATAAAACACCGCTGTTTCATCGTGAATTTTTCTAAATCAGCACGCTTCAAAGAGCGGTGTTATCGCATAATAGGATTATCACCGCCCTTTATAGCGTGAATTTTTCCACACTTAATCTTCAGGCAAAAATTCCAACCGATCTCCTTGTTTTGTAATTTTCACCGTTGTCTCATCATGAATTTTTCCAAATAAGATATTTTCCGCCAGTGGGTCTTGAATTTCTTTTTGGATAATCCGTTTAAGCGGACGCGCACCATAGAGCGGATCATAGCCCTTATCGGCAAGAAATTTTCTCACCTCTGGCTCGATTTGCAAAGTTATTTTGCGTTCATTGAGCAAATTTTGCAAATGTTCTATCTGAATATCGACGATCGCTTCCATATCGTGACGTTGCAGCCTTTGAAAGAGAATAATCTCATCAATACGGTTTAAAAACTCAGGACGGAAAGCCGCTTTAACGACATTCATAACATCATTTTTTGCCTGCTCAACGGTTTGCCCTTCAGGCAAAGCAGTTAAAAACTCAGCACCAAGATTAGAAGTCATAATCAGCAAGGTATTGCGAAAATCGACAGTACGTCCTTGACTATCGGTCAAACGTCCCTCATCCAACACTTGCAACAAGAGATTAAAAATATCAGGGTGTGCTTTTTCAATTTCGTCGAATAGAATGACCTGGTAAGGTCTTCTACGTACAGCTTCGGTCAGCACCCCACCTTCTTCATAACCGACATATCCAGGTGGCGCCCCAATCAGCCGCGCCCCAGCATGCTTTTCCATATATTCCGACATATCGATGCGCAACATGGCATTGGAGTCTTGGAAAAGAAAAGCGGCAAGTGCTTTGGTTAATTCGGTTTTTCCCACACCGGTAGGACCCAAAAACATGAAAGAGCCAAGCGGGCGATTGGGATCTTGCAACCCTGCGCGCGCACGGCGTACAGCGCGAGAAACAGCTTGAACAGCCTCTCCCTGCCCAATCACACGTTTGCTAATTTCATCTTCCATACGCAACAGCGCCTCCCGTTCTGCCTCCAGCATTCGATCAACAGGAATACCAGTCCAGCGTGAAACAATCCGCGCCACATGTTCAGCAGTAACCGTCTCTTCAACGAGATGATTTTGTTGATCATCATTTTCCGCAATGCTCAATTGTTTTTCGAGTTCAGGGATAACGCTATAAGCGAGCTCTCCAGCGCGTTGGAATTGTCCATCACGTTGTGCAATAGCCAAAGCATTACGAGCTTCTTCGAGTTGTTTTTTCAAATCAGCAGCATGCCCTAATTTTTGTTTCTCAGCCTGCCAAGCACTTGTCATCTCAGCGGACTGTTGTTCCAATGTTTTGAGTTCCTCCTGCACATTTTCCAAACGTTCTTTTGCTGTTGGCTCGACATCTGTTTTCAAAGCTTCCCGTTCGATCTTCAACTGTAAAATACGCCGATCAACAGCATCGAGTTCTTCCGGCTTTGAATCGACCTGCATGCGCAACCGTGCCGCCGCTTCATCGATAAGGTCAATAGCTTTATCCGGCAAGAAGCGATCCGTAATATAGCGGTTAGACAAACGCGCCGCCGCAATCAAAGCACTATCAGCCAAGCGCACTTTGTGATGTTGTTCATATTTTTCCTTAATACCGCGCAAGATAGAAATAGTATCTTCTAAAGAGGGTTCCGGTACAAAGACAGGCTGGAAGCGTCGTGCAAGAGCAGCATCTTTTTCGACATATTTTCGATATTCATCGAGCGTAGTAGCCCCTACACAATGGAGTTCTCCGCGTGCAAGAGCAGGTTTTAACAAGTTAGAAGCATCCATAGGACCGTCAGATTTTCCAGCCCCAACGAGATTATGCAATTCATCGATAAACAAAATGATCTGCCCATTTTCAGCTTGCACCTCTGCCAACACCGCTTTGAGGCGCTCTTCGAATTCCCCACGATATTTTGCACCAGCGATAAGCGCTCCCATATCCAACGCATGAAGCTGTTTATCCCGCAAAGTTTCAGGCACATCGCCATTAACAATGCGCAATGCCAACCCTTCCACGATAGCTGTTTTCCCCACCCCTGGTTCACCAATAAGCACAGGATTATTTTTGGTCCGCCGAGAGAGCACCTGAATAGTGCGGCGGATTTCCTCTTCCCGCCCAATCACAGGGTCGAGTTTTCCTTCACGGGCATCTTTTGTGAGATCACGGGCATATTTTTGCAAAGCATCATATTGGCTTTCGGCATGGGGGCTTGTTGCTGTTTTTCCTTTCCGCAAATCATTAATAGCCTCATTAAGCGCCTGCGCTGTCAACCCTCCGTTTGTAAGAATATCAGCAGTTTTTGCGGTCTTTTCCATGATCAGCGCTTGCAACACACGCTCAACGGTCACAAATTGATCACCGGCTTTTTTCGCCAAATCTTCCGCCATGTTAAAGACTTTTGCCAACGGCTGAGAGAGATAGAGCTGTCCATTCCCCCCTTGCACTTTAGGCAAAGCATCAAGTGCTTCATTAAGCGCCTTTCGAATAAGAGTAAGATCACCACCCGCTTTTTGGATCAGTGATGCTGCCAATCCTTGAGAATCGTCTAACAACACTTTCAACAGATGCTCCGGCAAAAACTGCTGATGATCAGAAGCAAGGGCACCACTTTGTGCTGATTGTAAAAAACCCTGCACGCGTTCGCTATATTTTTCCAAATTCATTTTTTTTCCTTAAATCTCAAGCCACCACCGCACTTTAAATTCCCCCAACATTCCACAAAAGAGACATCTTCAAAGGACAGCCCACCCCCCACAAAACACCGCAAATGATGCCGCATGAAGAAGAACCGTAGTGCTAAAAAGAATATGGGTTTTTACACGCCTCATAGCAAGAGGGAGAAAAAAATACGCTATCAATTTAAACAAAAACCGCAACTCCCCTATACGCCCCACCATCACCAACCCCACCAGCCCAACCTCCCCACCAGCCCAGCCTCCCCACCAGCCCAACCCCAACCGGCCTAGCCCCACTATTACAGTCTCTTCACCCCCAATGCTCCCATCGATGTCAGACAAAAGCCCACCATGACAAAAACACACACAACACATAGCCCCCCACTCCTTTTTCACAAACACATTTTTACGCTTTTACATCTTTACAGAACGAAGCCAACGAAAGGCTTACCACCCCACACTGCTTTGTAAACACTGTTCTGTAAAAGAACCCAGCTTTTTGCCTAGTCCCCCGTCTTCAGACTCCCCTCCTCAAACGACAGCACTTCATCAGGCTCAACAAATCAAGCTCTATCTCCTTAAATCACCATTCCTTCACGCATCTCTTTGCACCACCGCCTTACCAACACTCTCCTCCTATCCATGCGCACTCTCTCCATTCTCCCTTCCCGTTTTGCTCTCCCGTCACACACTCACAACTTAACAGCACTCTTCCTCCCAACTTCCATTCACAGACTCTTTCCCCATTTATCTCGCCACATTTCTCACCATGACAAAAACACACACAACACATAGCCCCCCACTCCTTTCTCACAAACACATTTTTACGCTTTTACATCTTTACAGAACGAAGCCAAGGAAAGGCTTACCACCCCACATCGCTTTGTAAACACTTTTCTGTAAATAATTCAAATACTTGTCTAGCAAGTTTCCACCACTGACCACGCATTCGTTTCAGATCACCTTCCATTCCTCCCACACTCTTCTCCAACCAACGCACTCAACAACACTCTTCATTTCTCTTCCAGTCTGGCACCTCCCCCAATCCTCTCACCACATTCTATGTCAGACAAAAGCCCAACGTAACCAAAACACGCACAATATATAAATCCACAAATCCTCCGCTTCACTTTTACGGATATACATTTTTACGCTTTTACATCTTTACAGAACAAAGCCAACGAAAGGCTCACCACTCCACACCGCTTTGTAAACACTGTTCTGTAAACAATCCAACGTCTTATCTCAAAGGCCCCCTACTGATTACTTTGTATAGTTATCACCCACCCCACAAACGAAACTGTTTCATTAGACTAGACAGATAAGTCCAGCCTAAAACATTTATCACACACTCTAAAAAACGCCTAAATGTGAATATTGATATGCTGATATCACACCCCTCCAAATAGCGCCGTTTTATGGCATAACAGAATAGAAAATTTTTGATTGTTCTTGCCAATCTTCTGAAATTACTTTATCACTTAAAGTGTCATTTTGATCGTCTACGCAGCGATCAACAGGGAAAACAGGCCCTAAACCCTAGCGTACAATTGAGCCTACTCTTGTGGGTTTCCCGGAATTCCGGGAGTTTTTTGCTATGTCCAGGTGCTTTTCCGCACTAAAAGCAAAAAGCTGACTAGGGTTCAGTACTTGTTGCTCCCGGAATACCAATGCGAGGGCGCTCGCAACCGGAGGGGGTGTAAAGTTCCAACTAAAAATCCAAATTTTATCGACATTTCTGATTAAGCAAAAGACGCGATTTATAATCCATATTTCGCACTTTTTAAAAAGTACCCAATCATATAGTCTTTGAGATTATTTTCATTTCTCTTGCCAATCTTCTGAAATTACTTTATTGATAAGCACGTGTTTTTGATCGTCCACGCAGCGATCAAGAGGGATTCAAAAACCCTAAGCTCTAGCGTAAAATGAGCCCACTTTTGCGAGTATCCTTAGAATTCCGGGAGATTTTGCTATGTCCAGGTGCGTTTCCGCACTAAAAGCAAAAAACTGACTAGAGCTCAGTATTTTGACTCCCGGAATACCAATGCGAGGGCGCTCGCAACCGGAGGGGGGGCTTGAAGTGCCAACCAAAAATCCAAATTTTATCGACATTTCTGATTAAGCAAAAGACGCGATTTATAATCCATATTTCGCACTTTTTTAAAAAGTACCCAATCATATAGTCTCTTTGAGATTATTTTCATTTCTCTTGCCAATCTTCTGAAATTACTTTACAAATTAAAAAATGTTTTTTGATCGTCTACGCAGCGATCAAGAGGGATTCAAAAACCCTAAGCTCTAGCGTAAAATGAGCCCACTCTTGTGGGTGTCTCGGAATTCCGGGAGTTTTTGCCATGTCCAGGTGCTTTAAGCACTAAAAGCAAAAAAACTGACTAGAGCTCAGTATTTTGACTCCCGGAATACCAATGCGAGGGCGCTCGCAACCGGAGGGGGGCTTGAAGTGCGAACCAAAAATCAAAATTTTATCGACATTCTGATAGGCAAAAGAATCCGCCACAGACGCATTTCAATGAGCCTTTCCCAAAAAGAATTAGGAAGCCATTTAGGTGTTAGTTTTCAACAAATCCAAAAATACGAAAAAGGCTTCAATCGTGTAAGCGCAGGATGTTTACTCAAAATCGCCCAAAAACTGGAAGTTCCTATAAGCTTTTTTTATGCAGACATTGCTACAAAAGAAGATATCTCAACAAAAGAAAATACCCCACTCCGTGATCAAGAAACCTATAGCGAAAAAGAACACACTCTTTTGAAAAACTTTAGAGACCTCCAGCCAAAAAAACAAAAAGCAATCTTGTGGTTGATTTCTGATTAGGAAAAAGAGCAACAATTAACATACCCCTCTGCCTAAAGTTTCCCATACCTGATATCACCATACCTCCAAGAGTGATGTTTTATGGCATATAAGATAATTCACACTATAGCTTGTTTTCTGTTTCCATTATTGCGTCAAGCCAAGCTGATTGAGGATTAGCAGCTGAGTTTTTAAGTTTGACTATTCGTAGCAAAGCGGAGTTAAACAAAAATGACATTATCGCTCAAAACCATGCCCCCTATTGAGTTTACGAGACGGTAGAACAGTGTCAAGAAAACAAAGCCCCGAAAAAAAAACAAAAATATGAGCGGTTAAGTAAAAATCAAAAATTGAATCTATAACGTTGAAAGAGCTGCTCTATGTTGGATTATCTCCACGTCCTCTAAACCTCAGAAAAATGATTTAAAACATTTGTTTCGTTGATGAGCCAATCATTGAGATCGAATAATAGACAAAGAACGGTTCACCAATATCCTGATAGCCAATAAACAGAATAATCCACTCAATCCAGAAAGAAGGAACAATTTTCCAGCCGAAGTGTGACCTAAAACAAACGCTCCAACAAACGGCGCCACCAACATAGCTAAATTTTGTATAGACTGCACCCAGCCGGAAGCCAATCCAATCTGTTCATTGAAATTGCTTACCAGATAAACATTAGAAGATATGGAAAAGTAAGCGCTAACCATTCCAATAAGGAAAAAACAAAGCAACAAAGTCTCAATACGGAGTAAATCAAAGTAAAAAAAGCACACTGAGATCATGACAAAACCAATCATTGTTGACATTGCCGGCATTAACAACTCCGATATTTTGCCTGTAAGGGGTTTATGCTTTGATTGTTTCACACGCCAAAACCCATAGAGAAAATTACCAATCGCTGAAGCAGATACCAGCATTCCAAGAGTCTGTTTATTCATTTTCATTGTGCCGAGAATAACGGGCAACTGATTATTCACCATAAAGACCATGGCAAAATACACAAACACCACCGCCACATAGGCATACCAAGCTGTCCCATAAAGCCTCTGCTGTGCTTGCGTGGTATTCGCTTTTTTTATTCTTAGCGACGAGACAGGTTGTGCACCAAGACAACAAAACACGATAAAGCCTAGCAATGTCAAAAAACCAGAAAATAATAAAGTATAGGTATCTGATAAAAGTACAGACAGAGCACTCCCCAAAGCAGGTCCTATCATCTTTGCTGCGCTATTGATCATGTTAAGCACAGAATAGTAACGAGTCCGTCCGTGTTCAGGCACAGAATTTGCACTAAGAACGGAAATTGCAGGCATGGCTAGACTGTTGAATGTCGCTCGAATAACTGCCAGTATAATAAATCCTTGCAGACTCGTCGCCAGCAATAAACCGACAGTACATAGCGCCCGTAACAGCAGTGACGCCCGCAACCAATGGATCATAGAACGGTGGACTTACCAACATTCCAATTGGCTTAGACAGAACGATACTAGGGAATAATGTTGCCGCTCCAATAAAAGCGACATCATATTGATTAGCTTTCCAAGTGAACACAGATACGGTCAAAATCACGATATAATCAATCCGGCCCCCAAATGACACCATACCATTACCCAGCAAAAGCACCAACAAGCGATTTTTTATTGCCCCACCTCTTTGCACCAAAACACGCCCCCCTTCTTTTTCCTTAGCAATA
>NZ_JBHIOE010000009.1:41333-51512 GCF_042195335.1 Bartonella sp. CL25QHWL | reverse complement strand
AGCGATTTTTTATTGCCCCACCTCTTTGCACCAAAACACGCCCCCCTTCTTTTTCCTTAGCAATACTGATTAGATGATCAATTTTTTCTCACACCCTAAAAGCATCAACGACCTTCCTGCAACAAAGCACTATCGACCTTCCTGTAACAAGGCAATTTATAATTATCCATGGAAACCACTGGGGATAAGTCTTAGATATGTATTAAAACTTCCATCGTTGATTGAACTTAATCTGCGTCTTTGCGAATGACGACAATAACCAAACCGTTAATCCAGCTCTTGAATCCATTGATATAGGATAATCCCGCGCGCCTTCCTTTAGCTCCCACACAAAAAAACGCTCTGAGCGTCCTCTTCTCAAGAGGAAGCCCCCTTTATTCTTCTTCATCACTTTTCTGTGGAGGAGGCGGTAAAATATAAGAGCCTGAAAGCCAACGATTAAGATCAATGGCTCGGCACCGTGTGGAACAAAAAGGATATGAAGATTTTTGTGACATTTGACCACAAATAGGACAAGGATGCGGAGGACGGGTCTCTTTTTGCAAATTTAGCTCTTTTTGTTCTTGGCGCACCTTTGTCTTCTGCTCGTTCATTAACTTTTCTTCTGTTCCTTTTTTTTCATTTTTTTTCTCTTTTTGTTGCTTTTCACCTTGCATTGAACTTGCCTTACAGTTTTTCTAATGCGTTTCTTCAGCCCAGTGAGTGAAAAGTGGATAGTGATAAGCGATCAAGAGATCGGCTGTTTCAGCCAAAGGCAATCCCACAACATTAGAATAAGATCCCCTGATATAGACAACAAAAGCACCGGCTTTTCCTTGGATAGCGTAGCCACCCGCTTTCCCTTGCCATTCTCCTGAAGCAAGGTAAGCCTTCATCATGGCAGAGGTTAAGCGTCTAAAACGGACACGACTTTCAACCAATTTTACGGTTATTTTTCCATGTTCATTGAGCGCACAAATGGCGCCATAGACCTTATGCGAACGCCCAGAAAGGTATCGTAAACATTCATAAGCCTCATCCTCGCTTTCTGGTTTGGGGAGAATGGTCCGCCCCACAGCCACCACCGTATCAGCCGCTAAGATAATCATTTTCTGTCCAGGTAATTTTTCTTGACCATTCTGCAACTCGTCTTGACCATTCTGACTGTACCAGCGCAAAATCTCTTGGGCTTTCAGCGCTTTTTCTTTTGCCAAACGTTTGGCAAGCTTTGCAGGATGTTCTTTTAATTTTGGTGTTTCATCAATATCACTTGCATAAACCTGCTGCGGATCAATCCCTATTTGTGCCAAGAGCGCTAAACGCCTTGGCGAAGCGGAGGCAAGCACCAAATGAATTTCTTCTGTAAGAGTATCTGCCAAACGTTTTTCCCCCCACTCTCTTATATTTCTCATTTCCACCCCTTCACAATTGACTTCCCTCTCACCCCCCTTTTACGCACCCCCTTTTACGCGGCCCCTTTTTAAGCACCCCCTTTTAAGCACCATTAATCTCCTTATCCTTTTTTTGCATTGATTTTACAGTTTTTCAAGGACCTTCAAATACTTCCCTTTTTTCACTCATGAAAAGCAAACTAAAAAACTGTTAAAAAATAATAGAAATAATATGATAGCTTTTAGAAAAAAGCACAAGCCACCCACGAGGCTACTTATAGCGATATGTAATACGCCCTTTTGTCAAATCATAAGGTGTCATTTCCACCATGATTTTATCACCGGCCAACACCCGTATACGATTTTTCCGCATTCTACCAGCGGTATGGGCAATAATTTCATGATCATTTTCCAGTTTCACACGAAACATCGCGTTAGGTAAGAGTTCAGTAACGATACCAGAAAATTCTAAAACTTCTTCTTTTGACATAAACAAACATTTCCTTTACAGTGCACATATTTTGTTAAGCTGCGCGTTATTTCCAGCGTTCATACCCTATTTTCTTAAGTTTGTGAATAAAAATTCCACAAAAAGGGAAAGGTTTTTCAAGTTTACTCTCTCATGTTCTCAAAAAACATCACCTCACACCTTAAGAATCAAAACTTTCTCTCCACCAATTTTACCCGCTAATTTCCTTCAATTTTTATGATGATTTTGGTTTCAGTATGACAAGAAATTACGCTAATTTTTCCCCTAAAGCATTTTCCCAATACCTCTGACTAATCCCTCCACAACTTACAAACAATCCTCCTCCCTCCAACTTTTCCTCACCTTCCGCCTTCCACACCTTAAACATGCGCCCTTCAGATAAACACCACTCCCCACACCAAAAGCCCCCTCCTTTTTTCAAAACCTTGTCCATTCTTCACACACCATTCACAACATGCTTCACCGCCCCCCTCCACACTCTATGTATTCCCGTACACCCTTGCCCCATTTTCCCTCTCTCCACACATTTCCTCTAAGCCACTCCTTTCATTTATGTTGCTCTCCCTACCTTCGAAAACACGATTCCCATACATTGCGTATCATTAACCACAACGCCCCTAACAACATAAAGCCTTTCCTTTTTCACGAATATACGTTTTCACGCTTTTACAGATTCACAGAATAAAGCCAAATGAAACTTCCACCCCACGCCACTCTATAAACAATAGTATTAACCCAGCTTCTTGCCTAACCAATCTCCCCAAGCACTTCAGATCACCCACCCTCAAACGAGATTATTTCATCAAACGCGACAAAAAAATCCAGCCTAAAATATTCATCACACTCTAAAAAAACACGTTGATAAATTGATATGCCGGATATCACCACCCCTATAAGCTCCCCTTCTAATCATGATTTCGGAGCCGCGTGAGAGGGACAAAACAAGCCGTTAAGTTCTTGGGTCAAGGACGCCGTTAGGCGCCATGTAATGGTCTCCTTGACCTTAAGAACCTAGGATTGTTAGTCCCCTCATTAAACGCGGGTCTGATCTCATGATTTTGGTGAGCGTTCCGGAGAGTTTGAGAGGCGGAAAGCCTCTCATTAAAAAATAAAGTTTATAAATAAAAACTATTTTTATTTGCCAATCTTCTGAAATTACTTTATCACTTAAAGTGTAAGTTTGGTCGTATACGCAACGACCAATAGGGAGCTAAAAGCCCGAAAGCTTAATACATAAATTTATCCCGCATTGCGAGTATCCCGGAATTCCGGGAGATTTTGCTATGTCCAGGTGCGTTTCCGCACTAAAAGCAAAAAGCTGATTTAGGTTCAGTATTTTTGACTCCCGGAATACCAATGCGAGGGCGCTCGCAACCGGAGGGGGGCTTGAAGTGCAAACTAAAAATCCAAATTTTATCGATATTTTGATAGCAAAAAAACGCGATTTATAATCCATATTTCGCACTTTTTTAAAAAGTACCCAATCTTATAGTCTTTGAGATTATTTTGATTTTTCTTGCCAATCTCCTGAAATTACTTTATTGATAAGCACGTGTTTTTGATCGTCCACGCAACGATCAAATAGGGAGCTAAAAGCCCGAAAGCTTAATACATAAATTTATCCCGCATTGCGGGTATCCCGGAATTCCGGGAGATTTTGCTATGTCCAGGTGCGTTTCCGCACTAAAAGCAAAAAGCTGATTAAGCTCAGTACTTTTAGACTCCCGGAATACCAATGCGAGGGCGCTCGCAACCGGAGGGGGGCTTGAAGTGCAAACCAAAAATCCAAATTTTATCGACATTTTGATAGGCAAAAGAATTCGTCAAAGAAGAATTGCCATGAGGCTTTCTCAAAAAGCATTAGGAAACTATTTAGGCGTCAGTTTCCAACAAATCCAAAAATATGAAAAAGGCTTCAATCGTGTAAGCGCAGGGTGTTTACTCAAAATCGCCCAAAAACTACAAGTTCCCATGAGCTTTTTTTATGCAGACATTGTGACAAAAGAAGATGTCTCAGTAGAAAAAAATGCCTCACACTATGATCAAGAAACATACAGCGAAAAAGAACATTCACTTTTGAAAAATTTTAGAGAGCTCCAGCCGAAAAAACAAAAAGCAATCTTGTGGTTGATTTCTGATTAAGCAAAAGCGCACACAAAGCATAAATCCTCCGCATCATTTTACATTTTACGGATCAACGTTTTGATGCTTCTCCACATTTACAGAAAGCAGCCAAATGAAACTTTCAAATTCCCCTCGCACCACTTTGTAAACATAGGTTTGTCAACAATACAGCTTCTTGCCTAGCCAATCTCCCCCAAGCACTTCAGATCACAACACCACAAAGAATGATGTTGCATCAAACGCGACAGATACGTCCTATTTTAAAATATTCTTGCCCCTTCGCTATCCTAAAGTAAGATCACACAAAGCACCGGTCAATCTCACTTCAAAAGCAACTTTCCCCACCCCCTCTCTCCTCTCTGGTCAACACACCCGCCTCTTCATCCCAACTTCCCCTCCCTCGCTTCATCCCAGCTTACCACTCCATTCACAGAAACTCTTTCCCCATTTATCTCACCACATTCCATGCCATGCCAAAAGCATACACAATGCTCAAATCCTCTACTCCTTTTTCACGAATATACGTTTTCACGCTTTTACAGATTCACAGAATAAAGCCAAATGAAACTTCCACCCCACGCCACTCTATAAACAATAGTATTAACCCAGCTTCTTGCCTAGCCAATCTCCCCCAAGCACTTCAGATCACCACCCTCAAACGAGATTATTTCATCAAACGCGACAGATACGTCCTATTTTAAAATATTCTTGCCCCTTCGCTATCCTAAAGTAAGATCACACAAAGCACCGGTCAATCTCACTTCAAAAGCAACTTTCCCCACCCCCTCTCTCCTCTCTGGTCAACACACCCGCCTCTTCATCCCAACTCCCCCTCCCTCGCTTCATCCCAACTCCCCCTTCCCTTCATAAACTCTTCACCCCCACACCCTCCTCTCTCGTCAACACCCCCACCTCTTCATCCCCACACTCTCTTCTCCTCTCTCCTCAACACCCCCGCCTCTTCACCCCACCCCCTCTATTCTCTCCACATTCCATGCCATGATAAAATCATACACCACGCATAAAGTCCCAGCTTCCTTTTTTACATATTTCCGTTTTTACGCTTTTACGTATTTACAGAAAGCAGAAAATCTGTAAAAAATGCATTACACAATAACGTATTCAACAACTGTCATTAAAATCTCGCCTCCCTTTTCATCTAAATCCCCCCTATTTTCACTTAAATCATAGATATAAACTGCCCTATTATTTGTATTGACCAGCATAAAATTTTTCGACAAATTCTAGCCATCAAAAGGGGTTGTAAAAAGCATTTTACGACTTTTAAAAGAATTTTTATTTACATCCAGTGCTTTTTGTAACGTAGAAGAGTACATTTAATTAATTGACTATAAGAAAGTTTGAGATGAGAGAAGCTTTTCGTTTTTCTCATTCAACATTCGCAACGATAACTTATCCTTATAAGTCAATATTTTTTCGTAATATAAAACGCACCAAAAGGAATAGACTTGCGTTGCATATTCACACGCTTATTTTAAAGAAAGATCTCTCAACGCTCGTCACACCCATTTTGCAAAACGCCGCCCGTAAAGGAATGGTTAAAGCCCCCATGAAGTGTATAAAATCCTTTCAGCCCCCTTATCTTTACGCTTATGGAGAAACAAGTTTACGCTTATGGAAGAACGAGGCTGGCATCATCACAAAAACTCTGCCAGCTCCCAATGTTGCAGACAGCCTTCGGTTCAAGAGACTCTTCATTAAAGGCATGCCTTTCTTGTACAGTTTTGCCCCACATGCCCCCCGCTTATGATGTACAAGCAAGTAATTTTAATTGATTTAATATAAGAGAACTGGTGATGAGAAATTTTTATTATATTCAGCGAAGTGCTTTATGTTAAAAATGGTTATTTATCATTATAAATCAATATATTAATAAAAAAAGAGGCATCATCAAGACGCTTACCTTTTTCTCAAAAAAGGCTTCACACTGAAAGAAAACATCTAAAAGTTAGATAAAAAAAAAGGTTTGCCTCTAATAAACAAACCTCTCCAGAAAATTATTCACATAACTTTCAAAATTTTAAATTAATCCCTCTAGAAGCAATAAAAACACTTTAGAAGCACCAAAATGAATACAAAAACTTATTTAACACAATGTTACGAAAAATCAAGAACAAAAAATTTTTATCGTTAATGCTCTAAAAAACGAGGCTTCTTAACCCACGTGGCTCAGCAGTCCGGGGCTTCTCTACAAACGCCTCCAAGCCAATCAATCCCTTCATCTCTCTCAAAAGACAGCATAAAAGGTGCACAGTACAAATCTTCGCTAAAAAAATATCAATCGCCAGCGCTCATAAAAGCCAGCGTTAGTATAAAAGATCAGATTATCGAACAATCTTGCTAAAATGTCTTCCCAATAAATAAAAAAGAAGCGGATTTTTAAATATTCCGCCTCTTTAACAATAAAAATTACGATGAGGGATTATTAAACAAATTCGAAACTATGAAGGGAACCAACTTGATAACAACTCATACCTTACAGGATCATCGGCACATTGCCCACCACCACATTCCAGTATGGTAGAAATCAAATTTGCCGCAATCAAAAATACAAATAAGAAACTTGCTGCTTTACTCAAGACTGGAAAAGGAGAAAATTCTTTGAACTTGTGTGCCAATTCGCCTAAAATCATGACAAATGAGACAGCAAAGATACAAAGGACAGAAATAATGAAAGCCCAAGTATAAAAATGCAATCCAAAGAACGTTGAACCATATCCTAAATCATCGGGTGTGATATGCAAAAACACTTGTCGTGCTGCCACAGCACTGGTTACCATACAACCGAGAATAACCATACCATAATGGGTATTTTTCACCTTATGGTGAATATTGAGCAAGAACCCACAACCTGCCAGTATCAATCCAACGCGCTGCAGCAAACAAAGGGGACAAGGTAACTCAAACTTTACCAATTGATAATAAAAAGCCACCACCAAGACAATGGATAACCCAAAGAGTCCTAGCGTATTCATAAAGATGACGAAGTGAGGGTTTTTTTGTTCAACATGTTCCATGGCTATTCTCTCAAAAAGATAAATTTAAAGTAGAAGTTGCGTGATGATTGAAAGTGAGAAGAATGACAACGAATAAAATTGCCCACAAAGCATAACTTATATTTTTTTTACCACACATAGTCGTTACAGCAGTACCTAAAGCGATTAAAAATGGAAGAAACATAGCTTTTAAATCTCCTTTACATCCGTTGTTTAACTCTTATTTATTTCAGCATTCACCATATTACAAAATTGGGCAAAAAAGAGACCATGGATTTATTATTCACAATTCGTCATTCGCGATTGATATTGCCATTATATTTAAGGGAAAAAACGATATAATCGCTAAGAAACAGATCGCAACAAAAGCGTTAAAAGCACAAAAGCGTTGATTATTCGCTTCCCCTTAATATCAGCCATTGTTAAATATATATTGACAATTATAAAGATTATATCCCCCCACTCACAAAAGAATCACTTGAACAACAAAATAAATAGGCTTTGAAATCGAGAGATATACATCTCTTTATTTCTCAAAAGAATATCCTTATTTCTCAAAAGAATATCCTCACTTTGCAACGCATTTTCGCCATAAAAATCTCTTTTTCTCATAAGCAATGTTTCAAATTGCAACAGATTTTATATCATATGGTGATCTTGTTTATTTTAGCAAATAAAAAGTAAGACATTTTTTTAAAAAACTTATAATCAATGTATTTTTCCCAATATATTTTTCCCTTTTACAATGCCGCAAGCTTAACAGCCTCATGGATCCAACACCACCCCTTAACACCTCTCCTCAAAATTCATCTCCCCCCAAAAAAAGAAGTGCTTCATGCCTTCAATACTTTAGTTTTTCATCTCTTGGTCTCCCCCTTTAAATTTTTAGCTTTCCACCTTATTTGAAAAATAACTGTTTCTCTGTCATCAATTGGCTTTGCAAAGAGAATATAAAACTTTAAAAAAATAATGATAAAGAATCGCATTGAACCTTTGAAAAGGATAGTGAATGATGAAAAAATCATGTGATGTCGCGATTTTAATGGGGAGCCAATCGGATTGGCAAACGATGTGCCATAGTGCAGATATTTTGACGAGTCTTGGTATTTCTCATAGTTCGCATATTGTCTCAGCACACCGAACTCCTGAACGCCTTTATCAATTTGCAAAAGAAGCAAAAGAAGCAGGGTTTAAAGTTTTAATTGCCGGAGCGGGGGGTGCAGCGCATCTTCCAGGTATGTTAGCAGCCCTTACTCCTCTTCCTGTTTTTGGCGTTCCAGTGCATTCTCATTCTCTTTCTGGTCAAGATTCTTTGCTTTCAATCGTGCAAATGCCAGCAGGGATACCCGTTGGCACATTAGCAATTGGCAAAGCAGGCGCAATTAATGCAGCACTTTTAGCCGCAGCCGTTATGGCCGTTTATGACCATGATCTCGCCCAACGATTAGAAGATTGGCGTCAACAACAAACAGCCAATGTCGCCCAAACGCCTGTAACGGAGGTTTAAAATGGCACCGTTTTTCAACGCCCCCTCAGCCAACGCCGCCCCCTCAGCCAACACTACTCTCTCCTCCAACGCCACCCCTTCAGCCAACGCCACTCTCTCCTCCAACGCCACTCCCTCCACCATGTTACCTCCAGGCAGCGTCATTGGTTTAATCGGGGGCGGACAATTAGCACGGATGCTCGCCATAGCGGCCGCAGAATTAGGATTTCGAACCGTTATTTTTTGCCCTGAGGCCGATTGCCCAGCCGCTCAAACAGCAAACAACCATATTGTTTCCTCCTATGACGATACATCAGCTTTAGATCATTTTATTTCTCAATGTGATGTTGTCAGCTATGAATTTGAAAATCTTTCTCTTCAAACGGTTCAATATGTAGAAAAGAGTAAGCCTGTTTATCCTTCTTCCAAAGCATTAGAGATCACACAAGATCGACTTTTTGAGAAGCAATTTTTGCGTGATCAAGGGATTGGCACCGCGTCATGGCACGCTATTGACAATTCTTCTTCTCTTCTTTCCGCTCTTGATACTTTAGGCGGACGTGGTCTTTTAAAGACGCGTCGTTTTGGTTATGACGGAAAAAACCAGATCAAGCTTGATCACCCCAATGAACAAACCCTTGACGAAGCCTTAAGGACTTTTCAGGAACAGCCTTGTATTTTGGAAGAAATAGTTCCTTTTTTATCGGAAATTTCGGTTCTTTCTGCCCGCACAAAACAAGGGGAACATATTTTTTATGATTGCCCTGAAAACCAACACAAACACGGAATTCTTCATAAATCCTTTGTTCCATCCCATATACCACTTGACGTGCAAAAAGCAGCTCAAGAAATCAGCTTAACAGTCATGGATGCCCTCGATTATGTTGGTGTTCTTTGTATTGAGTTTTTTGTCTTAACGGATGGTCATCTTTTAGTGAATGAATTAGCGCCGCGTGTCCATAATTCTGGTCATTGGACACAAAAGGCATGCATAACTTCACAATTTGAACAGCATATCCGTGCTATTTGCGGACTTCCCTTAGGCAGTCCCTATCGCCATAGCGATTGCCAAATGACCAATCTTCTTGGTAACAATTTTAGCACGTTAAAATATTTTCTGAAGCAAGAGCACACCTCGATCCATTTATATGGCAAAAGCACTGTTCACCCCCACCGCAAAATGGGGCACGTCATCCAATTATTGGGACCAGCCAACAAATCTTAAGCCCACATACATACAAATGCTTTTTCACACTATCTCCCAATGAACTGAAAAAACAAAGCTTCACCCCACACCGATATCCCGCGGCTTCAACAGCGCCCCTAACCTTTTAATTCGCCCCTGAAAGGGCGTGAAGCCCTCCTACAAGCTCCTTCTCTTCCATGCCCCCACCCTCAAAGATACAAAACCACACCAATCAACAATCCAACAGCTCCCCTTCCTTTTCTCAAAAATATCCCCCCACGGCTAAAAACAATCCACCAGCCCCCAAGTTCATCACCCCTCCACCTTCCACCGCATAAATATTCCCCCATAACAAAAGCTTCACCCCACACCGATATCCCGCGGCTTCAACAGCGCCCCTAACCTTTTAATTCGCCCTGAAAGGGCGTAAAGCCCTCCTACAAGCTCCTTCTCTTCCATGCCCCCACCCTCAAAGATACAAAACCACACCAATCAACAATCCAACA
>NZ_JBHIOE010000009.1:36048-41233 GCF_042195335.1 Bartonella sp. CL25QHWL | reverse complement strand
GCTCCCCTTCCTTTTCTCAAAAAAGTCCCCCCACGACTAAAAACAATCCACCAACCCCCAAGTTCATCACCCCTCCACCTTCCACCGCATAAATATTCCCCCATAACATACGCAGCCCCTTCATTTTTCTTTTAATGCCAATCTTTAGGCCTTTTAATTCCAACCTTTAGAGGATAAACTTACCTCTTGCAGCCTATAGAGAGCATTCTAACAATGCGTTCTCATTGCCTCTAGTCTCCCTTCTTGTGTTCATTCTTTCACAAAAGTGCCAAGCGCCGCTCCGCACCACCCCTTGAGTTTCATGTCAAAGATATAATTACAGTACTAAGCTTATCCATCATAGCAATATCCTCTCTCCCCTCATAAGGCGATATTACCTGTGTCGTATTTTCTAGAGCTTGAAGCGTCTCTCCTTATTTCATTTCGCAATAAAGCTTAAAATAGCAGATAAACATACAACTACACACCGAAAGAAAACCGTAAATTTAGCTTACACTCTAAAACAACAACCGTTTAAAATATCACTCACTTTAATATCTGTAATATTTGTCACCTTCGTTATGTCTATCGCCTTCGTTCTTTCCCCTATAAAATTACGTTATTCAAATTTGAGCGCCTAACCGCGCTCAAGGACGAAGATTCCTGTGCCGATCTGTCAACAATCAAGCTTTTCTTAAGTAAATTCAACCGGCTAAACACTTCAATATTAAATGCCTCTTCGCCTGTAGTTTAGTGATAAAATATAATTGTACTCACAAAACGAATCTTTTATACAGCGGCACGAAAAATTGTACATGCCTCATAATAATAAAGGGAAGATGCGCTACAGACGTAGCAAGTCATTCGTATTATCATTTTAACAAGTACAGAAATCTTTTTTCATTTCATAAAAATAGTCTGAGAAACTGAGTTATTCGCTTTATCAAAAGACAAAACCTTCAAGAAACAAACGAATATCAACATGACAAAACCAAACCTATCAAATGCATCACCCAAAGAACAAAATGATACATCTTCTCAATGGGACTTAGTCCTCGATATCCAAAAAGAAGTTAAGGAAACATTAAAGGCTGGTGTTGTTTCACTGAGAGAGTTTATATTCATAATTTTTATAAGCGTCTGTTTATACATTTTCCTCTCAATATTAGGCAGTGCGGATAAACCTCAGATGAATGTAGCAACTGCAATCGGGCTGATATGCGCATTAATTCTGTACGGTTCGATACCAATCTTTTTGGTGCTACGGATCATAGTAAAGAAGAAACTGAAAAAAGTAATGAAACAACTAGACGAAGCGGTTGCTAATCAAAATACAATAAGGAGAGAAAATGACTGAAGCTATAATATTAGGGCGCATTCTAGGGATCCTTGGCGGTTGTGCAATAATAACATTATCCGTTTGGCTTGTTTATTCTACCATTAAATATCGAAAACTGTACCGTAAAGCGCTTACAGGACTAAACTTAGCAATTCAAAAATGGAATAAAGAAATTAATAAATAAAAAAAATCGTGAAAAACGTGGTATTAAAATACCATAATTCTTATTTTCATATTTCTAGACGTATTTAATGTGATTCCCAGTTATTGAAGGCCCATATTGAAGGTATGAGATTTTTCATAAGGGGACGTTTGAAACTATAGGCACGGCGTACACAAATACAAGAAACAATTCCAACGGCGCCCCCTCTTCCCCCACTTCAAGCATTTCAGCCGGCGCACGTACCTGACAGGGCTTCACGAGCCCCCACAAACAAGCCTCTTGCGTTTTAAGAAGCCCCCCTTGCCCTTAACGACAAAAAAACCACACCAATCAACAATCCAACGCCTCCCCCTCTACCCCCCCCACTTCAAGCATTTCAGCCAGCGCACGCACCTGACAGGGCTTCACGAGCCCCCAAAAACAAGCCTCTTGCGTTTTAAGAAGCCCCCCTTGCCCTTAACGACAAAAAAACCACACCACTTCAACAATCCAACGACTCAACAGCGCTCCTGATCTTTCAACACTCCCTAACAGAGCTTATTTGTTTAAAGCTGAAAAGGCTTTTACTTTTTTCCACTCTTTGTGCTTTTTTGTGTCCTTTTTTTACGAGAAAATTTTTACCTTCAAGGCAACCATTAACACACCCTAAGGAATTTGTAAGGGATATACCCTTGACAAGAATAAGACTTCTTGTTAAATCTCTCCTACTTTTTTGCAATTTTCACTTATCGTTGTGCTAATGAAGTGTGTTAATGCGTACCTTAAGAGTGCGCTTTTCTTTTTGTGATCACAGTGAAAAAGTGTATCGTGTGATGTTATAATGCAAGTACGATATCGCAATGCAATGCTCATAGAGTAAGCAGTCTATTGGGGTTGTGGTATTATATTTTAGTGTTGTATTATAGTATTATAGTGTTGTGTTACGTAAACTATTTAAACGGTGAATATGATGAAAATTAAAAATTCGCTTAAAGCACTAAAAGAGCGCCACCGTAACAATCGTTTGGTGCGTCGTAAGGGTCGTGTTTATATTCTTAATAAAACGAACCCACGTTTTAGAGCACGTCAGGGCTAATTCTTTTAGGGCTAATTTCTTTAAGGTCAATGTTTTTATGCCTACTTTGATTGTAGGCTTAAAAATTTTTTCTTGCGTTTTTTTGGTTATAAGTCCGTTGATTACAAGTCTAGTATTTGATAATATTTGGTGATTTATCTTTTGGGGGCTTGTTTTTATGGATTCTTTTATTTTTTTAAAAGCCTTTCGATTTTTTCAGCTGCGTTTTTTCTGTATTTTTCAGCGCGCGTTTTTTCTTTTTTTTGTTGGCGTTTTTTGTTTTGTTCCCTCGAGCTATGGGCAAAATCCTCCTTCTCTTCCTGAAGATCGGCCTTCTCCACAATCGCTTTTACCGTTAGATGATCTTATTCCCAATTCTCCTCCCCCTTCCTCAACGCCCTCCGATTCTGATTCCTCGGCGGTTATTCTTGAAGATCTTGACAAAGAGCAGCTTTCCCATGTTGACAGAGTTAAGCAACGCAAAGAAGCAGAAATTTCACGTTTACTCAAAGAATTGAAATATTGTGCTGATGTTGCTAAAGCGAAAAAGATCAGTCAACAACTTCAACATTTATGGTCCCAATCGGGGAGTGAGACGATTGATCTTTTAATGTCATGGGCTGAAAATGCACTCAACAGCGATGATTATGGACTTGCGCTTGATTATATTGACAATGCTCTTGCACTTTTACCTACTCATTCTGAAGCTTGGGTAAGGCGTGCTTGGATTCACATTCAACTGAACGATTTCAAGCTTGCCCTGCTTGATCTCAACCATGCTCTTGAACTTGAGCCGCGCAATTATAGTGCTTTTTTTGAACTTGGCGTTGTCATGGAAGCAACGGAGCGTCCAAAACTTGCTCTTAAAGCTTATGAAACAGCATTGGATTACTATCCACAAATGCGCAGGATTCAAAAGCGCGTGCAAGCTCTATTAGACGAACAATCACCCCAAGCTCTTTAAAACCATTCAAGAACAAGGTACTTTACAGCATGCTTTCAAACCTAGATAAGACGCAAGCCGGCTTCACATTCCACTCAATAAACTAAAAGCCCCCTGCTTATAACCACACCCCCACACACAATTGACAGTGCCTTTTTTTGAAACTTAGCCATTACCATGGAAGCAACAGAGCGTCCAAAACTTGGCTCTTAAGATTGATGAAACAGCATTGGATTACACTCCACAAATGCGCAGAATTCAAAAGCGCGTGCAAGCTCTGTTAGACGAACAATCACCCCAAGCTCTTTAAAACCATTCAAGAACAAGACACTTTACGGCATGCTTTCAAACCTAGATAAAACGCAAGCCGGCTTCACATTCCACTCAATAAACTGCCCCTGCTTATAACCACACCCCCCACACACAATTGACAGTGCCTTTTTTGAATTTGGACCTTTTTTGTATTGCAGGCAGCGTCCAAACATTTCCAATATACCCCCTACAGAATTTCTCTCATAGCAAGCAAACGCTTCACGCTTGAGTCCTCTTCAGCCGTTTCTTCTTTTCACACCTTCCATCATGGATAAAAAAAATTTGTAAACACGATCCTCAAAAAATACTTTTTTAAAAAAGCTTACAACATCGCTTAGCGCCTCTGATAAACTATCATCATCTGTTTTTTATTTTTAAGCTTCAACCATAGCAGCACATACCGTATCGGCTCTCCTCCTCCCCCCCTCAAAGTTGATAAAACAGCCCTGAAATACTCCCCACGAGGCAAAAACTTCAAAGAAGCAATATCAATTGAACAAACATTCTTGAATAAGAAATATTCCCTTCAAAGCTCCTCCAAGTATTCCCGCGAAACATAAAAATCAAGCATTGTCCCAAAAGAGCCAGTCAAGCCATTGCCAATAAACCGTTCTACGTCACTCAAACACCCACCCCCACTCATATTTTTGCTTTTTTACTTTGAATAAGCCATCCATCATACAGCCATTTCGAGCAACCACCGACAATATCATCAATCTCTCCTGAAATACTTTATGAAAAAGAAGAGAGCGAGGTTATTTTATCTCTAGCAGAAACTCTGAAATTGTTTTATATTAAGGAGGGTGTTCTGCGCTTCTCGACAGGAAATAACGTATTCCTGAGACCTTAATGATCTCCAAGGGAGCTGTCCCTGATCAAGCCCGTGGGCTTTTTCATATGGCGCCCACCTATTTGTATAGGTTCCCGGGATCAGCTTTTTCCATCGGCTGTTGTGGATCACCCTTTATTTGTATAACTTTTTTGCATAAAAATTTTTCCAGCTAAAATTGAGCGCGTCCTTTCACATAAGACCAATGACGATACTCTCTTTTCAAGAAATAAAAATGACGAGGGGCTTTATTTTATAAAACAGACAGCACTGACAAAATAATCCCCTCTGTGAATCTGCTTCACCCCTTCGCACGCAAGCAACGCAAAAGCGGCTTGTTGCACCAAGATACCCCCTATAAAGAGCACACACTTTTTTTCATGCTTTTTTTCATGAGCACAGCTCTTGTCCTAACAGAGATTTACAAAACGCCAACAATGGATAAAATGCCAGCATCTTATTAAAACAATTGACGAGACAATGACACAAAATCCCCTCTGTGAATCTGCTTCACCCCTTCGCACGCAAGCAACGCAAAAGCGGCTTGTTGCACCAAGATACCCCCT
>NZ_JBHIOE010000009.1:17240-35948 GCF_042195335.1 Bartonella sp. CL25QHWL | reverse complement strand
ATAAAGAGCACACACTTTTTTTCATGCTTTTTTCATGAGCACAGCTCTTGTCCATACAGAGATTTACAAAACGCCAACAATGGATAAAATACCAGCATCTTATAAAACAATTGACGAGACAATGACAAATAATCCCCTCTGTGAATCTGCTTCATCTCTTCGCACACAGCAACGCAAAAGCGGTTTATCGCGTCGTGATGCTCTTTTAACAGAAGAGCGCGCACTCTTTTCGCAACGTGCTTGTTGCCACTTTATTGAATACCTTGAAAAGAAGGGAACCGATTTTTCACGCCTCATTTTAGCAGGCTATTGGCCCATTAAATCGGAAATTGACCCGCGTCCTTTACTGGATGCTGTAGCGTTACGCGGTGGACGTTTAGCCTTACCAGCAGTGCTTGATTCCACCACCATGATTTTCCGTGCATTTTCGCCCAGCACGATTTTAGAGCCCATGCGTTTTGGCACCTTTGGTCCCAGTGCCGACAATGAGGTTGTTGTCCCCAATAATATTATTGTTCCGCTTTCTGCGTTTGATCGTCACTGTCACCGTCTTGGCTATGGAGGGGGATACTATGACCGTGCGGTTGAAGCTCTTGAAAAACAAGGGCATCAAATGACATTATGGGGCATAGGGTTTTCATGTCAGGAGGTTTTCTCTATTCCCGCAGCAGAACATGATCTACAGGTACAAGGAATTTTTACAGAAAAAGGTTTCTTAAAATGTTAAAGTGTGATTAAAGCGCCTATGCGTTTTTTATTTTTAGGTGACATTGTTGGTAGCACAGGCTGTAAAGCTGTTTTTGAACACCTTCCTCAACTGATTGAGAAATGGCAGCTTGATTTTGTTGTGGTAAATGGTGAAAATGCCTCTGGTGGTTTTGGTCTTAAGCAAGAGACATATCAAGATCTTTTGATGACCGGTGTTGATGTTGTCACCACAGGCAATCATGCTTTTTCTCACAAAGAAGCATTGCAGTATGCCCATGAGAGTGATCGTTTTTTACGCCCTGCCAATTTTTCGAAAGAAACTCCCGGAAAAGGTGCTGGTGTTTTTACGGCAAAAAATGGCGCCCGTGTTCTTGTCGCCAATCTGTTGGGCAACGTTTTTATGCCGTGCAAAGTAGAAGATCCATTTGAAACAGCGGAAAATATTCTTCTTGCCTGTTCGTTGATGGAGCAAGCCGATACGATTATTTTTGACTTTCACGCAGAAACGACAAGCGAGAAGCAATGTTTAGGCCATTTTCTGGATGGTCGTGTGAGTGTTATCGTTGGCACACATACGCACATTCCCACGGCTGACGCGCAGATCTTAGAAGGTGGGAGCGCCTATTTAACAGATGCAGGCATGTGTGGAGATTATAACTCCTCTCTTGGAATGGATAAAGAAGAACCCTTACACCGTTTTCTTTATAAGACGAAGCAAGACCGTTTTGAACCGGCGTGTGGTCCCGCCACCCTTTGTGGTTTAGCGGTTGAGATTTCAGATCGCACCGGTTTAGCAGAAAAGGTCTCAGCGGTACGGATTGGTCCTCATTTAAAGCCTGAAGTTCCGGATTTTTGGTAGCTTCTTTTAAAGCCGCCCCTTTGATGATCGCTCTCCACTGTGCGCCCTTTGGATGATTGCTCTCCAAGATTTCCTTTTGAGAACTCTATTTGGCAAGATGATTTTTCAAGCCCTTCCCAAATCCTAAAAACACCCCACCCTCCAATTTGCCTAATACAGCAACTTTTCTAGCACAAATAAGTCACTCTTTTTAAAAGGATAAAAGATAAAGGATAAAAATTTTCGTGATTTTTAAAATGATGAGAAGGAGGTTTTATTTGGACATTTCTGCGGGGGGGGGGGAGGAGAAATGTTAACCCCCTTCTCTAGAAAAAGCTTTATATAATAATTTATTATTTAGCAAGAGCCTCTTTAATTTTTTTTTGATTCTAACGAAAATTTAATCTTAAAATTGCTTTCTGCTTTTTAGGTTTGAGCTCTCTAAAACTTTTCAAAAGGATATGCTCTTCTTTACTTCCGATTCTTTCATCACAGTAATACAAAGCATTTTCTTTTGTTGAGAGATCAGCGTAAAAAAAGGCAATAGGAACATTGAGAATATCGGCAAATTCTTGTAAACGCCCAGCTCCTATACGATTAGAGCCTTTTTCATATTTTTGGATTTGTTGAAAAGTCACACCTAACTGACTGCCTAATTTCTTTTGCGACATTCCCAGCATTGTTCTTTTAAAGCGAATTTTTCTGCCTATCGCAATGTCGTTAAAGTGTGGATTTTTAGCTTTCACTTCAAGCTCCCCTACCGGTTGCGAGCACCTCTTATGCGTATTCCGGGAGTCAAAAACACTGAGTTCAGTCAGCTTTTTTGCTTTTAGTGCTAGAGCGCACTTGGACATGGCAAAAACTCCCGGAATCCCGAGAAACCCACAAGAGTAGGCTAATCTTATGTACTGAACTTTAGGGCTTTCAGACCCTACTGATCGTTGCGTAGACGACCAAAGTTACAGTGTTATTTATAAAGTAATTTCATGAAATTAGCAATAAAATTTAAAAACAGTCTTTATTTGTTTGTTTTATGAGCCCCACCCGCCTCTCAAACTTTTATGCCCGCTCGTAAAAGCTCCAAAACCATGAGATAAACCCCGCGTTTATTGAGAAAATGAACAAAGCTTGCTTCTTGAGATCAAACCCCTTAAAGGCAGACCGAATACCTTCGAAGAGAATTACACTGTGATGCGTTGGATTTTTGCGCCACAACGGACTAATTTTTCTTCTAATCTCTCAAATCCACGATCAAGATGATAGACACGATTGACGATTGTTTCCCCCTTTGCCGCCAACGCTGCAATCACAAGAGAAACAGAAGCACGCAAATCCGTCGCCATAACGGGAGCCCCTTGCAAATTCTCTGTTCCATAGACGGTTGCCGTCTGCCCATCAAGCTTTATCTGTGCTCCTAAGCGATTGAGTTCTTGAACATGCATAAAACGATTTTCGAAAACCGTCTCTGTAATATGCGCGGTTCCTTCAGCCCGTGTCATGAGCGCCATGAATTGGGCTTGGAGATCGGTTGGAAAAGCAGGATAAGGTCCTGTTTTAATATCAACGGGCATAATTTTGGTGTTCTTTGGATTTCGCTTAACATGAATTCCTTGAGGTTCTATTTGAATCTCGAGTCCTGTTTTTTGGAGCACCTTAAGCACTTTTGTGAGATGATTAGGATTTGCATTTTTAAGAAAGACATCTCCTCCTGTCATAGCAACAGCCATTGCATATGTCCCCGCTTCTATTCGATCAGCAATAACGCGTATTTTTGTCCCTTTAAGTTTTTTCACCCCTTCAATTGTAAGCGTTGTTGTTCCTTCACCGGTTATTTGAGCCCCCATAGCATTCAGGGTTCGAATAAGGTTTGTCACTTCTGGCTCACAAGCCGCATTCTCAAGAACGGTTGTTCCCTTTGCCGTTGTCGCCGCCATCAGCAGCACATGGGTTCCCCCAACAGTGACTTTAGGGAAACGATAGTGATCACCTTTTAAGCCCCTTGGCGCTTTTGCATGAACATATCCATTTTCGATCGAAATCTGTGCGCCTAAAGTTTTGAGTCCTTCAAGGATAAAATCGACAGGTCTTGTTCCAATAGCACATCCTCCAGGAAGCGAAACATAAGCCTCTGCGCATCGTGCAAGCAGAGGTCCGATAACCCAAAAGCTTGCACGCATTTTTTTCACCAGTTCGTATGGCGCCCGTGTTGTGGCTATTTTTTGCGCCGTAAAATGAATTGTTCTTGAATTCACACATTCATCGTTAAACTCTTGTCCATCAACGGCATATCCCACACCATGATTATTGAGAATACGAATAAGCAATTCGACATCGGCCAGATGAGGAATATTTTCTAAAGTAAGCGTTTCTTCTGTCAAAAGCGCCGCAATCATAAGAGGCAAGGCAGCATTTTTTGCTCCTGATATAGGAATTGTTCCTTTAAGTTTTTCTCCCCCAACAATTTGAATAGAATCCATAGTGTTTTCCCTCTTTTCCTTTGTGCCTGCCCTTCCAAAGGATTGTCCCCCTTCGGGAAGTTATGCTTTATTAATCGTTTTAGAACGCATTCTAAATATGAGAACAAATTATTGAGAAGTTTGGTTGCAAAGCTTCACTAAAAAACATTTTTTTGCATTTTAGAGCTTTTTGCATTTTAGAGCTCTGTTTGTGCTCTTTTTCGGCATTGTTCTTTTCGACGTTTCAGGTTTTGACGCAATTGTTGCGCCAATCTTTCTTGACGTCGTTTTGCTTTTTCATCTTGATGATTCATTTCATTTTGTTTTTGTTTTTGATACATTTGTGTCATTGCGCAACCTTTTAAACAGTGTTGAGCTTCTATCCAAGCAACTCATAACCTTAAATATTTAAGCATATAAGAAACATATGTCATGACATAAGATACGTTTTCTTGCAAGAATATACAAATGTTCTCTTGCCTATTTTCTGACAATATGGCACAAGACAGCGCAAAGATTGAAAAGGGCTGCGGTAGCTCAGTGGTAGAGCACTCCCTTGGTAAGGGAGAGGTCGAGAGTTCAATCCTCTCTCGCAGCACCATTTTATTCTTCTTTTGCCTCTCTCTTCTTGCCCCTATAAGCCTTCTCTATAAGCCTCAATTTTTTCCCCCAGCCTCCATTGGCTTCATCACATCCTCCATCCTTTAAACCATGCGCTTCAATGGCGTCAAAATCAATGGCTTCAATGACGCACTTAATCTCCAAAATGCTTTATGAGCGGCTTTTGAAATTGACACACCCCAAAGAATAGCCCCCCTCCCATTGGCTTCCCCCTTTTTTCCCTAAACCACCGGTTGTCCCCAACACGTCCCCCACAGTTCCTCATGCATAGGCTCTTCATGCCTCTACATCCCTTTTCCCATATCGGCTAAAAAAACGCCCCTCAAACGACTCTTTCCCAAAAAACAAAAGCATAACGCGCACCATTGTCACCGCAATGAAAAAGCACTCAAGTCCTTTCATTGCGGCGCTCTCCCCCAGCACGCACCACAAAAGCTCCCAAAATCACACCTCCATACCTCTAAGCACTTGGCCTTACTCCCATTCTCGTTTTCCTCTCCAGCATACGCCTTGCATGCGCTCCAAGCACCCTTTCTTCCCCCCATTTCCCAACATGCTTTCACATTCATGTCCCTTAAGTTCGCTACGCTCCCTACTTCCCTGCGCCCCTTGTTTGACACCCTCCTCCAACATAAAAACCGGCTCTTTTCTCCCTCTGCTCTTTCCTTTTTATAGAACTTTGCCTCTCCTCAACGCTGCACACGATCCCTTTCTTGCCCGCCTCATTCTTGTTTTGCCCTCCAGCAGACGCTTTGTCTTCATTCCAAGCACCCTTTCTTCCCCCTCCTTCAAAGCAATTTCTGTCCTTAGATGAAAACCTGTCCCAACACTCTTAATTTGCTGTACCATCTTCTCCAAAGCCTCATTAAAACGGCTAATTTCATTTTCAAGCTTGCAAATATACGCTTCATCACGATAAGCCCGTTTAATCAAAGGAGGCATATCCGGCCAATAGAGCATTAAATCCACCCATTCGCGTTGAGAAATCCATAATCCCCCTTGACATTGTGCTTTATGTTCTGCTGGAAAATTCTTTTGCATGAAATGAGGGATCAAAATTTCAGGTTTTTTTGTTTTAATTTCTAATAAGCCATTTTTTCCCACAAAAGCATCGGGGGAAAATCCTTGTCCGCGATCATCAGCCAAAACAAAGCCAATACATTCAGGTTCTGTATGTGTAAGTTCCCCATAAAGCTGTCGTGCGATTGGTTCTAATTCTGTTCCACGTCGCTGAGAAAGCGTTGTTCCTTCCTCAACGGTTTTTCCTGTAATTCTTTCTCCCGCCAATTTCATCATCACACTCTGATAGCGTGAAGTTTTTTGCCCCTGTTTTTTTTGTGCCATAACCATCTCAAACAAAGAAGCCGTAATCAAACCATTACGCACTTTCTGCCATTCTTCTGTTCCTTGAATACAATCGATAATAATTGGCATGACCTTTCTCCCCTTCATCTTTAAAGTGTTTTTTGCAATATATCCTCTTTGAAACATTCATATTTTTAAAGCCTGTGTCCCTCACACGGACTAAAGGCGACAACATCCTTCAATGCATCCTTCAATATTGTGCCCCGAAAACACAAAAACTGCTGCCCCCCTCAACATCCCCCCTCCGCAATTTCTCATATATAGGCTCTTTTCTTCATGCCCCCCCTTTCCCATATCGGTTAAGAAAACCCCCGCAAAGCTCCTCCTCCCAAGCTCTCCCCCCAAGTCGGGCCCCCCCAAGAACGAAAGCATAACGCACACCATTATCACCGCAATGAAAAAGCACTTGGACCCTTTCATTGCGGCTTCCTTTTTCAACCCTGCTATTGCACGACGGAAAAATCATGGCGGCAATATTCTTCCTCCAATTTTTTTGCCATAGACTGAGCCACCTCTTGCGATATAAAAAGTATAGCGTTGTGTTTTTGTGGTTCGAGTCTGATTAAATTTCGCATATTTCCAGCATAATAAAGTGGAATCCCTTGATAAGAAGTCTTGAGATAACTTGGCATGTTTACCACCAATAATCTGTCAAGACATCACATGGGCGTAAACGATGCTGTTTTTCATAAGAGCCATAGAGATTATCTTCATAATCGCAAGCCGCTCTTTCATTTAAACAAGCATGATAAGCTTCACTATTCAAAATGAAGGGCTGCAATTGTGTATTTTCTTCATTCATTTCATGATTTTCGACATAAAAATCAGCGATTTGTTCCGTAACATCTTCAGCATGAGAAGTTGTCAGATCGAGTCGTAAAACTCTATAAACAGTTTCACATTCTTCAATCAGTTCGAGCACTTCTTCGATTTCGTCGATTGGTCCTTCATAAGTACAAGGATTTTCCTCTTCGCATAAAACGATAATGATTTCATCCTCTTTAACGAATGAAATATTTTTCATGATTTCCCCCTTTAGATAGTTGATAAAGCATAGCCTTGTCTTGACAAGACTAAATATAGCGTTAGTCTTATCTCCTCTATAGGAGAGATGTCAACCATTTTATCCTTCATAAAAGATATATTTTAAATATCTACGGGGTTCAAATGACATATGTAAATAAAAATCTATTATTCTTTGTTCCTCTCATGCCCCTTTGTTGTTCTCTATTTGTTCTTACAAAATTGCAATTATAAACACACAGGAGAGATAAAATGAGTGACATAATATTAATAAAATACTGGAGTCGCCTTGATTCAAAAGCACAGAAGGAAGTTATTTTGAAGCTTCGTCAATTGGCCGCCGCAAAAGAGTCAAAATCGCCTGTCTCTCTTGCGGAGAGAGTTTCGAAATAAGCTCTATAAATTCTTTATCTTCAGGGCTAGCCCCTTTACCATAAAGAATATAATTCATACTGATATTAATTTCGTGACAAATTCGCGAGAGGGATTCGATTGTTGGTTCTTTTCCTTCAGAAAGAATAGAATGAAGGTACCCCGCGCCTTTACCGGCAGCGAGGGAGATAGATCTTTTTGACCGCCCACTTTTTTCCAAAGCGATTCTTAATCTTTGACGCCAACCATCGATATTCATAATTTCACCATATAGCGCGTCTTTTTAAAAAAACACGTCCTTTTTATAAAACGAGCTTGCATTATCCTCTAAAAAGGATAAAATTAAGGAAACAAATTTTACTTTTTCGGGGGAAATTTTTTTATTTTTGGATCATAAAAACACTTTAACCACCCTACAGGATATAAAAGACCACTCTCCAAAGCTTCTGCCCAAAAGCAAGTACGTTGAGAATGTGTGGTATTCTTTATTTTTTCCATCACCGCAATCTTAAATCGTAAGTTTGCATGCTCTTCAAGCACAGCCAATCATTTATAAGCGTCGTAAAGAAGCCTCTAGTCATCATCGAACAGAGCCAAAAGCAACACAAGTTAAATCCTTATTTGAGCTTTTATCATCAATAAAAATGTATAAAAAAGAAGAAAGTAGATTGCAGTATGAAACACGCTAATCAACAAGAAACTCCTCATTATGAATCGTCTAGGCTTCCATATGTTTGTTGGTATCAAAATGACTTTCTAGGAGGTGTACGTGGGATGCGCGCACACGAAATTGGAATCTATACGATTCTTCTCAATGAAATGTATGCCCGTGGACGACCTTTAGAAATATCGAAAGAACGTTTAGCGCGTCTTTGTGGTTGTGACAAGCGAACTTTTGTTAATGTTTTAGAAATGCTCATCCAAGAGGGTAAGATTTTAAATTTAGCCAATGGATTATGGAACAAGCGTTGCGAAAATATTTTTCAAGAGCGTGAAAAATTGCTTGAACAAAAATCCTTTGCGGGTCGTTCTTCGGCAAAAAAACGCAAAAAAATCAATGCAGAGATGCAACAACTGCTTAACGAAAGTCCAAAAGATGCTGCACAAAGCTCAGAAGCTCAAAAGACAGAAGAAAAGGAAACACCTTACGGTGTTTTAGAAAAGAAAATTTTGTTTGATGAGACAGAGCCTTGTTTTTCCTTCGAAGAGAACTTTGAACAAAGCGATCATCCATCCTCCTCATCGGCTCTTGATTCACCTCTCTCTTCCCCTCCACAAGAAGAAGCGGAGCAAAAAAACGCCCCCTCTTTAAACGCTCCCCAAGCCGAGTTTACCTCCGCCCCTATCGCGCAAATTGTCACGGGGGAAAAAACAAAATCCGCCACCACTCTTCCCCCCAGCAATCTTTCTGCCTCCATCCCGCTTTGCACCAACAAAAAAACCACTTCCTCAGTTGCCAAAGGGCACCGTCTTCCTGAGCATTGGCAAGCAGACATCAAGGCGGCAGTTTCAGAAGGTTTGAGTGAAAGCCAAGCCCATTGGCAAGAAAAGAAGTTTCGCGACTATTGGCAAGCCAAGAGCGGCAAAGAAGCTCTCAAAGTAGACTGGCAAGCCACATGGCGCAACTGGTTTCGCCGTGAGATCGAACGGCAAGAACAGCAAAAACAGGGAAGCTCCTCATCTTTCATCTCTGAGAACAACGACACCCTTTACCGCAGTTTGATCAACTATAATGACAATTTTTGACATCACAAAAACAACGTATTTTTCAAGCACGCGCGGGGATAAAAATGTTTCAAAACCACAACAGCATCGGACAAAATAACACAGAACAAAGGGCGGCAAAACAACACTTGGATAGGCGATTCACACAGCAAAACGCGTCAACATCGACCATTTTGCTCTCATCACAAAAGCCATTTTCCCCACACAAGGACATCCACAGGCACCCCAACACAAGGCACCCCAACAGGACACTCCAACATGCACCACACCCTCACAGGCATCCGCCCCGCCCTTCTTGCATCCTTCCTCCTTTCCTCAAAGCGCCACTTCCCATGCTCTTGGCAAACAAACACCAACACAGCCATTTCAGAAAAACTCAATGAAAAGCAAACTCTTTGGCAACAAACCCACCCCCTCCACACAGACACCCCAACATACACCCCAACAGGACTCCAACATGCACCACACCCTCACAGGCATCCGCCCCACCTTCTTGCATCCTTCCTTCTTCACCCCCTTCCTCCTTTTCTCAAGGCACCACTTCCCATGTTCTTGGCAAACAAACACCAATACAGCCATTTCAGAAAAACTCAATGAAAAGCAAACTCTTTGGCAACAAACCCACCCCTTCCACACAGGCATCCCAACAGGACTCCAGCATGCACCACACCCTCAAAACAGGCATACCCACCCCGCCCTTCTTTCACCCCCTTCCTCCTTTTTCTCAAGGCACCACTTCCCATGCTCTTAGCAAACAAACACCAACACAGCCATTTCAAAAAGGTTTGAGTGAGAGTCAAGCCCTTTGGCAAGCCAAGAGGTTTCGCGACTATTGGCAAGAAAAGAGCGGCAAAGAAGCTCTCAAAGTAAACTGGCAAGCCCCATAGCACCACGGGACTTTACGATCAGATCGAATGGTGAGAACAGCAAAAACAGAATCCTCACCTCCCACATCTTGAGAAAAACGACAATAATATCACGAATGACCATGAGCACAATTTTTGAAATCAAACAAAAACTTATCTCACAAGCCGATAAAATAGCAGAAATGCTTCTTCCCCAAGGGCACAAACGAGGCAACAATTGGATTGTAGGCAACACACGTGGTGAAGCGGGTCAAAGTTTATCGATTTGCTTAAGTGGTAGTAAAGCAGGACTTTGGTATGATTTTGCAGAAAGCACAGGAGGAGATCTTTTAGACCTTTGGTGTGAAGTCAAAGGCATTAGCCTCTCTCAAGCCTTAGAAGAAGCACGCGCGACTCTCAATTTGACACGCCCCAAACCCTTTATGGCGCCCCATCGTTCCTATCGCCGTCCACCGGTTCCTACAGGGCAGAGCCCGCAGAATCTTGTAAAAACCTATCTCCATGAAGAACGCCGCATTCCTCTAGAGATTATAAAACGTTACCGCATAGGAGAAAATGGCGAAAAAATCATTTTCCCCTTTTATAAACCCGACGGCACCCTTGCTTTAGTCAAAGAACGGCTTGCGCAAACGGGAGCAAAAACCAAACCAACAGCCTCCCAATGTGAACCGATTTTATTTGGTTGGCAAGCCCTTTACCCCACAAACCACCCCTCCACGCACACATCCCAGCAGGCAACCCAGCACACATCCCAGCAGGCATTCCAAAACACCGCCCAGCAGGTACCCTCAACCAACCCCACCTCCACACAGGCACCCCAAAACACCGCCTCAACCAACCACGCCTCCACGCAGGCGCCCCAAAACACCGCCTCAACCAACCACCCCTCCACACAGGCACCCCAAAACACCGCCTCAACCAACCACGCCTCCACGCAGGCGCCCCAAAACACCGCCTCAACCAACCACCCCTCCACACAGGCGCCCCAAAACACCGCCTCAACCAACCACGCCTCCACGCAGGCACCCCAAAACACCGCCTCAACCAACCACGCCTCCACGCAGGCACCCCAAAACACCGCCTCAACCAACCTCACCTCCACACAGGCGCCCCAAAACACCGCCTCAACCAACCACGCCTCCACAAAGGCATCCCAAAACACCGCCTCAACCAACCACCCCTCCACACAGGCGCCCCAAAACACCGCCTCAACCAACCACGCCTCTACACAGGCGCCCCAAAACACCGCCTCAACCAACCTCACCTCTACACAGGCGCCCCAAAACACCGCCACAACCAACCACGCCTCTACACAGGCGCCCCAAAACACCGCCACAACCAACCACGCCTCTACACAGGCGCCCCAAAACACCGCCTCAACCAACCTCACCTCCACACAGGCGCCCCAAAACACCGCCTCAACCAACCACCCCTCCACGCACACACCCCAGCAGGCACCCACGCACGCGCCCCAGCAGGCACCCACGCACGCGCCCCAACAGGCGCCATTCCCCAATTTTTCTTCAACAAACCGTACCATTGTTATCACTGAAGGAGAAATTGATGCGCTATCCTTAGCCGCCTATGGATATCCGGCGGTTTCTGTTCCCTTTGGAGGAGGCAGTGGAGGAAAACACAACTGGATTGAAAATGAATTTGATCATTTAGAATCTTTTGAAACGATTTTTTTAGCCACCGATATGGATCCGCCCGGAGAAGAAGCAGCCCGTGAGATTGCCAGCAGGCTTGGACGCCACCGTTGCTACCGTGTCCGTTTACCCCTTAAAGATGCCAATGACTGTTTAACCGCAGGGATCGATAAAGCCACCATAAAAGCTGCCTTTTCCTCAGCACAAAGCTTTGCCCCAGAAGGTTTACGGCGCGCCTCAGACTATAAAGATCAAGTGATTGGGCTTTTTTGGCCAGAGCCTGAAAAACATCTTGGTTATACGGTTCCCTATCCTAAACTGAAGGACAAATTGCATTTCCGCCCAGCAGAATTAACGCTCTGGAGTGGTGCGAGTGGTGCAGGTAAAAGCCAATTATTATCAGATTGTATTCCCCATTGGATTGCACAAAAGAGTCGCCTTTGCTTAGCGTCTCTAGAAATGAAAGGAGAACAATCACTTCGCCGTTTAACCAAACAAACGGGCGGCTTAGAACAGCCTACAAAAGAGACAATTGAACGGATTCTTCATTTTTTAGACGAAGGGCTTATTCTTTATGAGCATGTTGGCAAATCGAGCGTAGATACCTTGCTTGAAGTCTTTGACTATTGCCGTGCGCGCTATGGCTGCGATCAATTTATCATCGACAGTTTGATGCGGCTTGGCATTGCCTCTGATGATTATGCAAGACAAGAACAAGCGGTTTATAAAATGGTTGATTGGGCTGTTTTAAACAATGTGCATATTCACCTTGTCGCCCATGCCCGCAAAGGCGGTCTGGATAAAGATATCCCCAGCACAGAAGACATTAAAGGCGCCTCAGAAATTGGTGCCAATGCCTTTAACATCATCACCATTTGGCGCAATCGATCGTTGGAAGATAAAATCTTTGCCGCCTCTCTAGCACAAGAAAAAGCAGATTTAGCAAAACGCCCAGGCGTTATTATGAATATTGCCAAACAACGTTCTGGTGATTTTGAAGGCAAAATAGGGCTTTGGTTTGATCCCCAAACCTACCGCTATCGCTGTTCTTTTGAACAATCATTCCCTCGACGTTATCTGTAATACCCCATAAACCCCACTCTCTTAAAAAACGCCACCGCCTTCACACGCGCACGCCTTGCTCCCACAGAAACAACAGGAAGGATCAATCCACAAATAATGAAAAACACCTAATCCTTCGCAAACCAAAGCCAGCTCAACCCCATATACTCTGCTCCCAAAGGCAAACAAAAAAAGATCGCTCCAGCAATGGCGCAAAACACCAACCCCTTCAATAACCACAAACAACGCGTCACCACTCCATTTTGCCGCCCTCTCATATGCAAAATCAAGAACCACTCCAACAGTACAGCAAACACGATCCCCATCAAGGACAGGAGTCCCCACGGTATGTCCATACTCTCCATCCCCAAAAGAGCTAAAAAAAGGACGACTCCTAAAATGCCGTAAAACAGCACTTCCTTCAAAAAGAGGGAAACACCAAAAATACAATAAAACGCCGCTCGCCACCACGGAATATCGAAGCGCTTGGAAAGCCTATAAGTACCAATAACGACAACAATAAAAAGGTAGGAAAACACCAACAACAGCAAAAAAACACCAGCTACCTCAAAAACCAAGCCCATAGAACACGCGCACACCTTGCTCCCTCACAAACAAAAGGAAGGGTAAATCCAAAAATGAATAAAAACACCCAATCCTTCGAGAACCAAAGCCAGCTCAACCCTAGATTCTCTGCTCCCAGACGGGTAAAACAAAGGAGAGTACCCAAAATGCAGGAAAACAGCACAAAATTCAAAGCACGCAACGACCTCTGTAATACCGTATCACCTTGCTCGCGTATAAAGAACCCCAAGAGCACTTTCAACAATACAGACAAGAGCAAAACCTTTAAGAATACCGCCCTTATGCTATCCATATCTCTGACACCCACAGCAGCAAACCACAGGATAAAGCCCATCATGCAACAAAACATAACCGCCTTTAAGAACACTTGCCAAGCAACAGGCATGCTCTTGACGCCCAGATGCACCAAACCAAGGACAGTTGCAAAAATGCAAGAAAACACCGCCCCCTTCAAGAGCAGCTCCCCGTCAACAGCGCGCCTGCCCACGCCCACATAAATAAAACCAAGGTAGGTGGCAACAACGCCATAAAGCACCACCCATCTCCAAAACATCCCCCCTGTAACAGAGCGACGCTTTGCTCCCACATAAATAAAAATCAAGGCCAGAGCAAAAAAGCAGAAAACCCCCAACAACAGCCAAAACATCACATCGTTCGACATCAAATACCCCTCACAGAAAGAACATCAAAGACCACGCCCGTGGGACAGAAAAATGCTCATTTTTTTAAGCCCCCCAACAGTACACGCACACACCGTACCCCCTCCAGAGCAAAAAAAGAAACAGCTCCAATAATGCCCGCAAACACCAACCCCTTCAAAAACATGTCCCGTGCAACCACCATACGCCCCGCTCCTTCATTAAGTAAAAATCAGAGACCATGCCAAAAATGCAGCAAAAGATCAATCCTTTGCAAAGAATGAAAGCCTAAACCCAAGACGTTTTGCCCCTAGACAAATAAGCCCAAGGATAAGACCAAAGACAACGCCAAAAAGAATGTTAAACACCCACTTGTTTGAAAACCACAACCAAGTCAAACCAAAGTGCTCAGCTTGCCCATAAACAAACTTAGAGACAGCGATAATAATGAAGCTCAACGCCAAATTTTTTAAAAAAGCCTTCCTTGTAACCCCGAAAAACCTCATTGCCGCATAAATAGAAACAAAGACAAGAGCAACAAAGCAGAAAAACCCCAACCACTGCAAAAACATCACATCGTTCGACATCAAATACCCCTCACAGAAAGAACATCAAAGACCACGCCCGTGGGGAAGAGAAATGCTCATTTTTTTTAAGCACCACCCCAACAGTACACGCACACACCGTACCCCCTCCAGAGCAAAAAAAGGAACAAGTCCAATAGTGCCCACAAACACCCCATTGTTAAAGATCAAAAACCAGCGAACCCCCATATGCTTAGCGCCCACATGCGCCAACCCAACAACAGCTCCAACAACGCAGCAAAACACCAGAAACCTCAAAAAAGACACCCCACGTGATATCCCCTTACCCCGCACCCTCATAAGCAAAACCAAGGACATGTCCAGCAATGCAACAAACACCGCTCCTATCACTAAAAATTCCCACGATATATCAAAACGCTTCACTCCCTTATAAGCAAAGCCAAGAACCACTACAGCAATGGCGCAAAACACCACAGCCTTGAAAAACACGCCCCACGATACAGTCTTACGGTCTGCTCCCACAACAATAAAACAAAGGGTCGCTCCAGCAATGCAAGAAATCTCCACCCCCTGCCAAAACACCTCCCACGTCATAACCGGTCGCCCCGCATCCTCATAAGCAAAACCAAGGACCAAGCCAATAACGCAGAAAAACGCCAGCCCCTTCAAAAACATGTCCCGCGCAACCACCATACGCCCCGCTCCTTTATTAAGTAAAAATTAGAGACCATGCCAAAAATGCAGCAAAAGATCAATCCTTTGTAAAGAATGAAAGCCTAAAACCAAGACGCTTTGCCCCTAGACAAATAAGCCCAAGGATAAGACCAAAGACAACGCCAAAAAGAATGTGAAAGACCTAACTGTTTAAGAACCACAACCAAGTCAAACCAAAGTGCTCAGCTTGCGCATAAACAAACTTAGAGGTCACGCCAACAAAGAATGCAAGCACCCCACTCTTAAAAAAGTCCTTCCTTGTAACCGCGAAAAACCTCATTGCCGCATAAATAGAAACAAAGACAAGAGCAACAAAGCAGAAAACCCCAACCACGGCAAAAAAACCAAATCATGCGGCATCAATATCCCCCACAGCAGTAAAATTAAAGGTAACGCCCATCATGCAAAAAAAAATGCCAATCCTTTCAAGAAGCAAATCCACGCGAGACAACACACTTTTCCCCCATACAGCCTCCCCTATAAACCCCTCTCCTATAAAACAATGACAACATCCACAGAAAGCGACCCCTCACCCTTTTTTTGAAACTTCCCCTCACGCAAAAAGCAGACATAAAAACGTATCCCTCAACAAGCATACAACAGCACAATCCCGTTTCTTTGCATAAACATAAAGAAGCAAACGATAATTTTTAAGGAGATGCTATGACCCATAAGCAGAAAAAAAATATGCAAACCTGCCCGCTTGATCATCAAAATCAAGAAAAGCACATTGGTCATTTAAAGACGCAAGAAATCCCTGTTGAAACGCGTAATCCTTATTTTAAACCCAATCATCGAGAAAGTTCCAGCAACCCGCGCACCATCAATGCCATTGCCAATGCACAAAGCCATCCCATTGCACTTTTATATGCGAAAGGACATCTCAGCAAAGCCCAATATAAAGCGGCAGAACGTTTTTATTTTTACTGGCGTCAAAGCCAAGCCGATCTCCACATGAGCCTTGACTACACCCGTGAAAAGGTTTCCTGTAGCCAAGGGTACATACACCCCATTGAACGTCAAATAGAAGCCTCCAATCATTTAAGAACAATCAAAGTTCAACTGGGTATTCTTGGCTATTCACTGCTTGAACGCGTTATCGGCCATGGACAAGCGATAAAAGAATTAAGTTCTTCAAAACGCAAACAAAACTCCCTTGCCGATCATTTACGAGATTGTTTAGACTTGCTCGCATTTCATTGGGGATATGCAAACCATAAACATTTTGAATAATCCCCCTCCTCGCCATTTTAAGCGGCCTCCCATGTTGCCCCCGCCCCTCTAAAGAAACCTCCCCCACACGGGCTCAAGCATTGAGCAGCTCTCGCCCCCATTTTCATTACCTTGCCCCCCACACCCAAAAGGACAATACTTCACCCCCCACACATACTGAAGATACACCCCACACTCTTAAAAACAAAAAGCCTTCCCCATATCAGTCCTATAATCATGAGGGGCTCTTAATTCGTTTTTGATTGAAGAATATTATCAAGATGCTTGTATGCATCATAATATTTTTAAATATAGTTTAATTAATATCGAGTCTTAAAACAAATATTCAATTGAAAAAAGTGTTGAGTTTTAATGCAAAATGACAAAATTTTTTGTAAAAAGTATTTTTTATATTGCTATTTTTTCAATTCTCTGCTAATTATAATGTGGTAGGTTCTTTAAGTATGATTTTTTGTATTTAGTACGGCCTTTTGAATTTATTCTTTTTTGACACGTCCTGCGAGTCAATGTTAAAATTCTCCTGCTCTTTGGTCCTCTAATTGCGACGGAGGACTTTTTTTTATAACTGTACTTTTTTATGACTGTATTGTCTTAAATCACTTCCTTATGAGCTTTGTTATATTCCTCCATAAGGTCTACCCGCAAAATAGATCATTCTTTTGTCAAATTGACTTGCGTTTCATTCTCAAAGAACAAAGATTCTTAACTCAATCTGATTTACAAACAGCTTGGATACACTTCTCTCTTGGCTTCCATTTCCTCTTGGCTTCCATTTCCTCTTGGCTTCCATTTCCTCTTGGTTTCCATTTCCTCTTGGCTTCCATTTCCTCTTGGCTTCCATTCACTCTTGGCTTCCATTCAGGGATTTTCAGCTAAACTCAAGGCGCAACAGGAGCTTGCTCTGTCTTAAAGATTCACCACGCCCTTAAAAAAACACTTAAAACATATCCAAAGAAGCCTGCTTCATATCACCAAACTTCAAATGACAGTGTTTTACGACATAACAGAATGACTTAACTACTGGATAACTTTCTTTATCGCATAGTCCACCAACAGGTTAATGTATCACGATAATACTTTGATTTATAATAATTTCCAGTTATCCATATAAAATTAAGAGACCCGGATATCATAGGGATTCTCTCATTTCAAATTTATTTCATGTTGCATCAATCAACACCTTGTCTTTTCCACATTACAAACATGAGAGACATATGAAATAAAACACTAGCAAGATAAAGAATCAAAATGCCTCTTATGAACACGCTCAAGAGCCAAAGGCTGTCATCACATGAGGCGCGAATAGTATGATAGTGCAGGCTTTCCCCTTATGAGATTTTAAAGAAGAGCTTATCCACTTCGCAAGAGATTTCTCCATTATCCCATTCATCAATATCCCCATTCATCAACATCCCCATTCATCAACATCCCCATTCATCAACATCCCCATTCATCAACATCATTGTGATGATAAGACAACATAATGTTTTTTAAACAAGTACGTAAATGTGCAACACAAATATATTCTATTTAGAACATTCTGTTTTACGTGATTCGCGTAAAACCTCATTAAAAACAAAATCTCTATGAGAAAAAATCTAAAGCGTGAGGATAAAAACATGAAGCAAGCGTGATTCCATTCAGCTATTGCTCTTTAACCGTCAAACCAAATAAAAATAGATCCGGCCAAATAAAAATAGATCCAGAAAGTATGTTAATCTTCCTACCTTAAGAGATAAGCTAAGAATATAGACAACATCTCTCCTAACATTCCCCTTTTTCTAGCATCGCGTAAGAATCAAAAGTTATACAGCTTATTTTGTCATATTATAAAGCACTGTTTTTTTAAGGCGGTATTGAAGCAGTTAAAACAATTGAAGTGTTTAGCCAACGCCATTAGCAAAGCTAAAAAAAACAAACTGTTGAAAAGCCGTGCATATCTTGTGTAAACACAAAAAAAACAAGAAAAAGGCACAAAAATATCTTAATTTTTATAAAAATGCTCAGCGTCTTTTACGATTGTATTGACGAACAACCCTTATCACATAATCATCTTAAATATTGAGAATAAAGAATGAATAGCCCTCGCAAATACAGCAACCTATCAATAAAAATATAAAAACAAATCTTTTGGTTATCTCTGTTTCTTATGGAATATGCCTTTCCCTATGGATGCACTTTAGCCTCCAAAGAGTGCGTTCAATCCATGGAAAGGATGCACTCCAGCCCTTAAAGAGTGCATCCTTCCCCTCAACGGAAACTGCCAAACCCTCATAAGGCAGTATCCAATCCATAAGAGGATGCACTC
>NZ_JBHIOE010000009.1:0-17140 GCF_042195335.1 Bartonella sp. CL25QHWL | reverse complement strand
AAGGCAGTATCCAATCCATAAGAGGATGCACTCTAGCCCTCAAAAAGAGTGCATCCTTCCCCTCAACGGAAACTGCCAAACCCTCATAAGGCAGTATCCAATCCATAAGAGGATGCACTCTAGCCCTCAAAAAGAGTGCATCCTTCCCTTCAAGGGTTTTACTCAATTTTCATCGCATCTCATTTTTATGAACCCTCATTTTTATGAATCCTTGGTCAAAGGCACAAAAGGAAGTTTTCTAGCGACTACCGTATCACCCATCTTATGGGATTCCACTTGCCTACAGAGCTTTCAAACCTTTTTACGCCTTCATAAAATCGAATCTAAAAGAATTCATTAAGGCAATTAAGGGTAAATTTTGTCAAAATATAGACAAAGTTTATTCTTTTTTGTGATTGTTGTATTTTTACTATAGTTATTTAAATCGAATTTATATATGATACGTATCGATATTTATTTATCGAAATAAATATAGGAGAAAAACTATGAATATCAGATATTTTTTCATAGCGGGGGCTATCACAAGTGGTTTAGCTCTCGCGATTCAAAAATCTGATCGTATAGTCAATAAACAGCCCTCTCCTATTGTTGCACCTTATACTATTGAGAAAACAAATTTACAGTTTGTTAAACAAGTAAGGGACACATCGGATACATTGAATATACTGAGAGTCAGTAATAGAAGCGCATCAGAACAAGCATCAATAAACGATATATACGAGAAAGGAAAAAGTTTATTGAATGCAATAGCTAGTTTTTTAGGATCAATTATTATATATTTCATACAACTTGTTTCTACTAGAGTATAAGATACAAAAAGTTCTTAAAGTAAAGTTATATACATTTTGTATATATTGTAAAACTTAAATAAAAAGGCCCTTTTTAAATGGGGCCTTTTTTAGTTTAATTTTTCCTTTGTTTTAGTTTAATTTTTATTGTGTTTTTATTTTTATTGGCCAAATATCACAGCCTTCAAAAATGCCATTTTTTGCCTTCCTCTCCCCTCAAATGACAAAGGCTCTAACCCTTAAAGCTCCCCCCATAGCGCTTTAGTCAATGGACCTTTCCCTCATACCGCTTGAATAAGGCACTTGAATAAGCGATAATTTATGAGCATTTTCTAACAAAACAACAGAACAGTCTTAAAGAAGAGAGTAGAATTTATAATTGATTTTTCCCCCTATTCTTGAGGATCAAGCTATTTCCAGTCTATTTTTTAAAATCTTGGCTATTATTCTTGATTTTTTGAGCCCTTTATTTAGCTCTGGTAAGAAAGGTGTGAAAGCGTCTCAATCATGGCGCTTTCACATCTTTTAAATAAGAGTGCTTTTCTTCAACAGGAGAGTACAACACTAATCAATTTTTATATCCATAAATGCGATTTTACCATCTTTAATATAAGTAATATCAGGAGCATGTTTTACCCCCTCTGCTTCAAACACGAACTGTTCATCACTCACCCCTTCAAACCCTTGTTCCCTTAATTCTTGTTTTTTCTCCTCGACTAATTTTTTATGAAAAGCACGTTTTTGATTACACGTATTAGGGGATCTCACTCTGAAAAGCTGATAGTCCATGGCTATAGACCACTTCTCAGCAACCCGTTCCAGTAGATCGTAACTGAACTTTCCTTCCCTTTTCACTTCTTGAGCGATCACCATCGCGCGTTCCAAATGGACTTTTTCAATGGTTTCATCAAAGCCAAGCTTCTCCCCTGCCGTAAAACTTTCGTCATAAGAAGCTAAAGTCTCAACATCGCCAAGTAAGGCAAGAGCAGCAAGATGCAGCAAAGCATAAGGTGCGAGCTCTATGTCATCATCCGGTGCCCAAGATAAAGAGTCTTTTTCCCAAGGGGGAATACCATATTGAGAGCGAAACATTTCATGCAAAGAATCATCTTCCATTGTCCATTTTAAAGTTTTATCGAGTGCTTTCTTTAAAAGCTGGACGCTCACTTTTTCTTCAAAAATTTCCAATCCATTGGGTACAAAATTCATAAATACCGTTGGAACAACCCCAGAATTATGAGGATTAATCGTCTGACAAGCCGCCGCAAAAATACCGCTCATAATTAAAAGTCCGCGATCAAAAGGCGAAAACTCTTCCACTCGTTGCTCGTTATAAAGAAACTGCACTTCGCGATCTGGTAAAAAGAGGGTTGCCAAATAATCTCCCTTTCCCTCGATTTCCACCGACCATCCCAAGCTTTTTAAAAGCCCTGTTGCACTTTCTATCGTGAGAATTTCATCATCATCATCATAATCGGCAGAGAACTCTTTTTCCTTTAGTTGCAAACGCCTCTCCTGCACCACAGCTTCATCTTTCCAAAACTGCTGCGTTGCAAGATCATTTTCTTTAAGCACTCTTTCCAGCTCGCCTTTCACTTGGAAATTCATTTTCATCCGTTTAAAGACAGAGGTATAAAGAGCTAAAACAAGCATGATAATGATCATGCAAATAACAATCATCACCCAGAATCCGGGATCTAATAGAAATACGGCTATAGGATCACTGTTCATTTTTCCCCTCTCAGTCTTTAAAAAAGCCCGTGCGACAGAGAGCTTATGTGCTCTCCTACAGAGATTGCTTCTTCTAGTTTCTGAATATTTTTTCGCAACTCACCCGTCACTTTGGTGCGAAGCCGTAACATAACCGGAATAAAAATAATAACACAAACCGTTATGATGTCCGTTGTTTTAAAGAGAACGGCATGCACAACATATTGCCACCCTGTCAGCTGCCAATTCAATACACCTGGTATTTCTAGCACCATTTTCCACATGATAATGAGAACAGCAATAGCAAAGATAATTTTATAATCCTTTGCTGAGAGCAACACGTGCTGGAGCGAAAAAGAATGCACTCCTTTATGCGTTTCTTGCTCTGATGCCCAATTTTGCTCCTTCATGTATTCCCCTCTCTCTTTGAAAAGACCCGTGCGACAGAGAGCTTATTTGCTATCACACAGAGATTGCCTCTTCTCGTTTCTGGATTTTTTTCCAATTTACGCATTATGATGATGCAAAACCCAAATACCACCGGAATAAAGAAAAGTACACAGACCATTATGGTTTGCGTCATAATAAAAATTATAATATTCCTGCTACCTTGCCACCCTCTTACCTTCCTCACATTGCAAACAATAAAGATTTTCAAACCGTACCAATCTGTAAACAATAGTCACAATTCAGCTTTTTCTTCCCAAAAATTCTCTTATTTTCAAGAAAATGACCCTGCATCCCCACTTCAATAGGATTCATTTCAAAGCTTGAATGAACAAGGCTCCTAAAAATACGAAAACAACCCATATACCGCGCGCCCCTACAAGCAAAACCGTTCCTTCCTCACGCCTCAAACGATAAAGTAAGTCCCAAGCACTCACTCTAGGCTCTAAACCCCAAGGGCTCTTATTCCCTTAAATCAATACTAATCCATAATCGGCTTTTCTTTCACTCAATGCCACCCTCAACACTGCTCCTTAGAGCAATGTTTACGGACACCTCATGAAAGAGCACCAAAAAATATCAGAGGCAAAATGGTATAGAGAGCAATCCCTATAAAGGCTGAATCTCTCATAATTTCTTCATTATTTTTTCCCTCTCATGACTTCTCAAACGCTGTATCCTGTTCTTGCAAGACGTTTTTCAGTTCTTTTCTTAAACAGCGATACGTTCTCACCTGCTTAAAGACACCATAATAAAGTTCTAAAATCATCATGGGAATACAAGCAACCACCAATGTCACGCACATAAGCACGAAAACAAATATCATGACAAGAATATCGTCCATTTTCCAGTTCACACTTTCTTTATATCGATCCTTTTGATCGGTTATTTTACCCCGTTGCTGGTTTATTCCTTTCAATTTCCGAATATTTTTTACCAACAAAAACCACAATATGATGCCGAGTATCAACATAACTGGGAACAAGACCAAAACACACACTATAATAACTTTCCAAAACGCATACAGAGAGAGAAAAAGAGGTGTATCCCACCACCCTGTCCGTTCTCCATTGCTACCCAAGGATAGGAGAAAGAAAATCCTGTTCCATAACTCAAGAGAGAAAATGTTGTACTCTTTGCTATCCAAGGATGAGAGAGAGAGAATCCTGTTCCACAGCTCAAGAAAGAAAATCCTGTTCCATAGCTCAATAATGAGCGAGAGGAAACAAATGACAACATGCTCTCGCACAGAAAAATAATCTTTCTCGAAAAAATGGCGCAGTCCATTATAAAATGCTGACTTTTTCCCCTTAATTGCTCTTCCTTTTTTTATGAAAAACGCATTTTTTTATCTCATGCCCGCTCTTTTAAGAACCACGAAAAGTGCGATGCATGGCGCTTTCCTTATTTTTAATAACCCCCCCCCAACTTTCTAAAAGCGCGGTTGCTCTTCCCAATGATTAAGAGCATCCTCCTCATTACAAACGAAAATAGGCTCTCTTCTTTGTCTGATGATTTTCCAACCATTCATCCTCCCCTCTTCTTGTGTCACGAGAGCTTCTAAACATTGCCTCTTACCCCTCACGATAGCTACAAAAGCGCCTTGTCACTCTCTTTATCTTACGCGTTTTAATGCCCGTCTCACTTTACGATACGTTCTCACCTGCTTGAAAACAAAATAGTAAAATTCTAAAATGAGCATGACAACACCCGCAGGAAAAAAGACGTTTAGCAGAAATATCAACCAAAAGTATACGATAAAAAAACAGCTTATTTTTTCTCTATTGTTTTTTACCGGATTATTTTGTTGATCGATTGTGTGACCCCGTTGCTGGATAGCCTCTTCTAACTGCTGAATCTTTTTTTTCAACAAATACATTAAGATGAGATAAAGCACCAATAAAACAGGCATCAAGGCAACAACGACCACCATGATGACTTCACGCAGCACAAAGAGCGCCAAAAGAGTGCTATCCTGCGATACACTCAACGGCCACTTGGCTTCTAATGGGATCAAAAGAGCTTTATAACCTATCCCAATAAGGATAGAAATAAGACAAATAATCATATGATCTTTATAAGAACGAAATGATTTTCCCAAAAAAAGAGAGCACCGTTTGTTATAAAATGTGGAATTTTCCCCCTTCATTTGCTCTTCCCTTTTATGCAACTGTTTGTCCCTAACTTTATAACGACACGCATAATCTCTCAAAGCACAATTGCATCCATTATCGTCAAACAGAACACCCCAGAAAATACTCGTATTGCATATTCATGTTGCCAATAGTTTTGCCAATTCACGTGCTTGTTTTAAAGAAATCTCTCAACACTTCCAAACCAACGCGCATCACCCCCATTTCATGAACAGCCCCCATGAAGGGGATAACAATAGCGCCCCCATGAATATATCCCCCTTACTATAAACTCTATCACCCCTATTGTTTCAATAAAAAATGTAATCCGGCACCATTCATATACGCCCCCTGCGGCCTCTACAATAGCCTTACCCTCCCTTGCAACAAGCTACGCCATAACTCGTTCCTCAACACGGACAACCCCATTAGCCTAAGGCTCCTACGACAACCCCACCCCCTGCCCCAAAAACAGGCATATCTAGCCTCTACGATAGCCCTTATCCCTTGAAAAGACAGAAGCATTTTTATTCTTTTCTCAATTGTTTTCGGACCCCCCACTTAAGACATGAAAAAAGGAACTTCCATTGATTTGCAAATGATCGCGCAATAAGAGCATTTGAAATGAGAAAATCTTACAACTTTCTTATTCCAATTAAAAAGGATCAATGATCATTCAAAATATGACGATATATTCCATTTTTCATTGGGGATCTTGCAAGCCAATAGCTTAGAATATATTCATCAAAGCGCTTCTAAGACAGAGAGACAGCCGCAATTCTTGAGATCAAGCATTTTAATATTAATGAAAGCACTAACATTCCCTTGCAAATTTGAGGTGTTGTTTTGTCAACAATCTTGTTAGCATGGATTGATTCTATAACTATGCGATATCATCACAATTGCTCTTTATAAACAGCATTGATACGCGCCATTTTACTCACACTTCTTTATAAGCCTTGCGTTATAGGCTTGTGGGGAAAAGATAAAGGAGAATCCTGTTGAATATAGCAATTATTTTGGGGTCTGTGCGTCAACCTTCCTTAACAAGAACTTTAGCCAATTATTTAGCGGATTGCCTCATAAAGCGGGGTGCATCACTTCATTGGGTTGATTTGCGTGAACAGCCCTTGCCGATGACAGATCCAGATTATCATCAGCAGGTAGAGGCTAATCCAAGTGCTGCGGTCCGTGAGTTTGTAAAAACCATTGCAGCGGCTGATGGCGTTATTCTAGCAAGCCCCGTTTATCAAGGGTCTTATTCGGGTGTTTTAAAAAATGCTCTTGATAATTTGAGCTATAATGCCTTTTTAAATAAACCTGTTGGGCTTATCTCTCATGGGAGTACGGCCAAAAAATGCGCACAACCGTGTGAGCATTTAGTTCCGGTGGTACACACGCTTTATGGTTATACACTCCAATGTCAAATCGCCTCTTCCAACGAAGATTTTTCCTCAGATGATGAAGGTCGTACTTGGAAAGTTATAAGTGAAGAGGTACAAACACGTTGTGAAAGACTTGCTGATGAAATGTACACATTTTTAAAGCAAAGAGGTGGGATTTAAAGTAATAAGGGAGGGGGCATGAAAAAAAAGGATGCGCACTATCGTTATTTAGTGGTAGGGGGCACAGGGATGCTTGCCCCTTTGTATCAATCACTAAAGCCGCAAGAAGTGATTATTGCTGCACGCTTTCTTTCCCATAAAGTCCAGCTTGAGGCATTGCACAACAAACAGTTGTGTGTGTCGTTGGATTATGATTGTGCGGCATCAAAGGCGCAATTTTTAGAAGCTGTGAAGCAATGGCATGATCTAAAATATTGCATATTATGGATTCATTCGCCCGCCTATGCATTTTCTTGCGCATTAATTGAGCAGTTGGCTCTTTTGCCTAAACCGCCATGTATTCTTCATATTTTTGGTTCCAACATGCATGATCAAATGATCCTCGAGTGCGCGCGCAAAAACAAGGTTGATTTTATCCCCATTCAATTAGGACAAAAAACAACGCCCAAAGGTTTACGATGGCTGACCCATAAGGAGATAAGCCAACAGGTACTGGATGCCATAAAAAACCATATGAATAAACAAAACTTATGAGCAACACCTATGGCTTTGCAAAGAAGCAGTGTCCCTTCAATCTCTATCCATACCCGAACACCCTCTTGAATAGCCCATACTCTCTTACATCATAGGCTTTGAGAACGAACAATCCCCCTCCCTTACGCCTCTAAACAGCATGCCTATATCAACAGCTCCAAAACCAAACGTTTTTCTATCCCTTCTCACACGGGCTTATCCCCTCTCACAACCATCACGGCTCTTGAGCAACCACACACCCTATTACAGTTTCACGTTTTTACGATTTTGCAAATTCACAGAAAACAACAAAACTGCCGATAAACCGCCCCATTAAAGCCTATACAAGCCTATTACAAACCTATCATCAGCCTATTCATTGCCAACAGCCCTTTTCCCCCAACGCCCTCCGTTCCCCCAACGCCCTCCGTTCCCCCAACGCCCTCCGTTCCCCCAACGCCCTCCATTCCCCCAATTCCCCATTCACCCATTTCAATTTTGACGCATTGCACAATCCAACCATCCTCCATTGGCACCTTTTCTCCCCAACCGCCCCACAACCCTCACAGCCCTTGAGCAACCACACGCCCTATTACAGTTTCACGTTTTTACGATTTTGCAAATTCACAGAAAACAACAAACTTCCGATCAACCGCCCCATTAAAGCCTATACAAGCCTATTACAAACCTATCACCAGCCTATTCATTGCCATCAACCCTTTTCCCCCAACGCTCCCCATTCCCTCATTCCCCCATTCCAATTTTGACGCATTGCACAATCCAACCTTTACGCCTCCATTGGCACCCTCTTCTCCCCATATCCTCCCCACAACCCTCACGGCTCTTGAGCAACCACACACCGTTTTACAGTTTCACGTTTTTACGATTTTGCAAATTCACAGAAAACAACAAAACTTCCGATAAACCGCCCCATTAAAACCTATACAAGCCTATTACAAACCTATCACCAGCCTATTCATTGCCATCAACCCTTTTCCCCAGAGATCAGCGTAAAATGAGAAAAACAATCGATGCCCTCCTCCCAAGCCGTGAAGCAATGGCATGATCTAAAACTTATGCCTCCCCCATGACACGAGCACTACATGCGCTTTTTCAGCGCTGCGTTTAATTGTTTGGTAACCTTGTAATACGAGATCAAACGCTTGATAAAAGAAATATACAGTGCCACAATGGGTATTGTTAAGAAAAAATCAAAAACACCCCCCAGCAGAATGATCAAAATCACCGTCCAAGCTGCCGCCATTTCGTAATGCATTTTATCCCCTTCTCTTTATAAATTGATTGATTGGGTTGCTTCAGTCACTTCTTCCAATTGCTGAATTTTCTTTTTCAATCGATGAGTTAAAATTTCACGAAGGATCACAACAACAGGGATCGTTGCAAAAATACATACCGATAAAAAAAACCAGAAAAGCAAGAGAATGGCAAAATATTCAAATCTGCTCTCATCTATCTCATCTATCCCTTTAAAGAAAATCACATAGACATAAGCTTTGAAAAATATAATGATGAAAGAGAGGCATGCGTGGAGGATATAATCTTTGCGTGAAAAAGCGAGCCATTTTTTTAACGAATAGAAACTTATCTGTGTTTCTAGTGCTAAGTTTTGCGGCACTCTCTCTTTTTCTTTTCCGCTTTTTTCAAAGAAACAAAAACGCTGTGGATGTTCTTTCATCAAACGTCTTTGTTTTTTCACTCTGTAATAGAGCCTCAAACGCTTTATTAAAGAATAATAAGGCGCCACAATAATCATATTCACAAAAATGGCAAAAACTGTAACTGCATTTAGAAGAAAATATCCAATCGGCAGAAACAAAATAAAAACCGCGGCCTCACTCCTCATGTGTATAACCTCATTGATTAATCTCTTGCTGCTTTATTTTTTCTTTTAGTTTTTTCTTTATTTTTTCCAATTTACGCTCTTTAAAACGACAAATGCCCCACAAAATAGGAAGGGGTGTGAGAAGACAAAACCATATCAACACTGGTAAGAGAAAAATAAGAGAACCAATTCCTTCCCATCTTGTCCATTGCAACGGCTGTACCAGAGATTTTGCACCCGCAGAAACTTCTAAAGCCATCATGATAAGGCACGTACAAAACATGATAAAAAAGCGGCACCCTATTATTTTACACCTTCCCACCCCTTTACGCCTTTCCACTGAAGACACCATAAATTTTCTAAATGAAAAGAAAGACTCTTCAAATGTTGCTTTTTTCTCCTGCATTGTTCCCCTCTGCTTTTACGCTTCGCGCTTTTTACGCTCTATTTTTAGGTTTAAGCTCTTTTTAACTTATCTAAACTCTTTATTTTTCTCAATAAATTTTTTCCTCAACCCTAATTTCTACATCCATATATTCTAACTCCCCATCCTTTATGTAAAGAATATGAGGACGATAGTTTTTTCCATCAACCTCACAAATCGCGTCCTTTTCGTAAACAAAATATCCCTGTTGCCTTAATTCTTCTCTTTTTTCCTCGATCAAATTTTCATAAGAATCTCTTCTTCTATTGCACAAATTGGGATCTGTAGCTCTAAAACATTCATAGCTCTCTACCTCCATGGAAAAATCCTTTGCCGCCTGTTGAAGCAAATCGTAACTGGGTTGCTTTGTCTTTTCTACCGCTTGAGCGATCACCATTGCGCGTTCCAGATGCTCCTCTTCGATGCTTGTTTCAAAGCCCAGCTTCTCACCTTCCATAAAGCTTTTCTGATAAGAGTGTAAAGTTTCAACATCGCCCATCAAAGCCAGAGCTGCAAGATAACGCAGGGAATAAGAAGCAAACCGAGGGACCACAGTTTTGTTTTCCCAAGGCAGGATTCTATATTGAGAGTGAAGCATCTTGCCAAGATCAACCTCAGTCATTGCCTTTTCTAAAGCTTTCTCGAGTACACGACGTAAACATCCAACGCTTACCTTTTCTTCAAAAATTTCCACCCCCTTCACATCAAAACTCAATTCAAGAGCAATCAAGCCTCCAGAATTATAAGGGTCTATCGTTTGGCAAGCCGCCGCATGGATACCAGAAACCACCGCAATTGCACAATCAAATCGCGGATACCCCTTCTCAGCATTATAAAGAAACTGCACTTCACGATCTGGTAAATAATAGGTGGCCAAATGATCCCCTTTTCCCTCAATTTCCACCTTCCACCCCAAACTCTTTAAAAGCGCCGTTGCACTTTCCATCGTTAAGATTTCCTCATCAGAAAGAGAAAACTCTTTTTCCTCAGATAACAGCTTAATCATCGGCGTTGCTCCACTAGACGGCTCAAAAGCGATAGGTTGTTCAAGCACGCGGCTTAATTCTTTTGTCACTTGGCAATACAGTCTCACCCGCTTGAAAGTAGAGTAATACAATGCCCAAATAAACATCATGACCACAGCAGAAAGCAGCGTGAAAAGCGTCAAGCCCACACCCCACGAGAGTACAACAATAATATCCATCATTTTAATATCTATCATTTTCCCCGCCCCTTCATGCGCTGTTTTGTTGAGAAGCGGTTTTTCTCTGCTTCCAGAGTGCTTGCTCCAACATATCGATCTTTTCTTTCAACAGAACCGTGAAAATGATACGAACCACAAAGGCAACAGGGATGAACAAAAAAATAAACCATGATATAAGCTCCATAATTAACGAGAGAGCTGCCACGACATCCCCTTCCCACTCCGCCAACTTCCACCCAAGCAACATGGGTACGAAGCGAAGAGCCATTCTTAAAGCTGCCACAATGAAAGCAATACAAAAGATGACTTTATAATTTTTGCGTGTCAGAAACGCTTCTTCAAGCGCAAAAGACCGTAATTCCTCATCCAATGATACATTTTTTCCATTGCCCCTCATTTTTTATCCCTCATTTGTTTCAATTTTCAAGCCATTTTCATGAACCGAAGCTTTCGTCCTCACAATGGATGAGGGTTCATCAATATCAAGCGTTTGTATCCCTCATCTTTTATAAAGACAATATCAAGGGTGCATTTTTTTTCCATCACCTTCAAACATCGCACGAATAGAAACTCTCTCCTACAACGCATGAGAATATATAAAGACCAGTATTCATTTTCTGCCCTCCCTTCACGCGCTGTTTTGTTGAGAAGCGGTTTTTCTTCGCTGCCAGATTTCTTGATCCAACATATCGATCTTTTTTTTCAACAAACGCGTAAAGATGATACGGACCACAAAGGCAACAGGAATGAGTACAAAAATTAAATCTAATATAACCTGCACGATGCAAAAGAGAACTGTTATAACATCCCCTTCCCACCCCGCCAACTTCCACTCAAGCCACATGAGTAAGAAGAGAAGAGCCGTTCTTAAAGCTGCCACAATGAAAGCAATGCAAAAGATGACTTTATAAGTTTTGCTTGTTAAAAACGCTTCTTCAAGCGAAAAAGACCGTGGTTCTTTATCCAATGGTGAATTTTTTCCATTGCCCCTCATTTTTTATCCCTCATTTGTTTCAATTTCTAAGCCATTTTCATGAACCGAAGCTTTCGTCCTCACAATGGATGAGGGTTCATCAATATCAAGCGTTTGTATCCCTCATCTTTTATAAAGACAATATCAAGGGTGCATTTTTTTTCCATCACCTTCAAACATCGCACGAATAGAAACTCTCTCCTACAACGCATGAGAATATATAAAGACCAGTATTCATTTTCTGCCCTCCCTTCACGCGCTGTTTTGTTGAGAAGCGGTTTTTCTTCGCTGCCAGATTTCTTGATCCAACATATCGATCTTTTTTTTCAACAAACGCGTAAAGATGATACGGACCACAAAGGCAACAGGAATGAGCACAAAAAGAAGCATTGATATAAAACCCAATATTAATGTTAAAATGAACAGGATATAATTCGACCACACTGTCAAATCCCACTCAAAAAATATAACGAGTGCCACTTTAAAAGCGGTAATAATGAAAGCAATGCAAAAGATGACTTTATAATTTTTGCTTGTCAAAAACGCTTCTTCAAGCGAAAAAGACCGTAACTCTTCATACAATGGTGCATTTTTTCCATTGCCCCTCATTTTTTATCCCTCATTTGTTTCAATTTTCAAGCCATTTTCATGAACCGAAGCTTTCGTCCTCACAATGGATGAGGGTTCATCAATATCAAGCGTTTGTATCCCTCATCTTTTATAAAGACAATATCAGGGGTGTTTTTTTTTCATCAACTTCAAACATCATGTTTTTATTCCCCACAATATATCCTCTGCTGTCTTAAGGCTTCTCTTTTCTCCTCGATCAAATTTTCATAAAAATATCTTCTTCTATTGCACAAATTTGGGTCTCTGACTCTAAAATTCTAAGTGCTCTTTTTATTTTCAGGAAGATAAGCTGCTTTCCAAAGAAGAAGCAAACGAGTGCAAGAAAATCGTAACGAGGTTGCTTTGTCTTTATGACGATTTGAATCATCAACAACAAAACCGGCCCAAATTGATTTTTTCGATATTTTTTTTAAAGCCCAAACTTTCATCTTCCATAAAGCTTTTATGAGAAAGCTGCCAAATGTTAACATCAGCCCTCAATACCAAAGCCCCAAGGGTGTGCAAGTAAAGAAGAGTCCACTTGAGAGATAGAACAATTTCCTTTTCCCAAGGAAGGGTGCTCTATTGAAAGCCCAAACACGCGGCCAAGATAAACCTCAGTCATCGCCTTATCTCAAGCTTCCTCAAGCACACGACGTAAACGCCCTACGCTTACCTTTTCCTCAAAAATTTTCAATCTCTTTTCCTTAAAACCCACCCCTTTGCCTCAATGCCTCGTTGTCAATCTGGCCCCCCAAAAATGATAAAGCCTCAAAATGATAAGGATTAATTATTTGGCAAGCCGCCGCATGTATACCAGCGTCTCTCACAATTCCATAACCAAATTGCACAAAACCTTTTTCATCCAGAGAGAGAGAGAAACTGTCCTTAGCGGTCTCGTAAATAAATAACGGTCTCGTAAATAAATAGATGTCCCTCTTTTCTTTCAATTTCCCCCTCCACCCCAAGCTCTTTAAAAGCACTATTACACTTTCCATAGAGCAAAACGTCTTGATCAAAAACTTAAGCTTTTGGCGCGTCTTCTCTATGCGTCTTGCCTCTCCACCTGCAAGAAAATGGGCTCTTCTTCCCCAAACACCAGAATATCTTTTGCTTTAAGTATCGATTTTTCGCTCTCAATATCGCTTGGTAAGACACATTTTTATGCTTGATAAAAGAAAATAAGTTACAAGATTTTCTCTCTTTAAGAGAACAGAAACAGCAAGTAAAGTCCAAGAGCAGCCCCTCTTCACTTTCCCCTTAAAAGCTCACAAGAATCCCCACTCAAACAAAAGTACCACTCAAGCAAGAGCACCTCTCAAGCAAAAGCACCAATTCTTTAAAAAACACGACACAAATATAAAAAAGCATAAAACGAGAAGTACACCCATGCACCTTAATGAACAAGTCAAAAGCAAGGCTCAACAAAAGCCTCTCTTCACTTTTTCCCCTCGCTCATTTTTCTCTCGCTCACTTTCCCTTCGCTCACTTTCCCTTCGCTCATTTTCCCCTCGCTCATTTTTCTCTCGCTCACTTTCCCTCGCTCACTTTCCCTCGCTCACTTTCCCCTCGCTCACTTTCCCTCGCTCACTTTCCCTTCGCTCATTTTCCCCTCGCTCACTTTCCCCTCGCTCACTTTCCCTTCGCTCACTTTCCCCTCGCTCACATCGTATAATATGACGGGAGCTCCTTTCTGCTCAACCTCTTCTTCTAATTGCCGTATCATTTTGTTCAACTGACGGGTCACGATAAAACGCATAATAAAAACAATCGGTAAGAATAAAAAAACACAGGCAAGCGTCCATGCCAGTGGCTCGAATACGACAAGAGAAACAAAGTCCTGCCCTCTCCATATCTTAACGACAACAGTTATAACTATTGGAGCAGTCACTATAACCGTAGAAAGATAGCATATTTTTTTATAGTCTTGCCAAACAAGAGAAAGCTGTTTTTTATCAAACATTCTGCTGCTTTTTTATTTTTGGGAGATCTGTTTTAAGGCAATATCGCGTTCATTCAGCACGCATTTCAGTTCCTTTTTCACGCGACAATAAAGCCTCGCACGCTTGATAAACAGGTAATAAATGACAACGATTGGCGCCCATATTAAAACATTTAAAAGCGTAAAGAACAGGAAATAACAGGCTATTAATGTTATAAGACTACTCGTCATTTTGTCCCCCTACCACATTCTGCATACGAATTGCCTGATCGCGTTGTTGTATCGCTTCTTCCAATTGTGGAAGTATTTTGTTCAATTTTCTCGTTAACTTCATGCACATGATCCCAATGATCGGAGAAAAGAGAAGAATCCCTAACCATAGAAGGCCATAAATAATGCGACCTATTGAAAACCGCGGTATTATAAAACTGACCATACTATCCTTCCACCATACCAAATGTACGATAGAGAAAGCAAATTGCAAAACGGTAAAGAGGATAAAAATAAAAAGAATTATTTTACATTCTTTTGAATAAAGAGGCAGAGATTCTTTAAAATTAAGAAAGCGTATTTTCGCATCAAGGGTCTTATGCGTGAGATTGTGTCTTTTCATTTCTCCCAGATCGTTGCGCAACTGTTGTATGGCTTGCTTTTGTTGCGTCGTACTCTTTTTCACGTCTTGAGCGAGTTTAAAAGACAACTTCATATGCTTGATCAACAGGTAAGGAAGCCTGATCATAACCATAAACATTAAAATGGCAATAATGATGCCCCCTAAAAAAGCCAAATGTTGTAGTATTATAATGCTCACTTTTTTCCCCTATCACATTGATGTGAAATTATCATTTTCATTCTCTTCTCAAACAAATGTTTCTAATCTCTTTGCTGTTTTTTTCACGCCATAATGAAGGAAACTATGGAGAATTAAAATAACAGGCAAAGTGATAGCACTACAGACCAAAATAAACAAAAACGGCAGCGCAATAATCAATAACAAAAAAAACAATGGATCATTGTGTGAAACAGTCGCATATCGTGCAATAAAGGACAAAAAAAGCGTAGCCCATATAAAAAGCGCAACTGCAATGAAAGCCATCCAAGAGATTATTTTATAGTCCTTTTTTGAGAGAAGCAAAGATTCTTGAAAAGAAAAAACTCTAAACTGTGTTGCAAGAACTGTATTCTGTCCTCTACCCTCTGCCTGATTATGCCTCAAATTCTGCGCTGTCCCCTTTTTTAATTTTCTTCGCATCTTACATAACAGTACTGCCCGTTTTATCAAAGAATAATAAATGGACAAGATGGTCTTCACGGTAGAAAAGAGTATCATGCTCCACGCAGAATAAATAACGATAACTATCCCTAAGGAGATCAATAATGTAGTTATTAAAAGAGGCATTATAGAAGTGATCACTTTTCCCCCCTATCATATTTTGTTGAGAGATTGGTTGTCTAGCTGTTGCTGCTCTGGCAATGTTTCCCACAGCTTCATCATTTCCTTCGCATCCCGTTTAGAAATGGCGTTAAAAATAGAAAAGAGCGGAAACAACACGAAAAGGACGCCAAAAATTATTTGCGGTAAGAGACATAAAAAAGCCCAAACACCATTCCACCCGAAGTTACGAAGAAATTCGATCGCAGGAATCTGTATAAAACTCTGACTCATTTCTTGAAAATCTTCTTGTTTCATTTGTCCCAGTGCTTGGAGCTGTTCCTTGGATATAACGTGAAAAAATTCCAAAGGGCTCATATAGGCAGACGCGGAAAAAAGCACCAACAAGAGGATAGCCAAACAACAAATGATGATATAATCGCTTGTTGAAAGCATCATCCATTTTTTGAAAGTTGCCGATTGATCCAACACTGGCTGCGATACAAAAGCCTTATCTCCCTTATGGGCAAATTGGTGTTGTGATTTATCTTCGATCATACGGATACTCCCCCACTTCTAAAATTCCCACTCTTCAATATTTGATAGCACGCCACCAGCGCGGTAAATTCGCTTAGCACCCTTCTCAGAGTAATGCAAGCACTATAAATCCCCTCTACGTATTTTATTCATTTGCCCTATACGCGCTTATACATGAAGCACTATACGTGAGGCGCTTACAAGCCAAAACACCCCTTTCCCCAAGGTGGTGCCCCCATATTGAAAGCCAAGCACGCTGCCAAGATCACCCTCAGTCCCAGATCAACCTCAGTCATCGCCTCATCTAAAGCTTCCTCAAGCACACGACGTAAACGCCCTACGCTTACCTTTTCCTCAAAAATTTTCAATCTCTTTTCCTTAAAACCCACCCCTTTGCCTCAATGCCTCGTTGTCAATCTGGCACCCCCCCAAAATGATAAAGCCCCAAAATGATAAGGATTAATTATTTGGCAAGCCGCCGCATGAATACCAGCGTCTCTCACAATTCCATAACCAAATTGCACAAAACCTTTTTCATCCAGAGAGAGAGAAACTGTCCTTAGCGGTCTCGTAAATAAATAACGGTCTTGTAAATAAATAGATGTCCCTCTTTTCTTTCAATTTCCCCCTCCACCCCAAGCTCTTTAAAAGCACTGTTGCCCTTTCCATAGAGCAAAACGTCTTGATCAAAAACTTAAGCTTTTGGCGCGTCTTCTCTATGCGTCTTGCCTCTCCACCTGCAAGAAAATGGGCTCTTCTTCCCCAAACACCAGAATATCTTTTGCTTTAAGTATCGATTTTTCGCTCTCAATATCGCTTGGTAAGACACATTTTTATGCTTGATAAAAGAAAATAAGTTACAAGATTTTCTCTCTTTAAGAGAACAGAAACAGCAAGTAAAGTCCAAGAGCAGCCCCTCTTCACTTTCCCCTTAAAAGCTCACAAGAATCCCACTCAAGCAAGAGCACCTCTCAAGCAAGAGCACCTCTCAAGCAAGAGCACCTCTCAAGCAAGAGCACCTCTCAAGCAAAAGCACCAATTCTTTAAAAAACACGACACAAATATAAAAAAGCATAAAACG
>NZ_JBHIOE010000008.1:0-121681 GCF_042195335.1 Bartonella sp. CL25QHWL | reverse complement strand
ATGAAATTTGAGACGTTGAATTATGCTATTCAGGATGTTCGGAAAGAAGCAAGACAAGCTGCTGCTATTGGTCTAGCGGTGTCCAACTTACGTTACTATGATATACCAGGATCTTTAAGTGTTTCATTTGGGAGTGGTTTATGGCGCAGTCAATCTGCACTTGCTCTTGGTGCTGGTTATACATCTGAAGATGGAAATATTCGCTCGAATGTATCTGTGACAAGTGCTGGAGGTCATTGGGGAATAGGCGCTGGAATTACTCTGAGGTTGAGATGATAATAGAAAAAATGGCTGTTATTGTAAAAACGAGAAGTATGTTAGTAAAGGTTCTGCTGTTTGCTCTTGCCTTAATAGGCAAGAGCGAAAGCTTTGCCAACGAGAATAATAATATTTATACGGTGCATCCACCGCACTTATCGATACCTAAGGGAGAACCTGGCGAAACACGTCGAATTATTATGCAATTTTATGATTGGACTTTGATTTGTGACGAAAAACAAAAGCTTAAACATAAGCAAGGTATATGTAATGTGACACAGACGGTTCATGATCAAGAAGGAAATACCATTTTTAGTTGGTCTCTTGTTTCTACGACAAGTGGTCAAGCAGTGATGCTTTTTCGAACATTGCCAAATTCTGATATAAATGTTCCGATTCAAATGTTTGTAAAAGATGTTAAAAAACCTGTTCTTATTAATTATACGCAATGTAATGAAACGGTTTGTTTGGCACAATCACCTGTAGGGCCGGTTTTGACTAAACAAATAGAGCAGAACAATAAGGTACGTATTTCCTATAAAACTAAAGAAGGTAAGGTATTTTCTTTTACTGTACCATTTAAAGGGTTAAATGCGGCACTTAATTCTTTCCGTCCTTAGAATCCATCGAGTATTTTTAACAAGAGTCATTTTTCCATAAATTTTTGTATTATATTTTTGAGTGTAAATTATAAGGTCAGATAAGTAAGAAGTTTTATATAATATGATATCGAGGTGATTTATTGGAAAGAGTGAGAGTTTTATGAATATAAAGTCACAGTAAGTTCTTTATATGTAATAGAAAATCAAATTAGTATTTCCTATAATGCTTAAAGAGTGATTTCGTTAGTTATTAAAAGTAAAAAAGATTAGAAATACTCGATTTCTTCCTTACAATAATGAGTAGACTAAATTCTTTTTTTAAGCTTCAAATGGATTTTTAATGCGGTCTGATTAAGCATTAATATTTTTCAGATAAATTTTATAATTCTAGAGTTTTTTTGAACGATAGTTTTTATTGGTATTCACGAAATAACAGCTATTGTAATTGCATTTTGTAGTACTACGGAACTTTTATTCCAGTATAATCAAAGCCATTTCATTGCATATAACAAACGTGGTTTGTGTGTGGATAACGAAAAAATTTTTTTTCTTATAAACCGTACTAATGTATAGGTTGTTGTAACCTTAAAAGTCAGCAAATAGTATGATAGTGTAGGTTTGTTACAATAGAGGTGTGCTCCGTGTAAATGGTATAAAGAAAAGAGCATAATTTATAAAAATTGATGTGAACGTAAACGATTAATTTATAGTTTTAAGTTCATAAAGAGATGCATGATTTCACGGAAACAACCGAAAGATTATACAAAAATCTGAATGATGTTAGTGTAGAAAATTTTAATGATAGAAAAAGAAAGAATGATTTCTTGTATATATCATTTGATGCTGCATTATTGCTTTATTTAGGAATGAGCAGAAGAGTTTTCGCGTTTATTTATTGGGGGAACGCTCAAGGGATAAGGGACATGACCCCGTTAAATTATGGTTCAAAAGAGTTAAAGCGAGGAGAAATATACGATACCAAAGCAGATCAGTTGTATGATCAGTGCAGTAGTAATACAAATAATCTTTCTGCATTGTCACGAACAGAGGCATACTCTGTCCTTGTTGATATAAAGAGACAACAGAGAAAAAAACATTATGAACAGAAACAGGTTTTTGTTCAATCTGAGGCAGCTTTTGAGTTTCATAATCAGATAATGATAGGTGCTCAAAAAACAAAAAAACTCAAAGCACCTTTTCTTCGACGGTTCCATTCAGTAAAATCTCCACCTCTTTATGCGGCACTTGATCTCGGAACAAATAATTGTCGTCTTCTTATCGCATCTCCCAGTAAACCTGGATATTTTCGTGTTGTTGATGCTTTTTCTCGTATTGTACGATTGGGAGAAGGTTTAATAAATAACGGTTTTCTTAATACACAAGCTATGGATCGTGCGATTGAGGCATTAAAGATTTGTCATTTAAAGCTAAAACAAAGGCATATTAAGCGTTATCGCTTGATTGCAACGGAAGCTTGTCGTTCTGCAGAAAATGGTAGACATTTTATTCAGCGTGTTTTGGAGGAGACAGGTCTTGAATTGGAAATTGTTGATCGGCGAACAGAAGCGCGTTTTGCTGTTACAGGGTGTAGTACACTTGTTGAACCAAATACTGACGCAATTGTGCTTTTTGATATTGGAGGAGGGTCATCAGAAATTGTGCTACTTGATGTTTCTCAAAAGCGTTCTTTTCGTTTAGCTAGACAAATTATCGCTTGGACTTCTCTTCCTGTTGGTGTTGTTACGCTTGCTGAACGTTTTGGAGGGAATGATATTAGCTTAGACGATTTTGAAAAAATGAAAAGCTATGTGCGAGGGTTATTAAATAATTTTTCAGATCGTCATAAATTAGGAGAGTTAGCACAAGGTTCGAAGTTTCATCTTTTGGGAACCTCCGGTACAGTTACGACTTTAGCAGGAATGTATCTTAATTTAGAGCGTTATGATAGGAAAAAAGTGGATGGCATTTGGATGAAGGATGCAGACATTACACTTATGACACAACGTCTATTATCATGGGATATAGAAAAACGTGTCATAAGTCCTTTTATTGGGCGCGAGAGAGCAGATTTAGTTTTAGCTGGTTGTGCAATTTTAGATGTTATTCGGGAAGTTTGGCCAAGTCAGCGTTTAAGAGTTGCTGATCGTGGATTAAGGGAAGGAATTTTGATAGAGCTAATGTTACGCGATGGGGTATGGTGTCGTCGTAGAAAGAGCAGAGATTTCAAGCGCTAGAGAATTAAATATGGAGACAATGAATAACGATGAAAAAAACAACAAAAACACCGAGAGGTGGCTATGGAGGTTCAGGGTCACATGAATTATATCAGCGCGTAAAAAAGAAAGCAGGAACCATTAAAGCTTCATCACGACGATGGTTAGAGAGGCATCTGAACGATCCTTATGTCCATCAATCAAAAGTAGATGGGTATCGTTCGCGTGCGGCTTATAAACTCATTGAAATTAATGAGCGCTATAGGTTTTTGAAAAAAGGTCAAAAGGTTATTGATCTAGGAGCAGCACCTGGGGGCTGGTGTCAGGTGGCTGAGCGTATAGTAGGGTCAAGTGATGAGGATCCTAGCGTTGTTGGTATTGATTATTTACATGTTGATCCATTACCTAGAGTTGCCATGTTGGAAATGGATTTTTTGCATACAGATGCACCGCAGAAATTAATTGAAACTTTAGGGACAAAACCGGATGTGGTTCTTTCTGATATGGCAGCGCCAACAACAGGTCATCGTCAGACGGATCATTTAAGAACGATTTATTTATGTGAAGTTGCGGCTGATTTTGCTCTTTCGGTTCTTAAGCCTGGGGGACATTTTTTAGCAAAGGCTTTTCAAGGAGGAGCAGAAAACACTCTTCTTACGATACTAAAACAGCATTTTAAAAAAGTCTATCATGTTAAACCACCCGCAAGCCGATCAGAATCAGTAGAGCTTTATCTTCTAGCACTTGAATTTAAGGGAAAAACAAAAATACAAGAATAGCGCCTTCTTTTAAGAAGACTTAACTTTACTTAACCTATTTAGATGTGATGATTTTTTTCTCAAAGAGTTATCGGCGATAGTGACAGTTTTTCTGTTATCAATGATGAAAAACTGGTAAAACTAATGTATTGCCTATAGAGGTAAAGAGATTGATTCCTCAGTGAGTGTTTCCAATGAAATTTCTTGATCAAGCTAAAGTTTATATTCGTTCTGGTAATGGAGGTTCTGGAGCAGTATCATTTCGTCGTGAAAAATTCATAGAATTTGGGGGACCTGATGGGGGGAATGGAGGACGGGGTGGTGATGTTTGGGCTCTTGTTGTTGATGGGCTTAACACGCTGATTGATTATCGCTACCAACAGCATTTTAAAGCAAAAACAGGGGGGCATGGCAAGGGGCGTAATATGACGGGTGAGAAGGGTAATGATGTCATCCTTAAAGTTCCGGTTGGGACGCAAATTTTTGAAGAAGATAATACAACGTTAATATGTGATTTAACGGAAGTGGGACAGCGCTATCGCCTTGCAAAAGGAGGGAATGGCGGTTTTGGCAATCTTCACTTTACAACATCGACAAATCGGGCACCGCGTCGTGCAAATCCAGGTTTGGCTGGAGAAGAGCGTGCAATATGGCTTCGTTTGAAGTTAATTGCTGATGCGGGGCTTGTTGGTTTACCAAATGCTGGAAAATCAACTTTTTTAGCTTCTGTAACGGCTGCAAAACCAAAAGTTGCAGATTATCCTTTTACCACTCTACATCCTCATCTTGGTGTTGTACGTATTGATAGTCGTGAATTTGTTTTGGCTGATATTCCAGGATTAATTGAAGGAGCGCATGAAGGTGTGGGAATTGGAGATCGTTTTTTAGGACATGTGGAACGTTGTCGCGTACTGCTTCATCTAATTTCTTCTCAAGAAGAAGATGTAGCAAAAGCATATCAAATTGTGCGTCATGAACTTGAGGCATATGGAAATAATCTAAGTGATAAAACTGAAATTGTTGCTTTAAGCCAGATAGATACTCTGACAATTGAAGAGCGTGAAGCTAAACGGGAAGCTTTACAAAGAGCAGCGGATCAACCAGTTATGATGTTTTCTGCGGTTAGCCGCGAAGGTTTAGAAAATGTGCTGCGTGCTGGTGCACATATTATTGAAATGTCACGCAAAGAGGAGATCAGTGGGGATAGCAAGGTTGATTGAGATGGCTGTTGGATCGCAAAAACTTACACACTATAAACGTATTGTGGTCAAGATTGGATCTGCCCTTTTGGTTGATCCTCAGGCAGGTTTACGGGTTGAATGGCTTAAAAGCTTGATCAATGATGTTGTTGAATTACACAAAGGAGGCGTAGAGATATTATTGGTGTCTTCAGGTGCTATTGCTTTAGGAAGGACATTGCTACAGCTTCCTAAGGGGGCTTTGAAATTGGAAGAAAGTCAGGCATGTGCTGCTTTGGGGCAAATTGAGTTAGCAAAAACCTATGGTGATGCGCTTGCTCAACATGGGCTCAAAACAGGCCAAATTTTGCTCACTTTATTTGATACGGAGGAGCGAAGGCGTTATCTCAATGCACGTGCAACGATTGAGACGCTTTTATATTTGGGAGCTGTGCCTGTTATTAATGAGAATGATACTGTTGCAACAACTGAAATTCGTTATGGTGATAATGATCGTTTAGCTGCACGTGTGGCAACAATGGTGCGGGCAGATCTTTTAATACTTTTATCCGATATTGATGGTCTTTATACAAAGTCTCCCCATAGTGATCCTACGGCTGAATTTATACCTTTTGTTGCATCCATTACGCATGATATCGAAAAAATGGCAGATGTTGCTGCTTCAGAGTTTTCACGGGGAGGAATGAAGACTAAGCTTGAAGCCGGAAAAATAGCTAATGCTGCTGGAACGGCGATGATTATCACCTCAGGCAAGCGTATGAATCCTCTTGCTGCAATTGACAAAGGTGAACGCAAGAGTTTTTTTGCGGCAAGTAAGAAATCTGTCAATGCTTGGAAAACATGGATTTCTGGTCATTTAGATCCATCTGGTGTTTTGACGATTGATCAAGGAGCCATTAGGGCTCTTGAATCAGGAAAATCATTATTAGCTGCAGGGGTTATTGGCGTTGAGGGAAATTTCCAGCGTGGGGATACGGTTGCAATTGTTGGTACAGATGGAGTTGAGATTGCGCGTGGACTTGTAAGCTATGACAAAGATGAGGCTGTACGCATTATAGGACATAAAAGTGAAGAAATCGAAGCTATTCTTGGGTATGAGGCGCGCTCTGCTATGGTGCATCGTAATGATATGATTGTACGTTGCTTGACCAATACTGTTTAAAAAAGTTACTTTTGTTTTTATTGTTTTGGCAGAGTGGATGTTACGATGACTTTAGAAGAACAAATGAAAGATATGGGACAAAAAGCACGCTATGCCGCTGCAGCGTTAGCTGTTGCTTCTTCTGAGCAAAAGAACAATGCATTAGAAATGATCGCTTTAAGTCTAGAGGCTCAGTCAGATGAAATTTTACGGGCGAATTGTCAAGATTTAGAGAATGCTGCTCAGAATAATTTGAAAGCTGCAATGATTGATCGGCTAAAATTAGATGATTTGCGTTTACGTGCAATGATAGACAGTGTTCGCCAAGTTGCTCGTTTATCTGATCCTGTTGGACAAGTGATGGATGAATGGACGCGTCCAAATGGGCTTCATATAAGTCGTGTACGAACACCTCTTGGTGTGATTGGCATTATTTATGAAAGTCGTCCCAATGTTACAGTTGATGCGAGTTCTTTGTGCTTAAAAGCAGGTAATGCTGCGATTTTGCGCGGTGGTTCGGATAGCTTTCATTCTTCTCATGCTCTTCATTTAGCTTTGGTACAAGGTTTAGAGCGCTCTGGTTTACCCAAAGATGCTATCCAAATGGTTGGAACGACAGATCGTGCTGCCGTTGGGGAAATGCTCAAAGGATTGGATGGAGCGATTGATGTGATCGTACCACGTGGTGGAAAGAGCCTTGTTGCCCGCGTTCAGTCTGATGCACGTGTTCCAATTTTTGCTCATTTGGAGGGACTTTGTCATATTTATATTGATAAATCGGCAGATTTAGATATGGCACGCAATATTGTTTTAAATGCAAAGCTGCGGCGAACAGGGATATGCGGTGCTGTTGAGACAGTTCTCATTGACGGCCAAGCATTAAAAAAATTTCTTCCTGTTTTAACTGCTTTACAGGAAAAGGGGTGTGAAATTCGTGCCACAGAAGATATTGTTTTTCTTATGCCAGATGTCAAATTAGCTTCTGAAGAAGATTGGTCGCATGAATATCTTGATTCTATTCTTTCTGTTAAAACGGTTGAGGGTGTTGAGGGAGCCATTTCTCATATCAAGCGTTATTCATCAGGACATACGGAATCGATTATTGCTGAGGATTTGGAAGTGGTGAAGAATTTTTTTAATCATTTAGATTCAGCTATTTTATTACACAATGCATCTACACAATTTGCTGATGGAGGTGAATTTGGTTTTGGAATGGAAATTGGTATCGCAACAGGAAAAATGCATGCACGTGGTCCCATAGGTGTTGGACAGCTAACATCATTTCAATATCACGTTAAAGGAAATGGTCAGGTTAGAGCTTGAGAACACCATTTTTTCCATGGAAAAATTGTATGCCACATGTTGAAAGATCTAATGTTGTGGGTCTTTTTGGTGGTTCCTTTAATCCACCGCATGCGGGGCATCTTCTTGTTGCAAAAATTGCCATTCGGCGTTTGCATCTTGATCAGTTATGGTGGATGATCACTCCAGGAAATCCTTTAAAGGATTGTACACAGTTGCCCTCTTTAGAGGAGAGAATGCAATTAAGTTTTAAACTTATTGACCATCCAAAAATTCGCTTAACAGGTTTTGAACAGGCTATAGGGAGCAAAGTATCAGTAGATACGATTTTTCATATTCTTACCCATTACAGTGGCGTAAATTTTGTATGGATTATGGGGGCAGATAGTTTTGCGACGATACATCAATGGTATCGATGGCATGATATCGTCTCTATGCTTCCTATTGCGATTATTGATCGTCCTTTAGGCAATCGGTCAGCACTTTCTTCTCCTATGGCACATATTTATCGCCGTTTTCGTTTGGATGAGAGAGAAAGTAAGCGATTACCTTTTATCAAGCCACCAGTTTGGACTTATTTGCATGGACCTTTATCTTTTCAATCTTCAACAAACCTTCGTTTGAAGAAGAATGATTTTTCTTGAACATTTCATAAGATTCTGCTTCTCTTTAGAGAAGTCTCTTTTTTAGATTCCACAACGATAAGAAAGGATATTGATCTGAAAAACGTTGCACACAAACACTCTTACGATATTATGCCTTCAAAAGAAAAAAAAGTTTTTTCTGTTAGTGAGAGTCTTGAAGTTATTCTCAAGAGTTTAGAAGATACAAAAGCAGAAGATATTGTTGCTATTGATATTCGAGGGAAGTCATCTTTGGCTGATTATATGGTCATAGCTTCAGCAAATTCGCAGCGTCATGTATCGTCTGTTGCTGATCATTTATTACATACTTGGAAAGATAGTGGGCAGGGGCTTGCGCGTGTAGAAGGGCTTGCTGGAGGTGACTGGGTATTGATTGATACAGGTGATATTATCACTCATCTTTTTCGTCCAGAAATTCGTCTTTTTTATAATTTAGAAAAAATATGGATGACGCCGGATTTAAACGATACGGCTTTGCTTCTCTTCGGAGATCATTAAAATGCAAATTTCTATTTTTGCGGTTGGTCGTATGAAAAGTGGGGCGGAGCAAAAATTAGTTCAGCATTATTTGGATCGTTTTTCTAAAATTTCTGGAGATGTAGGCTTTCATTTAAAAAAGTTACAAGAGATACCAGAAAGTCGTGCTCACACAGTTTGTCAACGTATGGAGGAAGAGGGGAGAAAACTTATTGAATTTTTACCTGAAAAATGTCGATTAATTGTGTTAGATGAGCGTGGAGAATCGATTTCGTCAATTTCTTTTTCTGAAAAATTGAGGTGTTATCGTGATGAGGGCATTCGAGATGTCGTCATTGCTTTGGGAGGACCTGATGGGCATAATGAACAAATAAAGAAGCGTGCTGATTTTCTTTTATCTTTTGGTTTGATGACGTGGCCACATCAAATTGCACGTATTCTTCTTACAGAACAACTTTACCGCGCTGTAACAATTGAAAATAACCATCCGTATCATCGTTTTTAATATTTTTGTGCAATTTTTAGCACTTATTTATATGTTTATTAATATTGTTTTAGCTGACACCATTTAAAGCATCTCTAATGTATACGATGAGGTGTCATGGTTTTTGCAAATGAAAAAGCTTCTTCATAGAAAGATGCTATATTTATATGAGGAGTGCGTCATATTTGTCATTCTGCTCTTGAGTATGTTTTTTTGCTTTTCTGTATCGCGTGCGGAAGATACAATGAGGAGTACGGAAGTACATAAAGAATTGGGAGAAATTCGCCAAAATATTTCACTTTCGCGTGAGCGTGTTGCTTTTCTTATGCATCAAGTTGAGCATTTAAAAAAAGATCAACGTGTTTTGAGTGATGCACTCATAAAAGCGGCTAAAGAAGAACGTATAGTAGCAGATGATATTGCTAAAAGGGAAGAAAAGCTTAAAAAAATGATAGAAAAGCGGGTACAAGTCTATCAAAGTTTAAAAAATCGTCGTGCTGAATTTGCGGAAGTTCTTGCAATTTTGGAGCGTATGGGATTGAATCCGCCTCCTGCTCTTATGATACAGCCAGAGGACGCGTTGGCTTCTATACGTAGTTCTGTTTTATTAGGTACTGTTATTCCTCAGATGCAGGAGAAAACACGAGATTTAACAGAAAAACTCAAGGAGTTGACCAATTTGAGTAATTCCATTACTACGGAATATAAGGCATTAAAGACAAAACTGCAAAATCAAGCAGAGCAGCGAAAACGTCTAGAGCTTTTATTAGACCAAAAAAACAAACTACAAAAAAAATCAGAAAAAGAACTTACAGAACAGCAACAAAAAAATATTGCTCTTGCTAAAAAAGCGCAGTCTTTGGAAGAATTGATTTTAGAGCTCGATCGTCAGTCAAAACTTAACTCTGATGCATCAGTACAGGTACGGAAAAGTTTGCAATTGTTAGAACAGTCCAATTTTGAAAGCCGAAAAGGTTCTTTACTTTTTCCTGTTTCAGGAAAAAGAATACATCACTCTAACAAAAGTTCGCAGATTACGCGCTTTGGTGAAACGATAGAAACAGAGGCAGGAGCTGTTGTTATATCACCTGTGGATGCTTTTGTTGCTTTTGCAGGGCCATTTCGTTCTTATGGACAGTTAATCATTCTCAATGTTGGAAATGGTTATCATATCATTCTTACTGGAATGTCGAGAATTAATGTAAAACAGGGGCAATTTGTTCTTTCAGGTGAGCCTCTGGGTATAATGGAGATGCAATTTATTTCAAACAGTGTTGCATTGGATATAGGAAAAACTTCTCCAATGCTTTACATTGAGTTTAGAAAGCAGGGAAAACCTGTAAATCCAACTCCTTGGTGGCAGACTGAAAAAATAAGAAGGAGCCAAAATGATTCGTAAAGTTATTCTTTTGGTCGCTGGGGTATTGCTCGGCGCCTGTTCAATGATTATGGTGCAGTCTGTTGCTGCGAATAATGAAGATAATGCATATAAAAAGCTAGCTATATTTGGCGATGTTTTTGAGCGTGTGCGTATGCAATACGTTACAGTTCCAGATGATAAAAAGCTTATTGAAAATGCTATCAATGGCATGCTCACATCACTGGACCCTCATTCATCTTATTTGAATGCTGAAGAAGCCAAGGATATGCGGGATTCTACGAAAGGAGAGTTCGGAGGTCTTGGTATTGAGGTCACTATGGAAAAAAACTTAATTAAAGTTGTTTCACCAATGGATGATACTCCCGCTTCAAAAGCAGGTATTCTAGCAGGAGACCTTATTTCAAAAATTGATGATGTACAAACGAATGGTCAAACATTGAATGAAGCTGTTAATAAGATGCGAGGTGCTCCTGGAACACCAATTACCTTAACAATTATTCGTTCTGGTGTTGATAAGCCATTTGAAGTGAAGATTGTTCGTGATATTATCAAAGTAAAAGCGGTGAAATATCGGGTTGAGGGTGATATTGGATATTTAAGAGTTATCCAGTTTTCTGAGCAGACATTGAATAATCTTCTGGCGGCAATTAAAGATATCCAATCTAAAATTCCTGAAGATAAGCTAAAAGGTTACGTCCTTGATTTGCGGCTTAATCCGGGTGGGCTTTTAGATCAAGCTGTTAATGTTTCGAGTGCTTTTCTCAATAAAGGTGAAATTGTGTCGACTCGTGGGCGCAAAAAGAGTGATGTGACAAGATTTGATGCGAAGCCAGGTGATGTCATCAATGGAAAACCGCTCATTGTCCTTATTAATGGTGGTTCGGCAAGTGCTTCTGAAATTGTTGCGGGTGCATTACAAGATCATCGTCGTGCAACAATTTTAGGGACGCAGTCTTTTGGTAAAGGATCTGTTCAAACAATTATTCCTTTGGGTGAAAATGGGGCTTTACGCTTAACAACAGCACTTTATTACACGCCATCTGGCACTTCTATTCAAGGAACAGGGATCACACCTGATATTATTGTAGAGCAACCACTCCCTGAAAAATATAAGGGTTATGATGTAAAAGTTGGTGAGTCTGCATTAAAAGGACATATCAAAGGAAAACGAGAGAGTAATAAAGGATCTGGTTCAGCTGCTTTTGTTCCCAAAGACCCTAAAGATGATATCCAGTTGAATGAGGCTTATAAATTGTTACGAGGTGAAATGGCAAATGCCGCATTTCCACCAGATCCCAATAAGGATGTGTTAAAGTGAGAATTGATATCTATAGCTTGCGATTTTGAGGAATATTAAATGGATGCAGGTATTAATTTGAAGGTTCTTCCATATCGCAAATGTGTTGGGATTGTTATCTTTAATCATGACGGTAAAGTGTGGGTTGGGCGTCGTTTAATGATGCCCATTCATGCAGATATTGAAATATCTCATCGCTGGCAGCTTCCTCAAGGAGGGATTGATGAAGATGAAAAACCATTAGATGCAGCATATCGTGAACTTTATGAAGAAACGGGTATTCGATCTGTGAAGTTGATTAAAGAAGCACAAAATTGGTTCCATTATGATTTTCCACAAGAACTTATTGGGTGCACATTAACAAATAAATATCGTGGGCAAATACAAAAATGGTTTGCTTTCCAGTTTACAGGAAAGCTTTCTGAAATTGCGATTAATCCGCCACCAGATGGCAATAAAGCGGAATTCGATCAATGGAAATGGATTGATCTAGAAACCCTTCCGTTGATTGCTGTTTCTTTTAAAAAGCACGTTTATACGAAAGTTGTCAGCGAATTTCGAGGTAGCCTTAGACCATTATAAAAGCTATATGATTACGAGAAAGCTTTTTTTATTAAGATGCTTTATATTATAATAAATAATAAACATGTTTCTCTTTTATGTAAAGAACAGGAATATAAAATGAAAAAGTTATTTAATTTACTTATAGTTTTTACTCTCTTGAGTATTTCATCTGTTGCATTTGCAACAAGTTCAAAACCTCCTGCATCAAAAGATGCGGCAGCGACATTGCCAAATGGAGCTTCTTCTTTGACTGAAACCTACGGTTTGTGGACTATTAACTGTGGTATACAAGAAGGGAAAAGAATTTGTTTTATGCACCGTCAAGAAGTGAATGAGCAGGGGCGTGTTGTTGTGGCTATGGGCCTTACTCTCGATGCTGAGGGTGTTGTATCTGGTAATTTAACAGTTCCTTTTGGCATTTTGGTTTCTAAGCCTGTTCGTTTACAAGTTGATGAGGGAAAAGCTGTTATCGAAACCGGTATCCGGACTTGTGTACCAGCAGGTTGTGTGGTTCCTGTCGTTTTTGACAAAAATCACGTAGCAGCTTTACGTTCTGGAAAACAGTTAAAGTTGGCGATGACAATTGCTGCTGCAGGTGAACCAGCTTTGAATGATTTATTTGTTCAGCTAGATGGTTTTAGCAGTGCTCTTAATCGTTTGACTGCTTTGCAGAAATAATTTTAAAACTAAAAGCGGCCTTTAAAAGGCCGTTTTTAGTTTGTTTGTTTTTTATATATTAATAATTAAGACGATGAGATTTAAGATTAATCCTATAAGGGATATTCAGATTTTTTGCCGTTTCTTCTATTGTATGTTCTATTTTTAATTTTGATATTTGTTTTCTAACTGCATCGTCATTAAATAGAGAGATGAAGAATTTAGATGTCTGGTTTTTATTCAAGAAAAAAGAGTATTGAAATATAAAACCATTTTTTGATACACAGACCTGCTTTAATGAAGGTTTTCTATACGCTCTTCTGTTTCCTTGATTGAAAGGGATGACGCATGATTTATGCATTGCTTCGAACGATTGATTTGATTTTTGAGATTTATATTGATATTTTGATCGCTAGTGTCATTTTTTCTTGGCTTTATGTCTTTAATATCATAAATTCACGCAATCGCTTTGTTGTTTTGATAGGAAGCTTTCTAGATCGTCTTACAAATCCCGTTCTAAGCCGTATCCGGAAAATTTTACCAAATTTGGGAACGATTGATATTTCACCTATTGTAGTGTTCATTATTATATATTTTATTCGTACTTTTATGTGGCGCGTTTACGCAAACATGTATGTATAGAAATATTACTTGAGGCGAATACATGTTTTATCAAGTTGATAAAAATAACTTGATTTTGTTTGTATATCTCATTCCCAAATCGTCCGTTGACAAAATAATAGGGATTGAATGTAGGGATGGTGAGAAACAATATCTGGTTATACGCCTTCGTGCTGTTCCTGAAGATGGAAAAGCGAATAAAGCTCTCATTAAATTTCTTGCCAAGCAATGGAGAATACCATCTTCTTCTATTTCTCTGAAAAACGGTGCAATATCTCGCTACAAACAACTTTACTTTTCAACACATTTAGAAGAGCTAAAGCAGATATGGCAATCCTTTAGAGATTGCATCTCGTAGAAAAAATAAAGAATAAAGCCTATTTTTAAATAGGCTTTATTTTATTAAAATCGTTATATTTTTTTATTGCGCTCAACAGCTTGCTTAATTAATTCATGCGCAAAGTTTTTATCACGCCATCCTTCAATTTTAGCCCATTTTCCAGGTTCCAGATCTTTGTAATGCTTGAAGAAATGTTCAATTTGTTTGAGTGTAATCTCGGGTAGATCTGTATAGTCATGAATATTGATATAGCGTTTTGTTAATTTTGTAGTGGGAATGGCAATAATTTTTTCATCTTTACCACCATCATCTTCCATCATTAGAGCTCCGATGGGGCGAACATTGATAACACAACCAGGCATAAGTGGACGGGTATTACAGATAAGGACATCAATAGGATCACCATCATCTGAAAGCGTATGAGGGACAAAACCGTAATTTCCAGGATAAACCATTGATGTATGAAGAAAACGGTCAACAAATAATGCACCAGACTTTTTATCCATCTCATATTTTATTGGTTGCCCACCAAGGGAGACTTCCACAATAACGTTAATATCTTCTGGTGGATTTTTGCCTACGGGTATTTCCTTAATATTCATAGAGACATCCTTTCTGGAATATAGTGAGGCTCAATACAATTAAATATTTTACCAAAGAGATTATGAAATTAACTTGAAATTGATGCACGTGTTTTTTCAAAACGTTTACGTTCATTAGGATCAAGATAGAGTTTGCGGAGACGAATATTTTTAGGGGTTACCTCCACAAGTTCATCATCTTGTATCCACGATAAGGCACGTTCTAATGTCATTTTAATGGGAGGCGTTAACTTTACGGCCTCATCTTTTCCAGAAGCGCGCATATTGGTGAGTTTTTTCCCTTTTAAGACATTGACTTCTAAGTCATTATCTCGTGAGTGGATGCCAATAATCATACCTTGATAGACTTTCACACCCGCATCGATGATCATAGGACCACGATCTTCAAGATTAAAAAGAGCATAAGCGACAGATTCACCGTTGTCATTTGAAATCATAACACCATTAACACGACCAGCAATGTCTCCTTTATAAGGTTCATAAGCATGGAAAAGGCGATTCATAATTGCTGTACCACGTGTGTCCGTTAAAAGTTCAGATTGATAACCAATGAGTCCTCGGGTTGGTGCATAAAAGACAAGGCGGACACGATTACCTCCAGAAGGACGTAATTCCACCATTTCGCCTTTACGTTCAGACATTTTTTGTACAACAGTACCGGAATATTCTTCATCAACATCGATAACAACTTCTTCGATTGGCTCAAGAGTTATTCCATTTTCATCTTTTTGCATAACAACACGTGGGCGTGAAACACTAAGTTCAAATCCTTCACGGCGCATATTTTCAATGAGAACTGCAAGCTGTAATTCTCCTCGTCCTGAAACGTAGAAAGAATCTTTATCGGCTGATTCTTCAATTTTAAGAGCGACATTGCCTTCTGCTTCTTTTAACAATCGGTCACGAATGACACGGCTTGTTACTTTATCGCCTTCAGTTCCAGCAAGGGGACTATCGTTGACGAGAAAACTCATAGTAACAGTAGGAGGATCAATTGGTTGGGCAGTAAGGGGTTCATTGACAGTAGGATCACAGAAAGTATCAGCTACGGTACCTTTTTGCAGACCTGCAATCGCAACAATATCACCAGCACTTCCTTCTTCAATAGGTTGCCGTTCTAAGCCACGAAACGCTAAAATTTTTGAAATACGCCCAGTTTCTAAAAGTTTTCCATCTTGTCCAAGAACTTTGACATTTTGATTGGGTTTTAGACAGCCAGAATGAATCCGCCCTGTAATAATTCGTCCCAAAAACGGATCCGCTTCAAGAATAGTTCCAATCATGCGAAACGGTCCTTCTGCTACACTAGGAGAAGGGACATGCTGCGTCACAAGATCAAATAAAGGACCTAATCCATGATCTTTTGGTCCTTCAGGGGCTTCAGCCATCCATCCATCGCGTCCAGATCCATAAAGAATAGGAAAATCAAGCTGTTCATCGGTTGCATCAAGAGCAGCGAAAAGGTCAAAAACCTCATTAATGACTTCATCAACGCGTGCATCCGGTCGGTCAATTTTATTAATAGCAACAATAGGGCGCAATCCTACTTTCAATGCTTTGCCAACAACAAATTTTGTTTGTGGCATTGGTCCTTCAGCAGCATCAACAAGTACAATGGCTCCATCAACCATATTGAGGATGCGTTCAACTTCTCCACCAAAGTCGGCGTGTCCTGGTGTATCAACAATATTAATTCGAGTATCTTTCCAAACAACAGATGTCACTTTCGCTAGGATTGTAATTCCGCGTTCTTTCTCAATATCGTTTGAATCCATCATACGTTCGCTTGTACGCTGATTATCACGGAAGTTTCCTGATTGCTTGAGAAGTCCGTCTACAAGCGTTGTTTTCCCATGGTCAACGTGGGCAATGATGGCAATGTTACGCAATTGCATAAATTTTCTTCTTTTCGTTTAATGAAATTTCATTTGAGGCAAAGTCTTTACATTCTTTGCCTGACTATTAAAAAACCTTTTACATGTTTTTTTATAGTTTTGGAAGATGGAGGCAATATTTTTATGACAAAACTATTTATCCAAGTCTTTAAGGCTCTATTAAGCTTCAATTGCTGGAGCTTCGTAAAAGGATTTTTATAGTGCGTATGTTCTATTCTCGAGCTAAGAATTATCCAAAAAATCACCGTCAACTTGATTTCTATCAATATGACACAAGGAGTTTATATGAGCTCTTGTAAGAGTAAGTAAGTATAAAGGTAGCCATATTATTGTTGTTGTTTTGCAAAGAGATTAATAAAAATCCGGAATATCTCTCAATCCATAGCCAATTTATTGACAACTGTACAACATTCTTATTCTAAATAAAGCTTTTTCTTATTCTATAACTTGTCAAACAAAATCCAGATCTAATGCAACCGTGTATTTGAGGTAAATATTGAGATGATTAAGAATTTTATAAGAAGTTCTAGCTTTTGTATGCCAGATTGGGGCAAGAGTTATATCTGTTTTATTTATTTATGAACCCGGAATACAGTCTTATTTAGAAAGAATATGAAGGCATCCAAAGAAAATTTCCATCTTTGCCGTTAATCCAATTTATGCTTTCAAAGGCATCTAAAGTAATATCTTTTAAACCATGGAGATAGTGCTTTGCCCCTCACACTTTTGTTAATCGTATTCTCTAATAGGAGCATGCTTTTCATGCCAAACAGAACACTTTAAACAGAATATACTTGTTGTTGCATATTCATGTACTTAAGAGAGATTGCTTAACGTATACTACATCCATTCCATGATAGGCTCATAAATGATATAATATACGCGAATAGTATACTATTAACGCCTTTGTGAAAAAATATAAAACTGTTGAGCATTATCATTATCATTCTTTCTCAGCTGTCAATATTGCGCCAGTTTTTGCTACGAGAAAGAAGATATAAGAAGTATTTTATTTTTTTCTTGAATAGTTTTTAGCCATACACCGATCTCGTTTGTGACTGGCAAGAAGATGACTTTAATCGATTTAATATGAGAAGCTTTATGATGAGGTAAATTTACGTTATTCGGAGCTGTTATTCAAAAAAAATAATAAATTATCTATGGAGCGGTGCGCTAGAAAATAAATAATAAAGCTTATTCTCTTATGGAAAGAATCTTAGGTTACATGACAAGATCTTTCCATAAGTAAGAGTTTTTACTTTACATGTTTAAAGAAGAGTTCCTGACAAAATGAGGGAAGCTACAGAAAAATAGATTATAATGCCCATGACATCTACTAAAGTTGCCACAAAAGGAGCAGAAGCACTTGCTGGATCAAATTTTAAACCTTTAAGAATAAAAGGCAACATAGATCCAGAAAGAGAACCAAAGGTAACGATTCCAACTAAAGCTGTACCCACTGTTGTCGAAATAGCAATCCAATGTTGTCCATAGTCGTAGATACCCAGTTTTTGCCAAAGAGCAATGCGCGTAACACCAATAATTCCTAGTAAGAGACCAAGGGATAGTCCTGTTGGAATTTCACGAATGATCACTTTCCACCAGTCTTTCAACGTGAGTTCACGTAAAGCCAATGCACGGATAATAAGGGATGTAGCTTGTGAGCCGGAATTTCCTCCTGAGCTCATAATGAGAGGTATGAACAGTGTAAGAATAATCGCTTTTTCGAGTTCTGTTTCGAAATGTTGCATAGCGCTTGCTGTTAGCATTTCACCGATAAAGAGTAAAGCGAGCCATCCGCCACGTTTTTTCATCATTTCAGGAAACTTAATTTGCATATAGGGCTTATTAAGCGCTTCCATACCCCCAAATTTATAGGCATCTTCATTCATCTCATCGACCATAGTATCAAGCACGTCATCAACGGTTACAATGCCAATGACATGGTTACTTTCATCAACTACAGGCACAGAGAGAAGATCATGGCGCTGGAAAAGGCGTGCGATATCTTCATGATGTGTGAAGGGCGATATTGTAATGGGCGAGTCATGGGTAGGGACATTAAGAATTAGTTCATCAGGTGAGGCAAGAATAAGGTTACGCAGGGAAACAGCTTTGAGAAGAGTACCTGTTTTAGGGTCAATTACATAGCTGGTATAAACTGTTTCACGTGTTCGCTCGACCTCACGGATGTGATCCAAAGTTTTTTGTATGGTCCAGTTTGAAGGAACGGCTATAAATTCTGTTGTCATCAGTGCCCCTGCTGTATGGTCAGGATAACTGGTGAGTTTTTTAAGTTCAGCGCGCGTTAAGGGGTTAAGCAAGGCATAAAGTCGTGTGCGGGTTTCTTTATCCATTTCTTGAAAGACGTCTGTAGCAGCATCGGCAGACATGCCATCAAGAATTTCAACAGCACGATTTATAGGGAGAAGTTCTAGGATGGCAGCAGGTTGCTCAAGCTCTGGTTTATCAAAAAGTTCGATAACATAATCAAGAGGCAGAAGACTAAGAATAGTTACACGTTCCATGATATCGAGGTCATTTATGATATCAATAGAGTCTGCAAAATGCTGGTTCTTTAACTTTTCAGCAAGAGCTTCAGGAGAAAAATTTTTGAAGTCGAAGGCCGTTTTGATTTCAGTCATGATAAAGTACCTCCTGAAGAGTTGGAGAGTTATAAATCTAGATAATAGATGAGATAAAAACAAAAGTTTATGGAAGATTTAAAAAAAACTCCCCAGCTATATTCCCAATTGTTAATATTTGAAGTAAAGTCAAGGGTGAATTATAAGTTATAAACAAGTTTCTGAATCACTAAAACGAGAATACAGCTTAATTTGAGGATAATATAAAAGCGTAAATGTAAAAATCAGTTCTGATTTTTACCATCATTTCTTTAATGCAGTTTTGTGATTTTCAAAAGAATCTACAGCAATATTTTGTAAAGAGTGGAGATTATGCCTTTCTCCAAGTGTTTTTGTTAATATGCAATTCTATTGTGATGTGTGAGCGAATAATCTTTATTGCTTCAATATAATATGGTTTAAAATGAAAGAACTTTGCGATTTTCAGGTTTTTTATTCAATAGCGTTTTGAAAGGTAGTTTTGAAACTCACGAGATAGTTTTAGTATGTTATCAATTTGTGTCGTAAAGATAATTGTTACAGTTTAAATTTATAATGGAGACATAAAGTATTATGGCAAAAGAAGCAGTGCTGGAGTGGAAGGGATTTTCATGTCTTCCTGATTTTTCTTCTATAAGTGATGAAGATTTTAAACCCGCTTTTGAACAGGCTCTTCAAGAAGCCGAAGAAGAACTAGAGGCGATTGCGATGGTGCAAGAACCACCAACGCTTGAGAATTTTTTACAGCCTTTTGAGCTTTGCGGCAAAGCGCTTGATCGTGTCTGTTCAATATTTTTCTTACGCACCAGTGCTCATACGAATGTATTAATTCAACAGCTAGAGCAAGAGTTCGTTGTAAAACTTTCTCGTTATTCTTCAAAAATGATGATGGATGCGCGGATATTTGCGAAAATAGATATGCTTTATAAACAGTCGCAGCTGGGCACATTTGAGAGTGAAACAACACGTGTTCTTGAATTATGGTGGAAAAAGTTTGTTTGTCATGGGGCAAAACTCGATGAAAAAGCTAAGAAACGGCTTTTGGAAATTAATGAAAGACTTGCTTTTTTAAATGCTACTTTTGGACAAAATGTCTTAAATGATGAAGCTGAATGGATTCTATTTTTAAAACAAACAGACTTATCTGGTTTACCGCAAGATCTCATTGCTTCAATGAAGGAAATTGCGTGTGAAAGAGGCAATGAAGAAGCGTATGCATTAACACTAGCACGTTCGATTGTTGAACCTTTTTTAAAATTCTCTGATCGTCGTGATTTGCGTGAGGTTGCATTCCAAGCTTGGGCTAAACGTGGTGAAAATAATAACAAGAATGATAATAAAACAATTATTGTAGAGATTGTTGCGCTTCGAGATGAGCAGGCTAAATTATTGGGATATAAATCTTTCGCAGATTTGAAGCTCGATAATACTATGGCTAAAAGTGTTGATTCCGTTATGGATTTGCTTATGCCTGTATGGGAGCGCGCAAGAGCGAAAGCTTCTACTGAGCAAATTGACTTACAAAATTTTGCCAACAATCAGGGCTGCAATGAATCTTTAGCTGCTTGGGATTGGCGTTATTATGCTGAAAAACTTCGTACTGAAAAACTTTCTTTCGATAGCGCGGAGATTAAATATTATTTTCAGCTTGATCGTATGATTAAAGCGGCTTTTAGGGTAGCAGAAAAACTCTTTGGCATTACATTTGAAGAAAAAAACGCTGTTACACTTTGGCATCCTGATGCACGTTTGTGGGAAGTAAAAAAGTCTGATGGAAGTCTACTTGGGCATTTTATTGGTGATTATTTTGCGCGTTCTTCAAAACGCTCCGGTGCGTGGATGAGTAGTTTGCAATCACAACATAAATTGGATGGCGGACAAAAGCCTATTATCTACAATGTTTGTAATTTTGCTAAACCGCCCAAAGGAGAAGTTGCTCTTTTATCACTTGATGATGCACGTACGCTTTTCCACGAATTTGGACATGCATTGCATGGTTTGCTTTCTGATGTCACATGGCCATCTGTGTCGGGAACATCTGTTGCACGTGATTTTGTTGAGCTACCTTCTCAACTTTACGAACATTGGTTAACCGTGCCAGAGATATTAAAATCTTATGCTATACATACAAAAACAGGCCATCCTATGCCACAAGAGTTGATAGATAAAGTTTTAGTAGCACAGACATTTAATGCAGGATTTTCTGCCGTTGAATTTATCTCATCAGCTTTAGTGGATATGGCTTTTCATCAAGGCGAAACAGTCACTGATCCAACAGTGTTTGAACGCCAAGAATTAGAAAAGCTGCAAATGCCTGACACAATTATTATGCGTCATCGTCCCCCACATTTTATGCATGTGTTTGCAGGGGATGGTTATGCATCTGGTTACTATTCTTATATGTGGTCGGAAGTTCTTGATGCAGATGCTTTTCAGGCTTTTGAAGAAACGGGAGATGTTTTTAATTCAGAGCTCGCTGATCTTTTAAAGCGTTGTATTTACTCCGCTGGAGGAAGTCGTGATCCAGAGGAGCTTTATAAAGCTTTTCGGGGACGGATGCCTTTACCAGAGGCAATGATTAACAAACGTGGACTATAAGATATAACGGTATGGTTAACACCATGCCGTTTTCATATTATTCGAAAGGTGCAGTTGCGAGTTATGCAAATTTCCTCTTCATTATAGCTCTGTAAACAGAGTTTTTTATCTTATTCGCTTTTTGTTTATAGAGGAAAACAGATTTTGTATTTTAAATAGACATTATGGGAAAGAAAAATCATCAGCTCGATCTTTTTGATGCCCATTTGGTGGAAACCATGATTTTTTTATAAAACTTGACTTTCTTTTGCCTAAAAGGTGAGTGTTTTGTTGTGCCATATCATCGAGGCTCATTGGAAGCTGACGCATAATTTTACTCCGCTCTTGATTCTCTGATTCTTGTATAAGTTTTTGAATAGCTTGATCGGTTGAGTAAGGATTTCCATGAGAAAAGGCATAAAAATTTAAAATATTTTTCAATGGCTTTTCTAAATAAGAGGCAAGTTTTTTCTTTCCTTCAGGGGTGAAATGCATGCCATTATTGGTGCGTAATTTGGTTATTTTCCCATTAATATCATAGCCTGAAAAAGAAAAATTTCCTTCTTCATCACTAAAGCCGCTCCAGATATCGAGAAAATACCCTCCTGCTGTTTCTGTTTCTTGTTGATAGAGCGCATTAAAAATTTTTATTTTTTGTGTCAAAAGATCATTTTCAAAAGAAGGTTGACCTATCCATATCCATGGTTTTCCAGAGGCATGAAGACTTTCAGCAATTTCGATAATTCTTTGTTTGTAGATGCGCATCCATTCTGACTGATCTGTGTTAATCATGTTATGAGAGTCTGTGATGGGTTGATTATCATTTGCACCGATCATCATGATAATAACATCGGGATTATTTTGATCAATGAGTTTAGAAATATTGCCTTGCCAAGAATAATAATCCGTTCGAACTAAGCCGGAAGCTGGTATTGTGTTGTTCATGATAACGATATCGCTATTATTTATAAAAGACTTCTTAAGTGCATCGGCAACAGCAGAAGCTGCAAAATCCCCTATGACAAGAATGCGCTTTGCATTCTCATTTTTTAGCTTTTGTATGTTTTTTTGTGTTACGATCTTTTTTTGCGGCTTGTCTATTTTTTGTTCTATAATTTGCGGTGGCTGCTGTGTCTGTTTGTTTTGTTGTGACAACCATTTGAAGAAGTTCGTTGCTTTACTTGGGGATGGCTGTAAGATCCCCACAATAGAAAGTGAAAACAGCAATAATGTCAAGTATATCAGGCGAAAAGAAGACAAAAATTTAGTCTCCCTTATTGTTTGCGAAGGAGAAAAAGCACTTGAGATGATGGATATCCATTTGCTTTTAGACCGTGACGCAGTTGAAAAGCTTTAATTGCTTTGCGAGAAGCTGTTCCGATTTTTCCATCAACATTCCCTTTATAATAGCCCAGTGCACTTAAGCGAGATTGTAGTTCTTTACATTCCTGGAAAGTAAGAGGTTGAAAAGGTCTTTGCCAATCATTTACCAATCCAGGATGTCCAGCAATGCGATCAGCAAGAAGGCCAACAGCAAACGCATAACGATCTGCATTATTATAATGTTTCAGAACAAAGAAATTTTTTGTGACTAAAAATATAGGTCCTTTTGCTCCATCTGGATATTTTAATATTGCTTGTTCAGCTGATGTAGGAAGAGGGTGCCCATTTGCGTGTTTTACACCTAATTTTTTCCATTGTTCAAAGGAATACCAGCCTTCAGGAAGGTTTTTCCCCTGCGGCACTTTTACCTCTACTCCCCAAATAAGATTAGGTTGCCAGCCATTTTTGTGGAGAAGGTTAGCAGCAGTAGCCAGAGCATCTGGAACAGAGTTCCAGATATCACGCCGTCCATCTTGGTCCATATCAACTGCATAGGCGAGATAACTGCTTGGAATAAATTGTGTATGCCCCAATGCACCGGCCCAAGATCCAGTGAGTTGATAGCGTTTAATTTCGCCACTTTGTAGAATTTTCATAGCAGCAATCAGCTGTGTATATGCATATTTTGCACGTTTTTTATCAGCATAGGCTAAAGTTGCAAGAGAGCGAATGGTATCACGCATTACACTTTTATTGGCTAAAACCTTCCCATAGTTGCTTTCCATTGACCAAATAGCAAGCAGAATATTGCGATCAACACCAAAACGTTTTTCAATTTGAAGAAGCCATTTGTTCCATTTTTGAGTTTGGTGCCGTCCTTCCTCAATTGCAATATCATGGACACGATTATCGAAATAGTTCCATGAAGGAGCAACAAATTCCGGTTGGTATGCGGCGCTTTTTAGAACTTCTGGATCAATGGCATTAACACCTTTAAACGCCATATGAAACGTAGAGGGGGTAATATTGTGAGCAATAGCTATTTTTTTAAATTCTTTAATCCAGTGTTTAAATCCGCTATCAGCATATGAAAGGGATATAAAAAACATAAAAAAAGCAGAAAAAATAACGGCAGAGACAGTGAAAAGAGTTCTCCAAGTTATTGACTTCTCTAAAAAGAGAGTCTTCAATTCTGTTTTTTGCATTTTGAAATCCCCATTAATATTCAATTCATTAGATGTGCAATAACTTTATTTTGTATTTAGTTTAATCGATAATATGATCAAGAAGAGGAAAAAACTGAATAAATAATACGTTTTAATCCTTTCAATAAATTCTCAGACTCTTTTTACATTTTTATTATCCATTATAATGATAATCAAAACAATAAGATATCTTTTTTACCATTTCGTAAAAACATATGATAAATAAAACAAAAAAGTTATATGAATTCATTGAGGAGGGTGAGTGTGCGTAAAATCCGGAAAGCAGTATTCCCAGTAGCAGGTCTTGGGACGCGTTTCCTTCCTGCGACAAAAACGATTCCTAAAGAAATGCTAACAGTTGTTGATAAACCTGTTATTCAATATGTTGTGGATGAGGCGAGGGAAGCTGGTATTGAGCATTTTATTTTTGTGACTGGACGTAACAAAGCAGTCATTGAGGATTATTTTGATGCGCAAGTTGAATTATACACGACACTTGCTGAATGTGGAAAGAAAGAAGATCTTGCACACTTATACCGTTTACAGCCATTACCAGGGTCAACTTCTTTCACTCGGCAACAGCAACCTTTGGGATTAGGGCATGCTCTTTGGTGTGCGCGTGAATTAGTTGCAGGGGAACCTTTTGCTTTATTATTACCCGATATGTTGATACAGGCGAAAAAGGGCTGTCTTTCTGAAATGATGAGCCTTTATGAAAAGGTGGGTGGGGGAAATATTATAGCAGTTCAGGAATGCGATCCTAGAGAAACACATAAATATGGTATTGTTGGGAAAGGCAAACAGATTGCAAATGGTTTTGAAATCACAAAAATGGTAGAGAAACCAGTACAAGGAACGGCACCATCAAATTTGTACATCAATGGACGTTATATTTTGCAGCCAGAAATTTTTAATATTCTTTCTACTCAAGAACGGGGAACAGGAAATGAAATTCAATTAACAGATGCTATGATACGGCTTTCAAATGAGCAAGATTTTTGGGGTTTGCAAGTAAAAGGGCGCACTTTTGATTGCGGTTCTAAAGCTGGTTTTATTGAAGCCAACGTTGCATTTTCTTTGGCACGCGCTGATATGCACAGCCACGTTTCTGCCTCATTGAAAAATTTACTGGAAACCATTAATGTTGAAAAATAATATAGATCTCTCACTTAATTTTATTGATCGAATTTGATTATGATAATACCGTCTCCTCATATGGCTTTGCAGGGTGCTGTTGTATCAGCGCTTAAAACACTTGCCAGTGAAAAGCAGGGGCTTGAAGCCCTTGAAAAAGCTCTTCTGGAAAGTCTTTCTTCTTCTTTTGAAGCGGCTGTTCAAACTATTAGAAATGCTCGTGGACATGTGGTCATTACTGGTCTTGGAAAAAGTGGTCATATAGGGACAAAAATTGCAGCAACCTTAGCCTCAACTGGAACACCTGCCTTTTTTGTTCACGCTGCAGAAGCCAATCATGGTGATCTTGGTATGATTGGATCTGATGATGTTATTCTTGCTTTATCATGGTCTGGTGAAACTCAAGAGTTAAGTGGTATTATGAGTTATGCGGCGCGTTTTCGTATTCCCCTTATTGCGATGACATCAAGTAAGCACTCTGTGTTAGGACGACAAGCTGATATTGTGCTATTATTACCAAAGATAGAAGAGGCTTGCCCCCATGGTTTAGCCCCTACAACTTCAACAATTATGCAATTGGCAATGGGAGATGCATTAGCGGTTTCTCTTTTAGAAATGCGTGGTTTTACCGCAACGGATTTCAAAATATATCATCCTGGTGGTTCTCTTGGTGCAAGCCTTAAATACGTGTGTGATATTATGCATGAGGGTGATAATATTCCTTTGGTAATGCAGGGAACATCTATGACTGAAGCGATGAATGTTTTGGTGGAAAAACATTTTGGTTGTGTTGGTGTTGTGAATCAAGAAGGTGAACTAATCGGAATTGTAACTGATGGCGACCTTGCACGTAACATTCATTTTAATTTATCAAAATTTAATGTTGACGAGGTGATGACCAAAGCTCCTAAAGTTGTAAAGCCAAATACACTTGTTGGTGCAGCAACAGCTTTTATTAATGATCATCAGATTGGTGCATTTTTCGTGGTTGAAGATAAAAAACCGATAGGAATTGTCCATTTTCATGATCTTTTGCGCATTGGCGCTGCTTAGATTAAGCTTCCTTATCAAATAAAATGTTATTTTAGGTTGAAATAGATTGCAGGATACAAAGTTACAATTTTATTGTAGGTGGCTTTACTGATATTTTGTGGAAGAAAATGATTATTTTACGCATTTCATAATGTTTAGAAAATTCTCAGGGTAAAGATTATACCAGCCTCTTTGCGTATTTTAGAGAGGATTTTCTATCAGGAGGAGAACGGATCGCCTCCTGCTTAATGTGTGTGCTCCCTCTGTTCTTAAGAGAGGTTTCCCTTGTACTTTGTTTAAGATTTCCGCTTAAGGAAAAACTGTGCTCCTGTATGTGAGGTGCAGAGAAGTTGTGTGGCGTCATATGACATTGTACAATTGACTCTAGAAATTGTTCCACGGAGAATAGAGCGTATTTCAATTTCTATATTTTGGGCATTGAGATAATTATATGCCCCTTCTGATAGTTTTTCTTCTGTATCTGCTGCACGCGTTTCAAAAACACCATTGTGGAAAGAAGAAATAATACCATTCTCATCAACCCATTTTCCATCAATTCCAGTTGGCATATTTGAATTATAATATTGCGAAAATTTACAGGCACTTAACAGCAAGGCGGTGATTGTAAGACATAAAATATGAAAGGTATGTTTCATTTATTGCACTCTATTTAGATTATTTTCTCTCGAGTTTCTATAACATTATTAAATTACCCCATGAGTCAATATGAAAAATTTAATGAAAATCAATGAAAAAGCAAAAAAATGGAAAAAAATGCCTTAATGTTGTATTTAATTGATAGCTTGATGAAGTTTGTAAGTGAAACACAAGAGGTGAAATATTTCTTATGGTTTACAACAATTTTGATATTAAGCTGCTGAGTAGTCTCAAAGGAGATTATTGACATTATGGTTGGTCCCATTCTTGTTGCGAGTGAAGATTATGGAAGACGTATAGAACTTTCTGCTATGCTGAGAGGTTTTGGTTATCGTGTCATTGAAGCAGAAAATGGTCTCCGTACGATTGATCTTTTACACAGGCGTAAAAACATTGTGCTTGCACTCCTTGATGTCGTTATGAGTGATTTGAGTGTGAGCGATTTGATTAAAATGATTAGAGTTGCTGGTGTTTCTGTTCCTATTGTCGTTATAGCACAACAAGAGAATCAGCATTTACTCCAGAAAGCTTTAACAGCTGGAGCTATTGATTATTGGATCCATCCAGTAACATTATTACGCGTAAGAGTTACTTTGGATATTCTTGCTCTTATTTCTGCCTTGGAGCATGAGGTTCGAGATATTCGGCGAAAAAAAGAGAATCATTTACGGTTTTCTGATCTTTGCGTAAAAAGTAGAGCTATGCAGATAGTGTTAGAACAATCGAGACAAGCAGCAACTTCTTTACAGAATCTTTTGATAGAGGGGGAAGCTGGAACAGGACGTGAGACATTAGCTCGGATTATTCATCATGAGGGATTATTTTCGGAGGGTGTTTTTGTTCGCTTTCAATGTTCAGCCATCGTTGATCCAGAAGAAGAAAATCAGCAGTGGTTTAAAGAATTCCTACCATTGGTTTCTTCTCTTGAAAAAGGGACACTTTGCCTTTGTGATATTGATCGACTTGAGCCCATACAGCAAAAACGGTTTGCTCATTACCTTAAAGAGAGGGAAAGGGATACAAAAGGAGGATTTTTCCCTTTTCGGATCATTGCTATTTCAACATCGCGTTTAAAGGACTTGGTTAATGAGAACTTTTTTTTGCATAGTTTGTTTGAACAATTTTCTCACTTGTCTATTAGCGTCCCTGCTTTACGAGAATTAAGGGATGATTTTCCAGAGATTACACAACGTTTGATTGATCGCATTATCACAGAAACAGGGCGATCACATGTCCATGGTTTAGCAGGCTCTGCTCTTTCCTTGCTTATGCAGTATGATTGGCCTGGCAATAGAAATGAGCTTGAAACCTTTTTATTTCGTGCGATTTTACTCAGTGAAGGACCGTTATTAACTGTTCGAGATTTTCCGCAATTAATGGGAAATTCATTAATGAATGTTCCCAATATCATTGAGGGTAATATACAAGAAGATAATGAACAAGAATCGATAAAATTTTTGAATACTGATGGGCATGTGCGTACTTTTGCAGAGATGGAACATGATATTATAGAGAAAGCGATTAAACATTATAAAGGACATATGAGTGAGATTGCGCGCCGCCTTCATATTGGTCGCTCTACACTTTATAGAAAAATGGAAGAATTGAGAGCAATAAGAAATCAAGAACGAAAGTAAAATTCATAACAAATTTCTCTTCATGACAAGCATGAGTTTCAAAAAAATAGAGTGGATTTTGATAAAGTTCGTGGGGGAAGCTTAAGAAAACAATTATTTATTGTAAAATTTATCTATAGAGGATGATTTTGTAGATTTAAATCAAATATAAATTTTATGTGATTATTTTAATCGTTTGTTTCAATTTATACAATTTTAGTTAAGTTTACATTTATTAAAACAGAGAAGCATTTTTAAAAACTTTTAAATACTACCGCTAAAATTTTTGTATCATCAATATTAAATTTATACTCTCTTAAGCAAGAAGTGGCATTTTATCTGCTATACGATTAAGATAAAGTGATTAGTGTTATCGTTTGCATTACTGATGATGTGATAGTTTAAAATAGAAAGTTTATCCTCTTTGACTCTTTTACAGATTGTTATTGGTTTTGTCCTCTTTTTTTTTATTGCATCTATGTTGGCAATCTACACCTATGGGCGTTTTGTGAAAAATGCTAGGGGGCAGTGTTCTTATGCGTTACCTATTCAGAAAGATGAAACTAAGCTTGATCGTATCGTCAGTCAATTAGCTGAGGAAGAAAATGGATTGGGGATTGATAAAGATGCCCTTTCCCTCATTATCAGCAATTTGGATGCGTTTTGTGTTCGTGCAATAGGAGCTGCAGAGGCTGGGCGTAGCCTTGATCTGATGTATTATATTTGGGACGATGATTTAACGGGGCGCCTATTATTAAGTGAAATAGTTGAGGCAGCAGATCGGGGTGTTCGGGTACGGCTTCTTTTGGATGATATTAATGCTCAGGCACGTGATCCAGCTTATATTGCGCTAGATAAACATCCTCATATTGAGGTGAGAATGTTTAATCCAGGGCGATCTCGTAAAGGTGGTTTACGCCGTGGTTTAGAAATTATATTACGGGCAATTACCGTAACACGTAGAATGCATAATAAAGCTTTTATTGTTGATGGCAGGGTCGCTTTTGTAGGAGGACGTAATCTTGCAGATTCTTATTTTGATGCTGGTAAAGAATCCCATTTTCGAGATTTAGATTTGATGTTAATCGGTCCCTCTGTTAAAAAGGTAGAAAGTATCTTTGATGATTTTTGGAATAGTGCTGTTGTTTTGCCAATTCATACTTTGGTTGTTCCTAAAAGCGCAAGTGATCTTAGCTATTGGAAAGATAAATTACGAAAGTTTCGTGATTCCAAGGTTGCAAAAGTTTATTTAGATTATGTCAAAGAGCACATTAACTTTAATTGTTTTATCCAAACAGGAAAGCGGTTATTTTTAGCAGACAAAGTTGTTGTTCTTTCTGACCCTCCAGAAAAAGCATTGCGTAAAAAAGCAAGCAATTGGCTTATGAAGGCACTTTCAAAGGTTATTGGAAATGCCCAAAAAACGGTTCAGATTACGTCACCTTATTTTGTTCCTGGTAAGGTTGGCACGCAGAATTTTAGTAATTTGGTTTCAAAGGGTGTTGATGTCAAAATTCTGACAAATTCTTTAGCAGCTACTGATGTAGCATTAGTGCATGGTGGTTATGTACCGTATCGTAAGGCATTGTTGAAAAGTGGTGTTAATCTTTATGAATTAAAAGCGGAAGGCAATACTCATGGGTTACGATTGTTTCGATCGAGTAAGGCAAGTTTACATGCCAAAGCTTTTTTAATTGATCGTAAAACAGCTTTTATTGGATCTTTAAATTTTGATCCAAGATCAGCATCATTAAATACAGAAATGGGCATTCTTTTTGAATGTGCTCCCATTACAGCAAGATTAGATTTGTTGTTTTCTGAAGAAACCACAGGGGAAATGAGCTATCATCTGCGTCTTGGTGATAATAATCGTATTTATTGGGATTTTATTGAAAATGAAAAAAAATATAGCATTGACTATGATCCAGAAAGCAATTTTTGGCGTCGCGCATTTGCAAAAATAATAAGTTGGTTACCTATTGAATCACAATTGTAAATTTTTATAAACCACACTTAAAAAAATATTTTATTTTTCTTTTCATTTTGTTTGTAGCATGGCATAATTTTTTGCCAATCTACCATGTATGAGAACCGCAGTTGTATTTTAAAGCTCCTTGCGGTGTTTTATTATAAAAGGAATTTTGCTATGGCAAAGATTGTTGAAACGGGGACAGGTGCATTGGCACTGACTTTTGATGATGTACTTTTACAACCCGGTCATTCTCTTGTTATGCCTAGTCAAGTGGATCTCAGTACGCGCATTGCAGCGGATATTAAGCTCAATTTGCCATTGCTTTCTGCGGCAATGGATACGGTAACAGAATCGCGTTTGGCTATTGCGATGGCTCAAGCTGGTGGTCTTGGGGTTATTCATCGTAATATGTCTCCTGCAGAGCAGGCAGAAGAGGTCCGCCAAGTAAAAAAGTTTGAATCTGGTATGGTTGTTAATCCAGTCACCATTGGACCAGATGCAACACTTGAAGAAGCAAAATCTTTGATGCGCTCTCATGGTATTTCCGGTATTCCGGTTGTTGAAAATGGTGCTAAAGGTGAAACTGCTGGACGGCTTGTTGGCATTTTGACAAATAGGGATGTGCGTTTTGCATCGGATCCCAAACAAAAAATTTATGAATTAATGACGCATGAAAATTTAATCACAGTGCGTGAAAATGTTCAACTCAATGAAGCAAAGTATCTTTTACACCATCATCGTATTGAAAAATTATTAGTTGTGGATGAACAGAATCGTTGTGTCGGACTGATAACAGTTAAGGATATTGAAAAAGCAAAATTAAATCCAAACGCTGCCAAAGATTCGCAAGGTCGCTTGCGTGTTGCAGCTGCAAGTAGTGTAGGGGACGATGGGTTTGAGCGGGCTGAACGATTAATTGATGCAGGTGTTGATATTCTAGTGATTGATACTGCACATGGACATTCTCAGCGTGTATTAGACACAGTTGAGCGTATTAAAAAAATGACGTTTTCTCCAGCCATTATTGCTGGTAATGTCGCAACTCCGCAAGCAACACAGGCTTTGATTGACAGTGGTGCGGATGCTATAAAAGTTGGTATTGGTCCTGGTTCTATTTGCACAACGCGAATTGTTGCAGGTGTTGGTGTTCCTCAGCTTGCAGCCATTATGAGTGCGGCAGAAATTGCTGATAAGGTCGGTATTCCCGTTATTGCTGATGGGGGGATAAAAGCTTCGGGTGATTTTGCTAAAGCCTTAGCAGGTGGGGCTTGTGCTGCTATGATTGGCTCTCTTTTAGCGGGTACAGAAGAAAGCCCTGGTGAAGTTTATCTATATCAAGGACGATCCTTTAAAGCTTATCGCGGCATGGGATCTGTTGGTGCTATGGCACGAGGATCGGCAGATCGCTATTTTCAAGATGATGTTCGTGATGAACTTAAGTTGGTTCCTGAGGGTGTAGAGGGGCAGGTGGCTTATAAAGGTCCTATAGCATCAGTTCTACATCAGCTTGCTGGTGGACTTCGTGCTTCGATGGGGTATGTTGGAGCAAAAGATCTTGTAGAGTTTCGTGAAAAAGCAACGTTTGTACGTATTACGAATGCGGGACTCCATGAAAGTCATACGCATGATGTTTCTATCACACGAGAGAGTCCAAATTATCGTGGGCCAGTTTAAAGATACAAGATCCTAATGTCATATTGCATAAATATAAAATCTTCCGAGAATAAGAAAGAGAGACTGCGCTTTTTTCTGTTTGTAATTTGGTGTAATAATCCCAAAAAGGAAAGAATTAGAGGTCAAAACTCTAATTCTTTCTGTTAAGACTATATGAAATAAGTTATATAAAATTAGAATTAACTTTTTGTTGTCTTCCGTCCAGTCTTTGACGCACGTTGGCGAGTGTTTGTCTGATCACTTTGGATGGATTTCTTTCCGTTGTTTGAGGGCATTGTATTATGACGGCTTTTAGACGAAGTTGTTTTTCCATTATTATAAGTCATTATTTTCTCCTTTTAAATTGTCTGGCAGTTGCCATTAGAGTAAAAACGGTCATGCCAAATAGTGGTTCCAAGCATTTTCTAAAAAGTTAATTTTTTGTTGAACGTAAGATGAAATTGTTTAATTTTATGAGAAGACTTTTTCTATTTTTTCAGCAGGATAGCCGTACAAAGATGGGAGATATTTGATTTTTTCGTAATGCATGGCGGAAATAAGTTCTTTATGGATGGCTACGTATCTTTTAGCATAAGAGGTAGAAGGATAAAAAGCGAATGGGCAGAAGATGAAAGGAAAAATCTAGATACTCTAAATTGGATTTTATAAAAAAGTATGATCAGATCATTTTAATATTGAATGTAAATTTTTTATGGCTTTGAGAAGGTTCCATTGGCAAGAAGACGATAATATTATTTTTTTAGATGATTTAAAATTTTATTATTTTAATGGGAGAAATGAATGCGATTAGGTGGGCGTTTGCAAGCAGCAATAGATGTTCTCAAAGAGATAGAAATGAAGCATCGCCCAGTAGGAGCAGCTTTAAAGGATTGGGGGCTTTCTCATCGCTTTGCTGGAGCAGGTGATCGCGCAGCTATTGGTACAATCGTTTATGATGTTTTAAGACGACGTTATTCTTTACAATGGCGTATGGAGAGTGATGATATCCGAGATATCGTTTTTGGTGCCTTATTAGATTATGGAAAAATGACGCTGGAGCAAATTGACGGTGAGTTGGCAGAAGATCGGTTTGCACCACAGTTATTAGGGGCTAAGCAGCGTAAATCGTGGCAAGGTCAGCAATTAGTGGATGCTCCAGACTATATTCGTGGTGATATTCCACAATGGTGTCAAGCACATCTGCGTCCTTTATTTGGTGATAATTGGATCACTGAAGCGGCTGCGTTAGCAACGCGTCCTTCTTTAGACATACGGGTAAATAACCTAAAGGCAACACCAGAAAAGGTGCTGAAAGAATTAGCAAAAACCAAACTTAAATCTTTTCCATGGTTTGGGCAAGCTTTAAGAATTGCACCGATTGAAAAGTTTAATCGTCATCCCAATGTTCAAGTGGAACAAGCTTTTCAAAAAGGACACTTTGAAATACAGGATTTAGGATCTCAAATTGTTGCTCACCTTGTGGACGCGCAAGAGAGCATGCAGGTATTAGATTATTGTGCAGGTGCTGGGGGCAAAACATTAGCTTTAGCTTCCGATATGAACAATCGTGGACAAATTTATGCTTATGATTCCGATAAAGCGCGCTTAGCTCCTATTTTTGATCGTCTTCGACGCGCTGGTGTTCGTAATGTACAAACACGAGCACAAAAAGAAGAATTGAAGCCATTAATAGGCCAGATGGATAGAGTTCTACTAGATGCACCATGTAGTGGGACAGGAATATGGCGTCGTCGTCCAGATGCGAAATGGCGTTTAACATTAGAACAGGTGAAACAACGCCAAACAGAACAGAGGGCTATTTTGAATGAAGCGATAGCTTATCTTAAGCCAAATGGGCGCCTAATCTATATTACCTGTTCTCTTTTTACAGATGAAAATGAGGAACAAATTTCCCATTTCCTTCAACAACATTCTCATTTTTCTCCAATAGATATGCCAGCGCTTTGGCAGAAACATTTTAGTTTTTCTCCTGTGCAACCAGTTTTTTCAAATTATGGACTTACTTTGTCGCCAGCCACAACACAAACAGATGGGTTCTTTTTATCTGTGTTGCAAAAAAAACATTGATCCATATTTTTGCACTTTTTATCATAAACTTTACGAGAATAATCTTTTTCTTAAGAAAACAGGCTTGTGAAAAGAGAAAGATTAAATCATAACTCTCATGAGTTTTCTTTTACAATTGTTGATTGGTTTTCTATGAGCATATCACATCCAGACACTGTTCTTATTATTGACTTTGGTTCACAAGTTACACAACTTATTGCACGACGGGTACGAGCAATGGGGGTATATTGTGAAATTGCTCCTTTTCAATTGGCTTTAGAAGTTGTGCGCCGCATAAATCCTAAAGCTATTATTTTATCAGGGAGTCCTTATTCCGTTATTGATGAGGGCTCTCCGCGTGCTCCAATGGAAATTTTTGAGGCGGGTATTCCGATTCTGGGTATTTGCTATGGTGAACAAGTCATGTGTGTTCAGCTTGGAGGAAAGGTTGAAGTTGGGCATGAGCGTGAATTTGGGCGTGCTTTTTTGGAAGTGCAAGAAGAGAGTGCCCTTTTTGATGGAGTGTGGAAAAAAGGTTCTCGTTATCAAGTATGGATGAGCCATGGTGACCGTGTGGCAGTTTTACCAGAAGGTTTTCGTGTCATAGGAACCTCAAAAGGAGCTCCCTATGCGGCTATTGCGGATGAAAAAAGACATTTTTATGCGGTACAGTTTCATCCTGAAGTTATCCATACACCGGATGGTACAAAACTTTTGCAAAATTTTGTTCATAAGATCTCTGCTATTACAGGCAATTGGTCAATGGCTTCTTATCGTGAGCAGGCAATTGCTACGATACGACAAAAAGTTGGGAAAAGTCGTGTGATTTGTGGTCTTTCAGGGGGAGTGGATTCATCTGTTGTAGCGGTACTCCTTCATGAAGCTATAGGAGATCAACTGACATGTATTTTGGTAGACCATGGGCTGATGCGCAAGAATGAAGCTGAAGAAGTTCTCACGCTCTTTCGTGATCACTATAATATAGAGCTTATTCACGTTAATGCTGCTGATGTGTTTCTTAATGCTTTAAAAGGTGAGACAGATCCAGAAAAAAAACGCAAAACAATTGGTCGCCTTTTTATTGAAGTTTTTGAAGAAGAAACGAAAAAAATAGGAGGTGCAGAGTTTTTAGCACAAGGAACACTTTATCCAGATGTTATTGAGAGTGTGTCTGCTATTGGTGAAACGGTAACCATTAAAAGCCATCATAATGTGGGTGGGCTACCAGAACAGATGAAGATGAAACTTGTAGAACCGTTACGTGAGCTCTTTAAGGATGAGGTTCGCTCGCTAGGACGAGAGTTAGGGCTACCGGAGCAGTTTATTGGTCGCCATCCTTTTCCAGGTCCCGGCCTTGCAATTCGGTGTCCAGGTGCTGTAACACGTGAAAAATTAGAAATTTTACGCGAAGCAGATGCTATTTATCTTGAGGAAATCCGTAAGGCCGGTCTTTATGATGAAATTTGGCAAGCTTTTGCTGTTCTTCTTCCAGTTCAAACTGTTGGTGTTATGGGGGATGATCGCACTTATGAATTTGTTTGTGCTCTTCGCGCTGTCACATCTGTAGATGGAATGACCGCTGATTTTTATCCCTATGATATGGCATTTTTAAGTAAGACAGCAGCACGTATTATTAACGAAGTTAGAGGGATTAATCGTGTTGTATATGATGTAACCTCAAAGCCTCCTGGTACTATTGAATGGGAATAATTGAAATGAAGAATAAGCCTTTATCTGACAATCTGTACGTCAATATCGTTTAAAATTGAGAAGTGTGGGATTTTGCATGTCTGAGAAAAAAATTGTTGCACACCGTGGAGGAGCTCATCTTTATCCTGAAAATACCCTTTCAGCATTTAATAATGCTATAGCGTTAGGTGTTGATGAAGTTGAATGCGACGTTCATTTGCTGAAAAGCGGTGAAGTGGTTGTCTTTCACGACTTCCGTTTAGACCAATTGGTTGGGAAAAAGGGGTATATTCACGACATTGATAATGAAACACGCAAACAACTCTGCGTGAAAGGAAGCCAAGAAGCACCTCCCTTATTAGAAGAAGTGCTTGATCTTTTAGCACCAACGAATGTTGCATTGCATCTTGAAATCAAAACATGTGGTGAAGTGGAGCGTGAAACAATATTATCCCAAAAAGCGCTTGCACTAATAAAAAGCCGAAATTTATTAGAACGGGTTTCTGCAATTAGTTTTGATCCTTTTATCCTTCGTCCTTTTATTGAAGCAGGAATACCATCTGGTCCATGTGTTGATAATTTTGAAGGTGATATGTACCGTCATTTTTCTGAATGGAAGCAATTAGGTTATTCTGATCTAAGTTTAGATGGCTCCATTGTTTCACAGAACTTTATTGAATCAGCTCTTGAGGCTGGTTTTACTGTAGGGGTATGGACAATTAATGGAAAAGCTCGGTTATCACATTGGCTTGATATGCCTGTACATTACATTACGACAGATCAACCTGATCTCGCATTGCAATTGCGTGCACAAAGGTAAAAAACACATCAACACAAAAGGAACTATATATTTTCATAAAGCTAGCGTAATAAAAGAATAAAAATTATCTAATATATAACAATAATACATTGATTTATAATGATAATTAATGGTTTATTCATGTGAATAATAGACCTTAATACATAAGATTTTCTTATTTCAAATCTTTTTACAATGAATCAATTCAAATCATTCGTTTGCACATTACAAGCAGGGTTGGTGTGTGGATAAAAAATGATTGAGAAAAGAATAAAAATATTCATTTAACGTATTTTAAATGCAAGATTTGTTGAAGCATTAGGGTCTCACATGATGATGTCGTTTTGCACTCTTATGAAGTGTAAAAGTGATGGTATACAAAAAGTCTTATATACTTTAGTGGAGAGGCTTTATGGCTTATATTATAGGAGCTATCACGAAATGTAGATGTATTGAAAGATTTTTTAACAGCATGGAAATTGGTCATACATTGTCATTTTGTTTTGCGTGAGGGGCGTGATCTTGTTACAGGGAAAGAGACTATTAAGCGCTCAAAATGATTTTTAATTTTAAGAAAAGTTTTATTTGTCTCTTCGTTAATACATAAGAATGCTTATAAAAGAAAATGAATAAATTTAAACAAATTCATTTGACCTTTTGGTGGTTCCTGTTTAAATGAGAGAATATGTTTCTGAAATAAAACTGTCATAGCATGTTCATGTGTAATACTATAAATTTAGGGGTAGTTTGTATTCCATCACTTCAGAAAGGGTGAACCATGAGTCGTTTTTATCTTTCCATAGCGGCCACGGTTGCTATCATAATGTCCACAGCGGGAATAACAGCAAGTTTTGCGCAGACAAAAATCAGCTTTTGGCATTCTATGAGTGGTGAATTAGGAAAGCAAACTGAAAGTCTCATTAACGATTTTAATGCAAGTCAATCTGAGTATAAAGTTGTTTCTTCATATCGCGGTGAATATGAAGAGGGGTTGATTTCACTTATTGCAGCATTTCGTGGAAAGAAACAGCCAGTACTTGCCCAAATTTATGACGTTGGTACTGGAACTATGATGGCTGCAAAAGGCGCAATCTACCCATTTTATCAACTTATGGCTGATACAAAACAAGAATTTGATCCTACAGATTATTTCCCTGCTATTAGTGGTTATTACTCCGATGAACAGGGGCGTATGGTTTCTATGCCATTCAATATTTCAACACCCATCCTTTATTATAACAAAGATATCTTTAAAAAAGCAGGGCTTGATCCAGAACAGCCTCCTAAAACGTGGCAAGATATAGAAAACTTTTCCAAAAAAATTCTTGAGACTAAAGCAGCAACTTGTGGTTTTACAATGGCTTATGCCGCTCAATGGATTGGTATAGAAAATTTTTCAGCGTTGCATAATGTTCCGTTTGGAACAAAGGAAAATGGCTTTAAAGGACTTGATTCAGAACTTACATTTAATGGACCTTTACAAGTGCGTATGTGGACTGACCTGAAAAAGTGGTCTGATCAAGGTATTTTCCGCTATGGTGGTCCAGCAGGTGCATTAGATTCAACACCAATGTTTATGGCACAAAATTGTGCAATTTTTATGCAATCTTCAGGATCACATGCTGGAATTGTTTCTGAAGCTCAGTTTAATGTGGGGGTTGGTATGCTACCGTACTATAAGGATACAGAAGGAGCACCACAAAATTCAGTTATTGGGGGAGCTTCTATTTGGGCGTTTAAGGGCCATACCCCAAAGGAATATGCAGGGGCAGCCGCTTTTCTTAAATTTCTTTCGAAAACAGAAAATCAAGCAAAATGGCATCAGGAGACAGGTTATCTTCCAACCACAAAAACGACTTATGAATTGAGTAAAAAACAACATTTCTATGAAAAAACGCCAGGTGCGGATATAGCTATCAAACAGATTAATCTTAATCCACCAACAGTTAACTCAAAAGGGATAAGATTTGGTAATTTACCACAAATCCGTGCCATTCTTGATCAAGAGTTGGAAGCTGTTCTTAGTGGTTCAAAAACGCCGAAAGATGGTTTAGATGAGACCGTTGAACGTGGAAATAAACTCTTGCGTGAATTTGAAAGATCTAATCATTAATTTCGTTTTATTGTTAAACATTAAAGACTCAACAAAAACAGTTGAGTCCTTTTTGTTTACCTTTTTAAAGTCTCTACATTTAAAGAGCCCTACGAATGCAAGAAAAACATGCATATTTTAAAAATAATCTACTTTCTTATGGACTGCTTTTTCCTCAGCTTTTTGTGACTTTTTTGTTTTTCTTTTGGCCTGCTGCTCAAGCAATAAAATCATCTTTTGAGCGTGAAGACACTTTTGGCTTTACAACAACCTTTATTGGTTTTGAGAATTATCTAACCGTTCTTTCTGATCCTACTTATCGGCAATCGCTTCTTACAACCGCAGTATTTTCCATCTCAGTTACTGTCGCTTCAATGACAATATCACTTCTCTTAGCTGTCTGTGTTGATCGTGTCATCCGTGCAAAAAAGGCTTATACAATGCTTTTGCTTTGGCCCTATGCTGTTGCTCCAGTATTGGCAGGTATATTATGGCTGTTTATCTTTCATCCCACCATCGGAATTATGCCTTTTCTTCTCGAGAAAATAGGAGTGCTATGGAATTATCGTATTAATGGCACTCAAGCAATGATTCTTATTGTCATTGCGGCTAGTTGGAAACAAATTTCTTACAATTTTCTCTTTTTTCTTACAGGTCTTCAGTCTGTTCCGCGTTCTCAAATAGAAGCAGCCGCCATTGATGGTGCTGGTCCCTTTAAACGATTTTGGACAGTGGTCTTCCCGCAAATTTCACCAACGACGTTTTTCCTTCTTATTGTCAATGTCAATTATGTTATGTTTGATACTTTTGGTATTATTGATAATACAACTTCTGGAGGTCCTGCGCGTGCAACGAGCATACTCGTCTATAAAGTATATGACGATGGCTTTAGAAATCAAATAATCGGTGCATCAGCAGCACAATCAACAATATTGATGTTGATGGTTATTGTCTTAACGTTTATCCAGTTTCGCTGGATTGAGCGCCGTGTACAATATTAGGAAACAAATTATGGTTGAAAATCGCCCTGTTTTGAAATTTCTAACCCATATTACTCTCATTGTTGGTATTATCATTATTTGCTTTCCAGTTTATGTTGCTATCATTGCATCAACTCATAGTTCAGCAGCATTTAACTCAGGAACACTTCCTCTTTTGCCTGGGAAATACGCTCTGGAAAATTATAAAACAATCTTTGGTGATGGCCTTGCACGGCTAGGTTTGCCCAACCTCTGGCCACTCTTAATGAATTCATTCATTATGGCTCTTGGGATTAGTATTGGAAAAATTATTATTTCACTTTTGTCTGCTTATGCAATTATTTACATGCGCTTTCCCTTCCGAAAAACTGCTTTTGTTCTTATTTTTGTTACATTGATGCTCCCTGTCGAAGTTCGTATTCTTCCAACCTATGAGATTGTTGCAAAATTGGGGATGGTTAACACCTATAGTGGAATGATTATTCCACTTATTGCATCTGCAACCGCTACATTTTTATTTCGCCAGTTTTTTTTGACTGTTCCAGATGAACTCTTAGAGGCGGCACGTGTTGATGGTGCAGGTCCAGTTAAATTTTTTAAGGATATCCTTCTTCCTCTTAGTAAAAGCAATATCGCTGCCTTATTTATCATTATGTTCATTTATGGATGGATACAATATCTCTGGCCTCTTATCATCACAACGGATCAAAATCATCAAACGATCCTTATTATTTTAAAACAGCTTATTGTCGAATCACTTCAACATGATCCTCAATGGAATATACTCATGGCAGTATCGGTTGTTGCCATGGTTCCCCCTGTTCTTGTTGTTATCTTCATGCAGCGGCTTTTTATCAAAGGCCTTATTGAAACGGAGAAGTAATTGTGGCCATAATCCAGTTATCAAATATAAAAAAACAGTATGACAACGGCATTCTGGTCATTGATGATTTAAACTTAACTGTTGCCGATAAAGAACTTCTTGTTCTTGTCGGTCCTTCAGGGTGCGGAAAATCGACCTTATTACGTATTATAGCAGGACTTGAACAAGTTACCTCAGGTGAATTATGCATTGATAACGAATGTATCAATGATCGTGAACCAGCTGATCGTGATATCGCTATGGTTTTTCAAAATTATGCCCTTTATCCCCATATGACAGTTCGTGGAAATTTAGAATATGGTCTTAAAAATCGTAAAACCCCTAAAGAAGAAATTAAAAAACGTATCGCACATGCTGCAAAGCTTTTGGAGATAGAACCATTTCTTGATCGTAAACCACGACAATTATCAGGAGGACAACGCCAGCGTGTTGCAATGGGGCGTGTGATTGTACGTCAACCCCGTGTTTTTCTCTTTGATGAACCTCTTTCAAATCTTGATGCAAAATTACGGGCGCAAATGTGTATTGAAATAAAAACACTACAGCGTTCATTAGGAACAACGAGCCTCTATGTTACCCATGATCAACTAGAAGCTATGACATTAGCTGATAGAATAGTCGTTTTGAATAAAGGAGCTATCGAGCAAATTGGAACACCAATGGAAATTTACGATACTCCAGCAACAACATTTGTTGCTGATTTTATTGGTTCTCCTCCTATGAATTTTCTTGATCGCCATGTCTTAGAACAACATTTAGGGCATTCATTTACTTATGGCGAAGAAACTGATCTTTTAGCATTCAGACCTGAAATAATCTTATTGGGCGAACATCCAGATAAAGGACCAGTCTTTCACACAAAAATTGAGCTTATCAAGCCTATTGGAACAGGTTGCCATGTTTTAACGCGTTGGAATGGTATCATCTTTACGATTGAAATAAAAGAACGCTTGACACACGACTATGGTCAAAAACTAAGTTTCACAGTTGCTCATCAGAATTTTCATACTTTTAATAAAAACACAGGAAAGCGCACAAATAATAAGTAAGCATTAATTGATGTGACACGACTCTCTTTTATGCTGCGTCATGATAATGTTGCTTTTTGACTTTCTCGATTACATTTACAAAATCAGGTTGTAACCGGCGGGATTAAAAACAAAATTTTAATAGTTTTGGTAATGATCCATTGTCCCATGGCGCTGAGAATGTCAAAACATTTATATGAAAAAATTTTGCGGTTTCACGGTCTGTAAGAAGAATATTATTTTCAAACATCATTTTCATTATAAAAAACAACATATTATCATATGTTTCTTGATGTAATAATTTATGTATCTTATAAAAAGTAAATGAGAGAAATAGAGAGAAAAATGCGTCACAGATAAGGGAGGATGCACCCCATATCTTAGCTTTGATCCCTAACATAAGAAGTCTATTTGATCCACAAAATACGACGCTGTTCTAAATAGTCTGTACGAGAATAGGCGCATTCTATTTTACCGCTGACCATATGATCTAAAATGATTTCAGAGCTCCTATAAGAAGCATTTGTTTTTTCTACCAATCACATAAATTAGAGAGAAACCTATGCGCGCATGCTACAAGTTTATTTTTTCTCATGTAAATCACTATGCAATTCTCAGCGAGGGTATCTGATAAGTTGCAAAAAAATCACTGAGATATAGAAGGCGTGCTTGTTTTAGAATTTTCATGACTGTTAACGATAAAAGCAGATGAAACACATCTGTAACATCTCATCGATCTTTCTATAGTCTTGAGTTAAAAATTGCCTATAGATCATCCTAAAACAGATCTTTATGAATATAACATAAGGGATTGGTGCGAACACCTATAAGAATCAGCAGAGACAAAGACAGTTATATTATTGTTTTGCAAAGCATTTTATAAAAGCTGGTATATTTTTCAATGTATTGCCAGTCTATTAATGGTTTTATGATATTACTTTCTTATAAAGCGCGTGCTTTTTTGTTGCTTATAAATCAACCTAAACTTTATACAGCAGTATGTTTGAGATAAATATGAAGACGGTTTGGTGCTGTATTCAGTTTTTGTATGTCAGAGTGGAATAAGCTTGTCTTCTTATGTAATTTCTAAAATGAGGAGACAGCTTAATTTAGGGAGAATATGAAAGCATCAAGATAAAAAATAGTTTCTATCTTTAGCATCATCTTTTAATTTAGTATTGCGATTTTCAAAAAAAATCTGAGCCAATGTCTCTTACATAATGGAGATTACGCATTGCTGAACACATTTTTTTATTACGTTCTTTGAATAGAGTTGCACCTCTCATACAAAACAGAATACCTAAACAGAAGGCTATTGGGTTGCCAATTCACGCACTTGTTTTAAAAAATATCTTACAAGGTTGTTTCAACTATTTTTTCACGCAGTCTTTTATGAGTGGTATAACATAAAATCCATAGTGTATCGCCATCTTTATGCTTATAAAAATGCAAGCTGGGGACATCATCATACTCTCTTTCAGTCTCCAACATTGCAAAAATTATTGTGTTGAGACTCTTTAGAAGAGGCATTTTTTCTTCAAGTGGTTTTTATTCATACGCTAATCCCACTTGCATGTTATAAATGGGGTTGGATAGATAAAAATATTTTAAGAAAGAGACACCAAATGCTTCTTATGAATCGTTTCAAGTGTCGAGAGTTATTGTAAAAGAATCATTGAAAAGTAGAGTGCTACTGCTAATGATTTGGGCACCATGAGGTAATAAATCCACTTACTTTATCTATCTTAGAATCTATTGAATATAAATTTCTCTGTAAAAGTCACTTTATTTCATATCAATGTTATCAATTATAGATGTTGGGCATCATTAGTAATATAATCATAGACTTATGATTTTATGAACTCTTTTTTATCTCTTTTGTAGAAGATCTTAATGTTTTGTGATGGCATCAATGATGGTATTCACATTATGTTCCATCATATCGAGATAAGTTGCTGCTGGACCATTTTTGTTTGACAATGCATCAGAATAAAGTGTTCCACCAATTGTTAAGCCTGTTTCTTTTGCAATCTGTTTTATGAGACGGGGATTAGAGATATTTTCAACGAATAGTGCAGCTGCTTTATTCGCTTTAATTTGTTTGATAAGTTTAGCAACATCGGCTGCGGATGCTTCAGCTTCTGTTGAAGCACTTTGAGGGGCAAGGATAGTAAAACCATATTCCTTGGCAAAATAGCCAAAGGCGTCATGAGATGTGATAATGATACGTTTATCTTTAGGAATGGTAGCAATTTTTGTTTTCAGGGTATCTTGTGCTATTTTAAGTTTTTGAATGTAGGTTTCGGCATTTTTTTTGTAGCTGGTGCAGGATTGTGGATCGATTTTACAAAAAGCAGCAGCGATATTCTTCACATAGATTTTGACATTGGGAATGGTTTGCCAAGCGTGTGGATCAATAACGCTGTGGTGGTGATGGGCATTATGTTCTTGATTTTTCATTTTGAGGGAGGGAATGTTAGCGCTAACTTCGACAAGAAGTGCTTTTGTACCACTTGCTGTAATGAGGCGATCAATAAATCCTTCTAAATGAAGCCCGTTGATGAAAATAATTTGAGCATTTCTAAGAGCTTGAGCATCATGGGGGGTAGGTTCATAAGTGTGGGTATTCGCATTGGGACCTACAAAAGTGGTCATAGAGATATGGTTGTCTCCTACATTTTTGACGAGATCTGCGAGAATAGAAAAGCTCGCAACAACTTTGATTTTATTGTGTGCAGAAGCAGAAAATGGAGAAAGGGCAAGCAATAAAGCTCCAAGAAGAGCAAATTTTTGAGCAAACTTAGGCACATTTTTTTCCTTAAAGTGAGGAGGTATAAAAGAGGTGGGGAAACCATGTTACAATAAAGCCACGTGGACTTATCAAACAGGAAACAAGATAAATAAATCCTGCGGCAATGATGATAGCAGGGCCGGAGGGAAGTGAAAGATGAAAAGAAAGCAGAAGACCACATACGCTAGAAATGATTCCAAAAAGAGTGGAAAGCGCGCAAATAGGGCCTAGCCGTGAAAACCAAAAACGGGCTGTAATGGCTGGAATCATCATAATGCCAACGGAGAGTAATGTTCCTAGTGATTGAAAGCCTCCAACCAGATTCAACACCACAAGTCCAAGCAATGAAATATGAATATATTTACTCAATGGAGAGAGTGATTTAAAAAAGAGGGGGTCAAAGCTTTCTAAAACGAGTGCACGCCAAAAAATACAAAGGCTGCATAGTGTAATCAGCATTATAGTAGCGATTAACCAAAGGGCTTGTGCATCAAGTGCAAGAACCGATCCGAATAAGAGATGAAGCAGCTCAATTGTTGAGTCTTTCAGTGAGATAATAATGACACCTGCCGCGAGTGCAATAAGATAAAAGACGGTCATGGATGCATCTTCTTTCTGAAAGCTGTTTCGTGAAATCAAAATGGTTGCTAAAGCAACAATAAGACCAGCGAAGATGCCACCAAGTGTCATAGATATGAGGGAAAAACCACAAATCAGAAAAGCAGTTGCAACACCAGGAAGAATGGCATGAGAGATAGCATCTCCTGTCAAGCTCATTCCACGGAGCATCAAAAACACACCAACAGGACAAGCGCTAATAGACAGGAAAATAGAACCGATAAGGGCGTTTTGCATAAATTGGAAATCAACAAAGGGGGCAAGAAAAAATGCATACACGTCTTATAACCTAAGAAAGAGAGGATCATTGATGGGAAGATTTTGTTTTTGTGCGCTAACAGGGAAAGAATTGGATGAGAGAGGTGGCATAACGTGATGAATGGTGTTGTTTAAAAACTGTGTTGTTTCTCCATAAAAGGCGTTTTGTTGATCAATTTGAATCATTTGGGGGAAAAATTCTTGCACGATGAGAGGGTTATGGAGTGCGGTGAGAATTGTGCGTCCTTGCTGTTGCCAGTATGTGATCAGTGCAAGAAGGTCTTTTTGGGTACTATGATCTACACCATTGAAAGGTTCATCAAGCAAAATAATATTGGCATCTTGCACAATGATACGCGCAAAAAGAGCGCGTTGTAATTGCCCGCCTGATAATGTTTCAAGTGAACGGGGTGCGAGTTCTGTAAGCCCAACCATTTTAAGCGCATTTTGAATCTTAGAATCATAAGGGCGCTGATTTTTCCATAATCCACAAAAAGACCACAGTCCTGTTTTTACAAGCGTTTTCACATCAATTGGAAATGTTTGATCTATATCACATTGCTGAGCAAGATAAGCAATGCGACTTTTTTTTTGTTTTATAATTTTTCCCTTAAGAGGTTTAATCAATCCGGCGATGGCTTTTAGCAGTGTCGATTTTCCAGCGCCATTATCACCTGTTATTGCGACCAATGAACCAGCTTTTAACTTTGCTGAAAAGTTCTTTATTGCTATTCTATTCCTATAGCCTAATGTTGTCTTATTGAAGAGCAGATCCATATTTTTTACCATCGTTGCTTATTATTTTGGAAACTATGTAATAATATAACGTTTGTCAACAAAATGTTATATTATTACATAGTTTTGAGTACTGAAAATTTTAGTGGGAAGATCGTGGAAAATTAAAAATAATAATTGAATTCACCTTGACGAAAGAGAGAGAGTATATACTATATATAGTATCAAAATGATTGGTGATTCTAAATAAGCACAAGAGAGGGTGTTAGTGTGTTTCGTTTGGTATCTAAGTTATTTCCATTATTGTAAAGAGTTTATTGACCAAGGGTATAGCAGTATTTTTGCTGAAGGATCTCTTTTGGAAGGATTCCCTTTCATTTTTGTAATTGATTTTTGCCGTAAAAGAGTAAAACAGAGCTCTTGGAAAACGGTAGTTTAGAACGTTAGTTTTTTAGACAGCAGGAGGGAATTGTAATGCAAGCAAAAGATTATTTTATAACTAGGGGACTTTGCCATTTAAGTTGTAGAATAATCTCTTATTCTCATCATAGTCTTTGAAGTTATTTGATGAGGAATTCTGTTATATTCAGGAAGCTGTGTACTATTTGAAAAATAACCACATGCTTTGCGTACAATTTCTATTTTTTGTTATTCTTGAGTACCTATAAAATTATTAGATTGACCTTTGAGGGTTGATTGTTTGGAATTGTGAAAGTTGAAGAAAATGTCGATCACTATTTATAGTAAACCATCTTGTGTCCAATGTGATGCTACACGCCGCGCTTTTGATGCAAAAGGCATTCGTTATCGTGTTGTTGATATTTCCTGTGATGAACAAGCATACAGTTTTGTTCAATCTCTGGGGTATCGTCAGGTTCCTGTCGTTGTTTGTGGTGAAAATCATTGGTCTGGTTTTAGACCAGATATGATTAGTGGTCTTTGTGCTTAATGGGGCTTATTGTTTATTATTCGAGTGCAACGGGTAATACACAGCATTTTGTCTCGCAGCTTGGTCAACGACTCTTCAAAATTGATAAAAGAAAGCCTTCTGCATTGGTTGGTGAACCTTATGTACTGGTTGTTCCTACATATGCAGATGGTGAAGGAAGAGGGGCAGTGCCGAAAGCCGTTGTCCAGTTTCTTAATGAAGCTGAGAACCGAAAATTAATTTGTGGTGTTATTGGCGGTGGGAATCGTAATTTTGGTCGCTATTATAATTTAGCAAGTAAAATTATTGCTGAAAAATGTTGTGTACCTTGCCTTTATCGTTTTGAGCTGCGTGGAACTGATGAAGACGTTATTTATGTAAAAAAGGGATTGGAAATATTTTGGAAACAATTGGTATAGGACAATCGCAGAAATCGGATCAGATTACTGATTATCATGCGCTGAATGCAATGCTTAATCTTTATGATGAAAATGGTCATATTCAATTTGATATGGATCGGCTTGCCGCACGGCAATATTTTCTTCAGCATGTTAATCAAAATACAGTTTTTTTTCATAACCTGAAGGAAAAAATAGATTACTTAATAGAAGAAGGTTATTATGAAAAAGCTTTATTTGAGCTTTATGATTTTTCTTTTATTAAAAAACTTTTTAAACGTGCTTATGCATTTAAGTTTCGTTTTCCTACCTTTTTAGGCGCATTTAAGTATTATACCAGCTATACACTGAAGACTTTTGATGGGAAACGTTATCTTGAACGTTATGAAGATCGCGTCTGTCTTGTAGCTTTATATTTGGCACAAGGGAATAAAGCTCTTGCTGAAAATTTTGTGGATGAAATTATTACAGGACGTTTTCAACCGGCAACACCGACATTTTTAAATGCTGGGAAAAAACAACGAGGTGAATTGGTTTCGTGTTTTTTGCTACGTGTTGAAGATAATATGGAATCGATAGGTCGTGCGGTTAATTCGGCTTTGCAGCTTTCAAAACGTGGTGGAGGTGTGGCGCTTTGTTTAACGAATTTGCGGGAAGCAGGGGCACCAATTAAGCAAATAGAAAATCAGTCCTCAGGTGTTTTACCGGTGATGAAACTCTTGGAAGATTCTTTTTCTTATGCCAATCAGCTTGGGGCACGACAGGGGGCTGGAGCTGTTTATTTGCATGCTCATCATTTAGATATTATGAAATTTTTGGATACAAAGCGTGAAAATGCTGATGAAAAAGTTAGAATTAAAACGCTTTCGCTTGGTGTCGTTATTCCTGATATTACTTTTGAGCTTGCACGGAATAATGAGGATATGTATCTCTTCTCATCGTATGATATCGAGCGTGTGACAGGTAAGCCTTTTAGCGATATTTCTTTAACGGAGCATTATCGTTCTTTTGTTGATAATGCAAAGATTCGTAAAAAGAAAATAAGTGCACGCGTTTTTTTCCAGACATTAGCGGAAATTCAATTTGAGTCCGGTTATCCCTATATTTTATTTGAGGATACTGCTAATCGATCGAATCCGATAGCTGGGCGCATAAGTATGAGCAATTTATGTTCAGAAATTTTGCAGGTGAGTGAGGCGAGTGAACTGGAGACAGATTTAACTTATCGCACGATTGGAAGTGATATATCCTGTAATCTTGGATCCATGAATATTGCCAAAGCAATGGAAAGTCCTGATTTTGGACAGACCGTGGAATCTGCTGTTCGTGCTCTTACTGCTGTTTCGGATATGAGCAATATTGCCTGTGTGCCTTCCATTGCGAAAGGCAATGCTGAAAGTCATGCGATTGGTTTGGGACAAATGAATTTGCATGGGTTTCTAGCGCGTGAGCAGATCTATTATGGGTCTCCAGAAGCGATTGATTTTACCAATATCTATTTTTATATTGTGACATATCATGCCATACGGGCTTCCAATTTAATTGCGCACGAACGTCAAGAAATGTTTGCAGGGTTTGAAAAATCAGCTTATGCAGATGGAAGTTTTTTCGAAAAATATATTGAAAAAGAATGGAAACCGCAATTTGCGCTTGTGCAAGAGCTTTTTGCACGGAATAATATTGTTATCCCAGATCAAAAGGATTGGCAGGAACTCAAAAAATTAGTTATTGAGTATGGGCTTTATAACCGCAATTTGCAGGCAGTTCCACCTACGGGATCTATTTCCTATATTAATCATGCCACTTCTTCTATTCATCCAATTGCTTCAAAAATTGAAATTCGCAAAGAGGGAAAAATTGGACGCGTTTATTATCCCGCTCCTTATATGGATAATACGAATTTGAATTTTTACCAAGATGCTTATGAGATTGGCCCTGAAAAAATTATAGATACCTATGCTGCTGCAACACAGCATGTTGATCAAGGTCTTTCATTAACATTATTTTTTCCTGATACAGCGACCACACGTGATATTAACCGCGCACAAATTTATGCTTGGAAAAAGGGTATCAAGAGTATTTACTATGTACGGTTACGGCAAGTAGCATTAAGTGGAACGGAAGTTGATGGCTGTGTTTCTTGCAGTTTATAGGAGATCATCATATGACAAAGATTACAACCAAAAATCCTGTTGTGTGCGCTGTTAATTGGAATAGATTACATGATGAGAAGGATCTTGAAGTATGGAATCGCTTAACTGGGAATTTTTGGTTACCTGAGAAGGTTCCACTTTCCAATGACATTCCCTCATGGTCAAGCTTAACGGATGAAGAACGTAAATTGACAATTCGTGTTTTTACAGGACTAACGCTTTTAGATACAATTCAAAACACTGTAGGAGCCATTTCGCTTCTGGCTGATGCGATAACAGAGCATGAGGAGGCAGTTTTGACGAATATTGCCTTCATGGAAGCGGTTCATGCACGTTCTTATTCCTCTATTTTTTCAACCCTTTGTTCGACGGTAGAAGTTGATGACGCGTTTAGATGGTCAGAAGAAAATATTCATTTGCAGAAAAAGGCTAGATTAGTACTTGAGCGTTATGAAGCAAATGATCCACTTAAGAAAAAAATTGCTTCGACTTTGCTGGAAAGCTTTTTATTTTATTCTGGTTTTTATTTGCCCATGTATTGGGCCAGTCGCGCTAAGTTGACCAATACAGCAGACCTCATTCGACTAATCATTCGTGATGAAGCAGTCCATGGTTATTATATAGGTTATAAATTCCAATTGGGCTTTGCAAAGCTTGATGAAGCCAAAAGACAAGAAATTAAAGATTTTGCTTTTAACCTGCTCTTTGATCTTTATAACATTGAGTGCAAATATACTGAAGATCTTTATGATGCGCTTGGATTGACAGAAGATGTTAAAATTTTTCTTCATTATAATGCAAACAAGGCTTTAATGAATTTAGGTTTTGAAGCTCTTTTCCCCCCTGAGGTTTGTCGTGTTAATCCCGCTATTTTGGCAGCTTTATCACCAAACTCTGACGAAAATCACGACTTTTTTTCAGGGGCAGGTTCTTCTTATGTCATCGGCAAGGCGGTTGCTACCACGGATGATGATTGGGAATTTTAATGTTTGCATGCAAATAGAAGTGCGCGGGGTATTCCACTTAGATCTTTGCGCACTTCTAAACATTGAAAACCATTTTTTTCGAACAAATTGCAGACTTCATTTTCTTGAGAGAAACCAATTTCAACAGCGATATAGCCGTTTTCTTTTAAGTAGTTGGCTGCTTCATGGGCGAGTTTTCGATAAAAATCAAGTCCATCTTCTCCTCCTATCAGAGCGCGCAATGGGTCATGTAAGCGCACTTCTTTTGCAAGTTTTTTGATATCTTTTGCGGGAATATAAGGTGGATTGGAAACAATAAAATCAAAGCGATCTGCGACAGAATCAAACCAGTCGCTAAGAAGAGGTGTGAAGCGGTGTGCTACTTCAGCATTTTTTGCATTTTTTTTTGCTGTTCTAAGGGCATCTTCAGAAATATCGACTGCCACCGCATAGGATTGGGGAATTTGTTTAAGGAGTGCAATAGCAATGGCGCCACTTCCTGTTCCCATATCAAGGAATGTTGTTTTTCTCGAATTTTCGACCTGTTTTTGGAGAAAAGGGAGAACAAGATCTATCAGCGTTTCTGTATCAGGGCGAGGTTCTAACGTCTCTTGAGACAATGTAAAAGATATACCATAAAATTCTCGTGCTCCTATAATACGGTAAACGGGTTCGCCTGCAATACGCCGTTGTAAAGCTTGTTCTATTTGTATAATATGCTCAGAAGATAGATGCATATCTGGTTTAGAAATTCTTTCAGCAGCATTTATTCCTGTTATCCATTCAACGAGTATTTTCGCATCGAGATCGGCTTCAGCAATTCCTTTCGTGCGCAATTTTTCTTGCATTTGTTGGATGACATTCTTGAAAGAATATTTGCTCAATTATTATCCATTTCCATCAGCAGTGTTGTTTGATGATCTGAGATGAGTGCATGAAGAAGCTCATCAAGATCTCCCTCTAGAATGCGATCAAGCTTATACAAGGTTAGATTAATACGGTGATCCGTGACACGTCCTTGTGGAAAATTATAGGTACGAATACGTTCTGAGCGATCACCAGAACCAACTTGGCTTTTACGAGAAGCTGAACGTTCACTTTCCGCTTTTTGTCGTTCGATATCGAATAAGCGTGCCCGTAAAATTTGAAGGGCTCTTGCTCGGTTTTGATGTTGTGATTTTTCTGCTTGTACGACCATAATTCCTGTTGGAATATGCGTGATACGAACAGCTGAATCCGTTGTATTAACATGCTGTCCTCCTGCTCCGGATGCACGCATTGTGTCGATACGAATATCTTCAGGACGAATATCAATATCAATATCTTCAGCTTCTGGAAGCACAGCAACGGTAGCAGCAGATGTATGGATACGTCCACCTGTTTCTGTTTCAGGGATGCGTTGCACACGATGAACCCCTGATTCATATTTCAATTTAGAAAAGACACCTTTTCCTGAAATGGTAGCAATAATCTCTTTATATCCGCCAACTTCCCCCTCACTAAGTGAAATAACTTCTACTTTCCAATGGTGAGCATGGGCATAACGTTCATACATGCGGAAAAGATCACCGGAAAAAAGTGCTGCTTCTGATCCACCCGTTCCTGCACGAATTTCAACAATAGCGTTTTTTTCATCAGCAACATCTTTAGGCAAAAGCAGAATCTGGAGTTCTTTTTCAAATTGCTCTACTTTTTTATATAACGATGGTAGCTCTTCTTGGGCAAGATTACGCATCTCTATATCTGTTTGTTTATCGTTGATAATCGTTTCTAATTCTGTAATCTCTTCGTAAAGAGCATTTAATGCGCGTATAGAGGCAATAACGGGTTGTAGTTCTGCATATTCAGAAGCTAATTTAACATATGTTTCAGCATTTGGATTCGTCGTCATTTGGCTTTCAATTATTTCAAAGCGCTTTTCAAGCTGTCTCATACGATCTTGTGGCAAGGAAACCATGATAATATTGGCCTAATTTTTTATAATACAATTTTTTATAATATTTTGTTGCAATGATTTTTTGTTATAATATTGGCAATGAATTACCGTATAGCATCATACAAAGAGGGGTAATAAAGCAATTCTTTTTTTTTGCCAATGAAAACTATTATATTTTAAAGGTAAATTTTTATAAAATTTGATTTGCCTGAGGTCTTTTATCTAATGATATATGATCACTTTTTTAAGAGTTTTTTTTTCCGTAAAGTTCAAGGCGGTGATGAATAATATCATAGCCAAGAGATTTTGCAATTTCCTCTTGTAGCTTTTCAATAACATCAGAATGAAACTCGATGACTTGTCCTGTTTCTATATCAATGAGATGATCATGATGTTGCCCATCTGCTTGCTCAAAACGAGATGGACCACCACTAAAGCTATGGCGATGAATTGTTCCATTTCCTTCTAATATTTTCATGGTTCGATAAACAGTTGAGAGTGAAATATTCGAATCTATTTTGTTTGCACGCTGAAAAATTTCAAATGCATTGGGATGATCATTTGTATCAGTCAAAATATCAAGAATAACTCGTCGTTGACGTGTTACTCTTAAACCAGCGGTGCGCAATTCTTGCTCATAATTTCGCTTTTTATTCATTTGCATAATTTGCTTTTCAAATAAAGGCTCCATGACAGTGTTTGTATTTTTTCTCTGAACCGCAAGGACAACGCTCATTACGTCCAACTTTTCCCCATGTGGTTATATCGTTAGGGTCACGATCTTGTGGATTAACAAATCTATTTTCTTGTGATCGTGCCGATAAGGTGGGAGCATTTTCTTGACTTTGATCATTAAAGACAGAAGAAGCAGCATCAGTTTGCTCAGGTATGGTCGGTTCTGTGGGGTGTTGAATGATTTCAAAGCGCATAAGCTTAGAAGTGACAATTCGGCGCAAATTTCTCAACATACTTTGAAAGAGTTCAAATGATTCTGTCTTATATTCATTGAGCGGATCCCGCTGCGCATAACCACGAAAACCAACAACAGAACGCAAATGGTCTAAACTCACCAGATGTTCACGCCATAACGTGTCAATAGTTTCGAGCAATACTGCTTTGTGAAAATAAGCCATAACTTCTGGAGAATATCGTTCAGTACGCTCATTTTCAAGTTTTGTAACAGCATCTGATACACGCTCTAGAATTTGCTCCTCGGCAATTCCATCTTCTTTTGCCCATTCTTCCACTGGAAGCTCAAGATTAAAGAGTTGTTGAAGCTCTTCTTCAAGAGTTTTTGCATCCCATTTTTCAGAATATGTCCCTGATGGAATATAAGCCTCTACGAGATCCTCTACGACTTCATTGCGCATTTCAAGGATCATTTCTGATAAATCATCTGCGTTCATGACCTCCATACGCTGTTCAAAAATAACCTTGCGTTGATCATTCATGACATCATCATATTTTAGCAGATTTTTACGAATTTCAAAGTTTCGTGCTTCGACCTTTTTTTGTGCTTTTTCAAGGGCTTTATTAATCCATGGGTGGATAATAGCTTCATTTTCTTTCAATCCAAGTTTTTGCAGCATACCATCCATACGGTTAGAGCCAAAGATACGCATAAGATCATCTTGAAGAGAGAGAAAGAATTTTGAGCGACCAGGATCGCCTTGGCGACCAGAACGTCCACGAAGCTGGTTATCAATACGACGGCTTTCATGACGTTCAGTAGCGATAACGTAAAGCCCTCCAGCCGCTAAAGCTTTTTCTTTAAGCTTCTGAACATCTTTTTTTATTTCTTCAATTTTAGCTGTTCGCTCTGGACCTTCGGGGATATCCTGTAACTCTTGTCGGATGCGCATTTCAACATTACCACCAAGCTGTATATCCGTACCGCGTCCTGCCATGTTGGTTGCAATGGTGAGAGCTCTAGGAACGCCTGCTTGCGCAATGATATATGCTTCTTGTTCGTGATAGCGAGCATTTAAGACTCTAAAATCGGTAATGCCTTCTTTTCGCAAACGCTCTGCCAATTGTTCTGACTTTTCAATAGAGGTTGTTCCAACAAGAATAGGCTGTTCTTTTTCGTGCGCTTGACGGATATCACGCACAATTGCCCGATATTTCTCTTCTGCTGTTCGATAAATCTCATCATCTTCATCAATACGTTGTATTGGCAAATTTGTAGGGATTTCGACAACGTCAAGACCATAAATATTTCTGAATTCTTCGGCTTCTGTTGTTGCAGTTCCAGTCATGCCAGATAATTTCCTATACATACGGAAGTAATTTTGGAAAGTGATGGAAGCAAGTGTCTGGTTTTCTGGTTGAATAGCAACATGCTCTTTAGCTTCTAACGCTTGATGAAGTCCTTCAGAATAACGCCGCCCAGGCATCATTCGCCCTGTAAATTCGTCAATAATAACGATTTCATCATTGCGAACAATGTAATCTTTATCGCGAGCAAACAGTTTATGAGCTTTTAGAGCATTATTGACATGATGAACGATAGCGACATTTTCTATGTCATAAAGACTCTCACCTTTAAGATGCCCAGCTTGTTCGAGCATTTTTTCAATTTTTTCAGTACCAACTTCGGTAAAGGTCGTTGTTTTTTGTTTTTCGTCTATTTCATAGTCTTCTGGAGTTAAGGCAGGAATAAATGTATCAATAAGGTTATAGAAGTCAGTACGATCTTCTAGAGGACCAGAAATAATAAGGGGGGTACGGGCTTCATCAATAAGAATCGAATCAACTTCATCGACAATTGCGTAATGATGTTCACGTTGGACCATTTGACTACGATCGAAGGCCATATTATCACGCAAATAATCAAAACCTAATTCATTATTTGTGGCATAGGTGATGTCGCATGCATAGGCCTCTCGGCGGGCATCACTATCAAGATCATGAAGAATCACGCCTGTTGTAAGCCCTAGAAAACTAAAAATTTTTCCCATTGTTTCAGCATCACGACTGGCGAGATAATCGTTTACTGTCACAACATGAACGCCCTTACCTTCCAATGCATTGAGATAAATTGGTAGAGTTGCCATTAAGGTTTTACCTTCACCAGTACGCATTTCAGCTATGCCGCAATCGTGAAGGACCATTCCACCAATAAGTTGTACGTCAAAAGGACGCATGTCATAAACACGTTTTGCGGCTTCACGAACAGTCGCGAAAGCTTCTGGTAAGAGCAAATCAACACTTTCACCTTCACTAAGACGTTTACGAAAGGCATCTGTTTTTTGGCAAAGCTGCTCATCACTTAATTTTACGAATTGTTCTTCCAAAGCATTAATTTGTGCAACTTTTTGGCGGAGTGCTTTGAGATGTCGCTCATGAGCTGAACCAAAAAACTTACGGGCAAAAACACCTAAACTGACCATCTCTGGCCCTTTCTTTTAATTGTTGTCACTCTTGTTGGGAAATTCATATGCTCTCCCCATACTCTACATTTCCTTCAGGTTGTCTGATATCATTGGAGACATCATGAAATGCAGATGGTACCATTATACTTGCTGGTGTGCAATTTTTCACTCTAATTGTAAAGTAGAGATAAGAGGCTAAGCGCTTTATGTCAACTTTAAGTATGCTATTTAACTGATACAATACAAAGTAATTTAAGATACAATATGTCATTTTTCTCTATTATCATGTTTTTCATCTGCATTAGATAGGATTGGAGAAACTGAGATAAAAGGATGATTTTATACTTTTTTAAAATAAAATTACTAATTTATTTCTCTATGTTTAAAGATTAAAGTGTTATGGTAAAGAAAATTGGAATCTTGAACCTGCCTTCATTTTTAAGGAGTATATTTATGAAATTTAACTTTATCACGCTTTTTTTAGCATCAACTTTATTGGCAAGTACAAGTTTAGGGGTGAGTGCTCAAGAAGGTTTGAATTCATCGTCGAGTGATTTAAAGACTTTAGAGAAAGCTTCTGAAAAAGCCGTTTCTCCTTCTCATGTTATGGCGGTTATTGATGGGAAAAATATTACAGCAGGCCAATTGGATGATTTAGCGCTTGAAATAAATCCTAATTTAGCACGTTTTCCTGATGAACAACGCCGTATGATGGTTTTAAAAGCTTATTTAGATATGCAGGCACTCGCAAAAGCAGCAAGAAGCAAGGGTCTTGATAAGACAGAAGCTTACGATAAACGTATGGCAGTCATGCGTGACAATGTTCTTCAACAGCTTTATTTTAAACAGGAGATTGTTGATAAAATATCGGATACTGATTTGGAAGCTCTTTATAAGCAAGAAGTTGCTGCTTTACCTAAAGAGGATGAGGTTAAAGCGCGTCATATTTTGGTCAAAACGAGAAAAGAAGCAGAAGCTATCATTAAGCATTTAAATAAAGGCGAAAATTTTGAAGAGATTGCAAAGAAAAGTTCAACAGATGGTTCTGCTGCCGTTGGGGGTGATCTTGGTTATTTTAGCCATGGTCAAATGGTCAAGCCTTTTGAAGATGCCGCATTTGGTTTGAAAGTTGGCGAATACACAAAACAACCCGTTGAAAGTCCTTTTGGTTGGCATATTATTAAATTAGAAGATCGTCGTGTAAAACAACCGCCTGCATTTGATGATGTTAAAGAGATGTTGCGGACACAGCTAATAAAAAAGCGCTATCAAGAACTGATTGTTGATTTGCGTAGCAAGATAGATGTGAAATACCCTGATCCTAATGTTACAAAAATCATGGAATCGCTTCATCAAAATGGGACGCTACTTCCCGATGAGACATCAGATGAAGAAGATACGGAATAGCTAGGAAAAATAAGTAGATAGCCTCTTTAATAGATAATTTGCTAGGTTAGTTTTGTTCAAAAAGCCTAGCAGTTTTCTATGAGAGGTTATTGATCTGCAATCATTTCATTTTTTTATAGAAAGCATATTGTGGTTTTGAAAATCTCTCCTTTGTCGCCTCAAAAGATCCAAGAGCTTTCTCCATTATCTGGTGTACGGATAGCAACAGCTGAAGCTGGGATTAAATATAAAGATCGTACAGATCTTCTTTTCATCATATTCGATAAGCCAGTGAGTGTGGCCGGTGTTTTTACTCGTTCAAAATGTCCATCTGCCCCTGTAGAGCATTGTCGTGCATCGCTTCCTCATGGGGTTGCGAGGGGCGTTGTTGTGAATTCTGGAAATGCAAATGCTTTTACAGGAAGCAAAGGAAAGCACACAACCGATGCAATTATTTGTGCAGCAGCGAACGCTTTAAAGGTTAGAGAAGATGAAATTTTTATAGCTTCTACGGGTGTTATTGGTGAGCCAATGGATGCATCGGGTATTGTCAATCTTTTACCAAGTATGGCAGAGACAGCAGAAGAGGGCAATTGGTTGGAAGCTGCAAAAGCCATAATGACAACGGACACATTTCCAAAACTTGCGACGCGCACTTTTGACTGTGGGGGAGAGCGTGTTACCATTAATGGAATTGCAAAAGGTTCTGGTATGATTGCACCAGATATGGCGACAATGCTGTCATTTGTGGTTAGTGATGCGACTATTTCTTCGGATGCACTCCAATCCATGTTATCAGAGGCAGTTGAGGGTTCTTTCAATTCAATTACTGTTGATAGCGATACCTCAACTTCAGATACGCTTATGTTGTTTGCGACAGGAAAAGAACATTTTCCATGTCTTACAAGTAAATCTGATCCGCGTTATAGGGTTTTTGTGAAACAATTGAGTGCACTTCTGCATGAACTTGCACTACAAGTTGTTTGTGATGGTGAAGGTGCTCGTCATTTAATTGAGGTTAATGTGATGGGCGCTACAACAAACAATGCAGCTAAAACTATTGCTTTATCAATTGCAAATTCACCGCTCGTAAAAACGGCTATTGCCGGTGAAGATGCGAATTGGGGGCGGGTCGTTATGGCAGTTGGGAAGGCCGGTGTTGAAGTCGATCGTGATCTATTGACGATTTGGTTTGGTGAGCATCGTGTGGCCGTGAATGGCGTACGAGATCCTGAGTATTGTGAAGAGACAATAGGTGCTTATATGCAAGGTAAACACATCACAATTCGTGTTGATATCGGTTTGGGTAAGAGCACGGCGACGGTTTGGTCTTGCGATTTAACAAAAGAGTACGTTATGATCAATAGCGATTACAGAAGTTAATGGATGCACTTTATATTTAACAGCTTATTATTTTTCAGAGCAAATGGGGTATGTGAGCTCTTTTAGGAGCAGAGGGGATATGATAGGAAAGTCAGTTATTTTTATGTTCCCTATTGGGGAGTGATATGTGTATGAAAAGTTCTATTCTTCTTGTTGTTGCATGCGCATTGTTCGATCAGAATAATCGTGTTTTGCTTACACAGCGTCCTGAAGGAAAATCACTGGCTGGTTTATGGGAGTTTCCTGGTGGCAAGGTTGAGCAAGGTGAAACTCCGGAAGCATCATTGATTCGTGAATTAGAGGAAGAGCTTGGTATTTATGTTCAACCAAATAATTTACACCCTTTAACATTTGCAAGTCATAACTATAAAACATTTCATCTCTTAATGCCATTGTATCTTTGTGACCATTATGAGGGTGTTGCGCAAGGACGAGAGGGGCAAAATTTAGAATGGGTTTTTATTAATGATCTTGATAAATACTCTATGCCTGATGCTGATAAACCATTGGTTCAGGTATTGAAAAATCATCTTCTTTAATGTGTTATAAGAAGAAAATATAATTCAATATATTGATTTAAAATGATAATTTATAATTTTTTATGTTGAATGGGGAAGTCCAGAGTCGTAAAAAACTTTCTCATTTCAAATCTGTTTTATGTTAAATTAATCAAAACCATTCTTTTGCACGTTCCAAGCGGGGAGGGTTATGTGGATAAAATTATTTAAGAAAGAAATAAAATACGTGCTGAAAGAACACTCTCCAATAGCCAAGGGTTATCGCAACATTGAGAATTGGCAAAGTGTATAATGATGTCTTTACACGATTCATAAGTATAAAGATAGTGGTAGACAATGTATGTTATACTTTTCACGTGTATCATTGTGAGATGGGTTTGGGTGCACTGAGAGGTATAAGGGGTATTTATTTCATGAGATATCGATAATAGGAAAAATTTCAAAAAATGTTGCTTTTGATTAAGAGGGGTACGTTCTTTACGTAATGTAGAATGGCATTGTGTTGCATATTCACGAGCTTTTTTAAAAGAGGCACCTCGCAATGCTCCAAAGCCCATTTCGCGATGGTGCCCGGAATGATATAACGTTAAAGCCCCTATGGAAATAATGTAAAATCTATTGAGCGCCACTATCTTTACGCTTATGAAGAAGTAAGCTGGTCCCAATATTACGATAGCTCTTGGCATTTGAGGGCATTCAGAAGGAATATTTTTCTTTTCATAATCATTTTTACTTATACATCAATTACGCTTGTGATGAACAGACAAGCGGCTTTGATTGATCCAACATAAAAACAGATTTGAAATAAAAAATTTTACGATATTTAGAATGCTTGACGCAGAGTGAATGATGGATAATTATCCTTATAAATCAATATATTGTATAATAAAACATTCAATTAATTTTTTATAGGAGGCATGTATGAAGTTTCTTGAATTGGACGGCGTTTTGCGATGGGATATTGATTTTTTTTAGCGATACGCGTAATTGCGTTTTCCAATGGCTCAATCATAACGTCCATAGAAAAACCATTTGCGTGAATAATATTTGCGTGATCGACCATAATAGCAACATGATCTTTCCAAAAAATTAAATCGCCTCGTTGAAGTTTATCAGTATCTGTAAGAGGACTGCCTATAGTTTCTTGCTGCATATCGGTATCACGTAAAACTATTTGATTGGTCATCATCATAGAGAGCTGAATGAGTCCCGAACAATCAATTCCAAAACCGCTGACACCACCCCAAAGATAAGGTGTACGGATAAAGGTTTCTGCAACTGTGACATAATCTTCATATACGCGTCCAATGGGGCTGAGATGACTCGTAATGATTGCTGTTCCATTTTCAAGAATAGAATACATTGTGTCACGGACTTCAATTTCATCAACAACACTGACTTTGCTTCCCATAGATAAAGGGGACACTATTGGTCCACGTAAGTCAGCGTGTAAATATTTAAATGTACGTGGTACTGAAACCACATGCGTTTGTTTTATGGTTGATGTACAAAGAACTTTTGTATCAATATAACCAACATAACCATCTTTGAGTGATTGTCCCCACGACATTGTTTCCCCTTGTTCAAAAATGAGAAGTTCTTCTCCGAATAAGCATTCTGTTTGTCTTTCACTTTTTTTACTATTTTCTTTAAAAAGTCCAGCGACCGCTGTATTAACACGTCTTTTTTCACCTTGAACAAAGCGCTGAGCTGTAATTTCTGTTTCAAGACGTTGATCTGCTAGATCATCTCTGAATGCATGAAGTCTTGGGTCTTTAGAGATCATCTTTTTGCTTTCCATTTTGTTACTTCTTACCTTTAAACAAACTCATGAAAGCTGTATTGGTAAGATTTTTATCCTCAAACAAAACTAAGAACACTGTGTAAGACCAATTATTCTTTAAGCTGCAAAATTGTCTATTTTTTTGAATATTGTGTGTCAAACTTCATTTTTAAAAATATTATAAAGGGCACGAATAGTTTGTGCTGATCCACCAATAGGGTATCCTGGTTTTTCTTTTGGAATCCATCCATAAAGGTCAAAATGCGCAAAATGTTCAGCTTTTTCAACAAAAGAATTAAGAAATAAAGCAGCTGTTATAGAACCAGCAAAGCTATTTCCAGTTACATTGTTAAGATCAGCAATTGGTGATGATAACATCTCTTGGTAAGGTTTCCAAAGGGGCATTTGCCAAAGAGGATCAAAGACAGCGTGAGCAGATTCAGAAATTTGTTGTGCCCATATTGAATCATTACAATAAAATGCGGGAAGATCTGGTCCTAATGCTATACGCGCTGCCCCTGTTAAAGTAGCCATACAAAGCATGAATTGTGGACTTTCTTCATCACCATAGGCGAGTGCATCGGCAAGGACAAGGCGCCCTTCAGCATCTGTATTACCTACTTCAACACTTAAACCTTTACGACTTCTAAGGATATCACTTGGTCGGTAAGCATTCGCAGAAATTGCATTTTCTACAGCTGGAATCAAAACACGTAGACGGAAAGGCAATTTTGCATCCATGATAAGTTTAGCCAATCCCAAAACGTTTGCTCCACCCCCCATGTCTTTTTTCATAAGCAACATGTTATTGGCTGATTTAATATCGAGTCCTCCAGTATCAAAAGTTACGCCTTTGCCCACCAACGTTATTTTAGGATGATGTTCTTTCCCCCAGAGTAACTCAATCAGTCGTGGTGCAGTGCTGCCTGCTCGTCCTACAGCATGAATCATCGGAAAGTTATGTGTTAAGAGATCATCTCCACAAATACTTTTGATGTGAGCACCGTAGGTTTTTCCTAGTTTTCGAGCTTCTTTTTCGAGAGCATCAGGGGTCATATCATTGGCTGGAATATTAATGAGATCACGGACGAAAAAGACAGCTTCATAAATTCGTTGGAGTTCATTAAGATCAACGGCCTCATTGACATGGATGGATAATGATTTGAAAGAAGAATTTTGACGATAGCGATTAAATTGATAGCTACCGAATGCTAATCCAAGATAGGTATTTATTTCATCAGAGGTTGTACCTTCTAAATGCCATTGACCAGCAGGAAGTTTTTGAGCAAGAACTCCTGTGATAAAAGGATCGCTATTATTGCCAATTCCAAATAAAACTTTTTTTAAATGCCCCGTTTCGTGAGGAACAAAGAGTATTTGTCCCGCTTTTCCAGTAAAGTCATTAACTTTTATCCATGCTGTTGTTGACGCATCAAGTGATAAGTTAGCAAGATTTCTTTGGTTTACCAAGATGATAGGGCAACTGTTATCGATACGCGTTGAGGTAAAATGAATGTGGTGGTGCTGCATAGTTATGAGATCCTTATAGTCGTCTAAGTGCGACATATTCGACCAAATGATTTTTTCCCTTTCGTAGAATGAGATTGGACCGTGGTCGTGTTGGCAATATATTTTCCTGTAAATTTTTTAAATTAATCGTTTGCCAAAGATCCTCAGCGATTTTTGAGGCTTCTTTTTCATTGAGGTGGGCATAACGATGAAAATAGGATTCAGGATTTTGAAAAGTTGTTTTACGCAAACGTTTAAAGCGCTCCAAATACCAGTGACGAATGACTTCTGTTTCGGCATCGACATAGATTGAAAAATCAAAAAAATCTGATACGAAAGGAATAGCTTTTCCATCTTTAGGAAGATCACTGACCTGTAATACATTAATACCTTCAACAATTAAAATATCAGGACGATCGATGGTAATTGTCTGATTTTCTAGAACATCATAGGTCATATGTGAGTAAAGTGGGGCACGGACATTTCCGATACCTGCTTTTATAGCCGAAAGAAAGCACAGCAGCTTTTTAATGTCATAGGAATCAGGAAATCCTTTACGATTCATACGATTTTTTTGCTGTAAGATTGCGTTAGGATAGAGAAAACCATCCGTTGTGATTAGATCAACTTTAAGACTAGATGTCCAACGTTTCAACAGTTCTTGAAGAATGCGAGCCGTGGTTGATTTTCCTACAGCTACAGAACCAGCAATTCCAATAATAAAGGGCGTTTTTCTACTCTCTTCTTGATGGAGAAACTGCTGACGTTTGTGGAAAAGTTCCTGTACTGCTTCAACATGGCATGATAACAGACGCGATAAAGAAAGATAAATGCGTTGGACTTCTTTAAGATCGATAGGATCATCAATAGAGCGTAAACGCTTAATTTCATCAAAAGTCAAAGTAAGAGGTGTGTCTTCACGAAACTCTGACCATTCTTGTGCAGTAAAAACACGATAGGGTGAATATCGGTCAGAAACAGATTTGACCAGATTATCTTTCTGATTAATTTTTTGTATAGTTGTATCAATCATTTGTATTTGTCGAGATTTTTTTGCAGCAGCAATTGATTAAGAGCAGACAGAAGAGCGGCTTTATTTTCAAATAAATTTTGTTTTGCATGCTCTCTTCTTTTAAGATAATAGATCATTTTTCATTAACTTATAGTCCAGTCATTCCAGTTTGCACGGATTTGTGCTAATGAGTGCCCTTGCGCCAAAAAAGCCCATAAAAGTAGACGCGCTTTTACGGCTGATAAATAACCAGACATGAGAGCACCAGAAGCAATCATATCGATTTCGGAGCCTTTATAGCCATAAGTTATACGAGTTGTTGAGCCATTACAACAACGACTAGCAATAATGATTGGTATTTTTTGTGCATATTGTTGTACAAGGTCTGCTTCTTGAAAACTACAGTGCCCCGCACCAAAACCAGCAATAACAACTCCAGCATAATACCCACTTTCAAGGCATAGTTTCATTAATTGTGCACCAGATGATAAAGAGGAATAGAGGAGTGCAATTTGATGATCATGATTTTGGGGAAGATCAAACGTTGTCGGAAAAAATTTTCGATCATTGAAATAAATAAGTTTTCCCTCTAAAATAGTTCCTAAAACACCTGCAAGACCTGATTGAAATGTTTCGACTTTGACGGTATGGCTTTTATAGAGCCAATAAGGTGAATGAATTGCATCATTTATGACAACGAGAACGCCCCTGTTACGACTTTGTGTGGCTGCTGCGACACGAGTGGCTGCTAAAATGTTGGCGGGGCCATCCGCGCCTGCTTCATGAGGCATGCGCATAGCGCCGGTTATGATGAGTGGTTCAGCCTCCTTCCAATAAAGAGAAAGAAAAAAAGCTGTTTCTTCCAGAGTATCAGTCCCTTGTGTTAAAACAATACCTTCTGCACCAGCGTTTATTTGTTGTTTTGCCCACTTAATTATTTCAAAAAGCATTTGAAACGATAAAGATCCACTTGGTATTTGCATTAATGTTTGTGCATGAATATCAGCAACGTTATTTAAATCAGGAACACTTTTTATAAGGTTATCTGAAGTTAAAGTCGGTTGCATGTGACCAAAACTATCAGCAGTCATTGCAATTGTTCCACCTAAGGTCCCTATGGCTATTTTTTTCATAATTTTCCTCTAAAAAGCACAAACTGTTTATATAAAGCTATTTAGCAGTAATTTACATTGACAACAATGATATCATTTTTCCATTTTCAACAAATTGAGTTATGCTGAATCATTGTGTTTTGCTGTATATGTTCTTAAATAGGACAATAGTAATTGAGTTTTACATTGTATGAAAAGAAATCAATATTAAAAAGTAAAGTTAATATTAAGGAGTTTCCTTATGACAGAACATAAGCCAGACATAATGTATGGTACAACAATTATTACGGTACGAAAAGGTGGAAAAGTCGTGATGGCCGGTGATGGTCAGGTCTCTCTTGGACAGACAATTATGAAAGGCAATGCACGTAAAGTGCGTCGTCTTGGAAAGAACGGAGTGGTTATTGCTGGTTTTGCAGGTGCTACGGCAGATGCTTTTACATTACTGGAGAGATTGGAAACAAAGCTTGAACAATATCCTGATCAGCTTATGCGTGCCTGTGTAGAACTTGCAAAAGATTGGCGAACAGATCGCTATTTGCGTCGTCTCGAAGCAATGATGCTCGTGGCTGATAAGAAAGTAACTTTGGCTTTAACAGGGCTTGGTGATGTCTTAGAACCAGAAGATGGGGTTATGGCAATTGGCTCTGGAGGAAATTTTGCTCTTTCAGCAGCGCGTGCACTCATGGATTTGGATTTGGATGCAGAAACTATTGCTCGTAAAGCTATGGCTATTGCCGCTAAAATTTGTGTTTACACCAATGATCATTTTACGATTGAAACATTGGATGCAGAATTATCTTCTTTAGAGAAAGCTATTTAAATGTGTGTTGTATTTTCCCCTCGTGAGACTGTTTCTGAACTTGATCGTTTTATTATTGGCCAAAATGATGCCAAACGCTCTGTAGCTATTGCATTGCGCAATCGGTGGCGTAGGCAACAGCTTGATGAGCCGATGCGTGAAGAAGTTATGCCAAAAAATATTTTAATGATAGGGCCAACAGGTGTTGGTAAAACAGGAATCGCACGTCGATTAGCAAAACTTTCTGGAGCACCCTTCGTTAAAGTAGAAGCGACGAAATTTACTGAAGTTGGTTATGTGGGACGTGATGTTGAGCAAATTATTCGAGATCTTGTTGAAATTGCCATTTCTCTTGTACGTGAAAAGAAACGAGATGAAATAAAAGAAAAGGCTCACGTGAATGCTGAAGAGCGCGTTTTAGATGCCCTTGTTGGTAAAACAGCAAGTCCTGCTACCCGTGATAGTTTTCGTAAAAAATTGCGTGAAGGTGAGCTGGATGAGAAAGAGATTGAAATTGAAGTCGCCGATAATAATAGCAATAGTGCTTCAACCTTTGATATTCCTGGTATGCCTGGGGCACAAATGGGTATTATGAATTTATCAGATATTTTGGGCAAAATGGGCAGTCGTACAAAAGTCCGTAAGACGACGGTAAAGGATTCTTTTAAACCGCTCATTGATGATGAATCTGAAAAACTCCTTGATCAGGAGCAAATTATTCAAGAGGCGCTTCGTGTTGCTGAAAATGATGGTATTGTTTTTATTGATGAGATTGATAAAATTGCAACTCGAGACGGTGGAGCCAGTGCTGCGATTTCGCGTGAGGGCGTTCAACGTGATCTTTTGCCTTTGGTGGAAGGAACAACAATTGCTACAAAATATGGGCAAATCAAAACAGATCATATTCTTTTTATTGCCTCAGGTGCATTTCATGTTTCCAAGCCATCTGATTTATTACCGGAACTTCAAGGACGTTTGCCCATCCGTGTGGAGCTCAATCCTTTAACAAGGGAAGATTTACGACGCATTCTAACAGAACCAGAAGCCAGTTTGATTAAACAATATATTGCTCTTATGGCAACGGAAGAGGTTCATTTGGAAATTACCGATGATGCAATTGATGCTTTAGCAGATATTGCTGTAGATTTAAATGCAAGGATTGAAAATATAGGGGCACGTCGTTTGCAAACAGTGATGGAGCGCGTTTTGGATGAGATTTCTTTTACGGCGCCAGATAAAGCTGGAACATCGTTTAAAATTGATGCTGCTTACGTAAGAAAATCTATTGGCGAGCTTGCTGCTGATATCGATCTTTCCCGTTTTATTCTTTGAAAGTTATTGCTTGTTTTGTTTATCTGCGCGCTTCGATAATTTTGAAACCATGGGCTTGTTCATGTATCAACACTGTGCGGAAAATATTTTTTAATAATGTTTCATAAGGCAGGTGGCGGTTTGCAACAAAAAGCAGACTGCCGCTTGGTTTTAAGCACTTTGCAGCATTTATAATAAAATTTTTTCCTAATGAAACATCTGTCGTTTGTTGTGTGTGAAACGGTGGATTTGAAATGATTGTGTCATATAGATTTGTGATAGGTTCATGTACAAGGTCATGCCAATAAAAATGAATTGGAAAAGGAGCTGTTATGGATTTAAGGTGCCGTTTTGCTGCTCTCAAAGCGTTGTAGTCGGCTTCATAAAGGTCTAGAGCGGTGAGTTTTTCACTTCTTTCAAGTGCAACGTGAGAAAGATAGCCCCATCCAGCACCAAAATCAGCCGTTTTTCCAGAAATAACTTTGAACATATAAGACGCAAGCGCAGCAGATCCTGGATCAATACGTCCGTGTGAGAACATACCAGAAGCGGTTTGAAAATTACCAAAAGTGAGCGGTGGTGAGCGCAATTGCGCAATGTTATGTCTCTCAATTTGTTGAGGAACTTGCAACCAAAATACAAGACCATGATTTTTAGATAATTTATTGGTGATGGGAACAATTGTTTTGACCCATTTCATCATTGAAGCAGCTCCAACAGTTTTATTCCCACTGATTACAATCCATCCATTGGGTTTAACGCATTCTAATAAATCAAGAAAACAATTTTGGTTCAAACCACGATATTTGCTCAAATGTAAAAATGCACCATCATAGCTGAAGGTTTTATCTATTTGAGGAGAGCAGTGAAATTGAGTATCGACAAATTTTAAAAAATCTGGTCGCCAAGGCGTAATAACTCTTAAATTTTGTGCCCATTCTTGAGCTGGGATTTCTGTTAAACCAAAACTTAGCCAACACTGGTTTGGATCAGGATACGGGAGTTCATGATTTTCAAAAGGCAAAAATAATAACACATATGACTCTTTCAAAGAAAAAAATGCCACTCCAATATTGGGATGGCATTTCATGATACGATAAGAAGAAAAACTTACTCTTCTTTTTTCTTACGGCGGCGCTTATTTTCAGGTTGTTTTTTTTCATCCACGCACTTTTCTTCATTTATCGCTTTATCACCGGTGATTTCCTTTCCGGTTGTTTGATCAACGACCTTCATTGATAACCGAACTTTTCCACGCTCATCAAAGCCCATTAATTTAACCCAAACTTTGTCACCTTCTTTTACAATATCGGTTGTTTTGCTGACGCGTTCTGATGCAAGCTGAGAGATATGAACGAGTCCATCACGAGAACCAAAGAAGTTTATAAATGCACCAAATTCTGCAGTTTTTACAACTGTTCCTTGGTAGATAGCACCAACTTCAGGCTCATCGACAATAGAATGGATCCAGCGTTTTGCCGCTTCAATGGTTTTAGCATCAGCAGAAGCAATTTTAATGGTACCATCATCTTCAATATTAATTTTTGCTCCAGTTTGTTCCACGATTTCCCGAATAACTTTACCACCAGAGCCGATAACATCACGGATTTTATCGACAGAAATATTCATAACTTCGATTCGTGGAGAAAATTCACTCAGCTCAGCACGTGCACTGGTTAAAGCTTTTGCCATCTCATTAAGGATATGGATTCGGCCTCCTTTGGCTTGTTCAAGCGCGATTTTCATAATCTCTTCGGTAATACCATCAATTTTGATATCCATTTGCAAGGCAGTAATACCATTTTCTGTTCCTGCGACTTTAAAATCCATATCTCCAAGATGATCTTCATCCCCTAAAATATCAGAAAGAACAGCAAAGCGTTCTCCTTCTTTAATCAAGCCCATAGCAATACCAGCAACAGGGCGTGCTAGAGGAACACCAGCATCCATAAGAGCAAGTGAGGTTCCACAAACCGTTGCCATAGAAGAAGAGCCATTGGATTCAGTGATTTCTGAGACAGCACGAATGGTATAAGGAAAAGATTCTTTCGTTGGCAACATGGGGTGAATTGCCCGCCATGCCAATTTACCATGTCCAATTTCACGACGACCAGGAGAACCAAGGCGTCCCGTTTCACCCACTGAAAATGGTGGGAAATTGTAATGGAGAAGGAATGTTTCCTTATACATTCCCGTTAAGGAATCAACATATTGTTCATCTTCACCAGTTCCTAGTGTTGCAACGACAATAGCTTGTGTTTCTCCGCGGGTAAAGAGAGCTGATCCATGTGTGCGGGGTAAAATACTTACTTCTGATTGGATAGGGCGCACGGTAGAAAGATTGCGTCCATCAATCCGCTTTTGGGTATCAAGAATGTTCCCACGAACAATTTTTGCTTGCAACTGTTTAAATACGGTTGCAATTTGATCTGTACTAAATTGACAGTCTTTTTCTGTTTCTGGCATAAATTTATTGAGGATTTCTGTCTTTAGTGCATCAATTGCAGCATAACGTTCTTGCTTATCAGTAATTGTGTAAGCCTTTCGTATATCCTGTTCTGCCATTTTCTGCATCGCTTTTTCAAGTTCAGAAAGATCTTCAGGAACAAAATCACGAGGATCTTTTGCAGCAACTTCAGCAAGCTTTATAATGGCATCAAGGACAGGTTGAAGGCCTTTGTGACCAAACATCACGGCCCCCAACATGATATCTTCCGGTAATTCTTGTGCTTCTGATTCAACCATCAAAACAGCACTTTCTGTTCCAGCAACAACAAGATCAAGTTTTGATTCAGGCATTTCATCGATATGAGGATTAAGAACATATTGTCCATTACAATAGCCAACGCGTGCACCAGCTATAGGTCCCATGAAAGGAACACCTGACAGGGTCAATGCGGCAGAAGATGCAATCATCGCAAGGATATCGGGATTGTTTTCGAGATCATGCTGTATAACGGAAACAATAACTTGTGTATCATTTTTATATCCCTCAACGAAAAGGGGACGAATTGGGCGATCAATCAAACGTGAAACCAAAGTTTCATTTTCACTTGGTCGACTTTCACGTTTTAAATAGCCCCCAGGTATTCTACCAACAGCATAGAATTTTTCTTGATAATTAACAGTGAGTGGAAAAAAGTCCTGGTCTGGTTTTGGGTTTTTGGCCGATACAACGGTTGCTAAGACAATAGTTTCTCCATAGGTAGCAATCACTGCACCATCAGCTTGACGCGCTATTTTCCCTGTCTCAAGGGTGAGAGGACGCCCAGCCCATTCAATTTCTATCTTGTGCGTTTTGAACATTTTTTATCCTTAATGACCAGTGTTTAAATCTTTGATTGCTTACATTCTGGTTGTGCGCAGCATATTTGCAAGTTTTGGGGTGGACAACAAATTACTTCCTTTGTTGCGAGAAGAGAGAAGTAAATCGCATTAAATGTGAAACGATGAGCAGTCCTATCCCATAATAACTTATCAGTTTTTAAAATTTTTAATTAAAAGCAACACATTGAAAAAATGGGTGGTTTTTTTAAATACCACCTCCATTTTTCTTTTAGCGACGTAAACCTAACTTCTTTATAAGTGTCTGATAACGATTTTGGTCAACTCCTTTAAGATAATCAAGAAGACGCCGGCGTTGAGACACCATCTTCAAAAGACCTCGACGAGAATGATTATCCTTTTTGTGAGATTTAAAGTGGTTTGTTAAATTAGAAATACGTTCAGAAAGTACAGCAATCTGTACTTCTGGTGATCCTGTATCACCAACTTTGTTTGCGTATTCTGCGACAAGAGCTTGTTTACGTTCAGCTGTAATCGACATCGTATTATCCTTTCCAAAAACGAAGAAACATAAAGTCACCCATAGCCGAGATGTCGTTCAGCTAGGGTCTGTGAGAAAACAGGAAAAGTCGAAGACTCTTACCTAATTTCGTTCTTATATAGGAAAGAAGGTTAAAATACTAGTCCTTGACAGCATTTTGAAGTCTTTCTTTAAATAAAAGCTTTTGTTTTGAAATATTGATTTAAATAGAGTTTTATGAGAAGTTTTTTAAACAATTATGCATCCTTTTGATACAAAGATTATGAGCGTGTGTGTGTGGTAACAAAAGTGATAAATACCGTTGGAGGAAAAAGATGCAGAGCATTTCAACATTAAAACTTTTTCGTAATTCGGTATTTCGAAATTTATGGTCATCTACTCTTATTTCTAATTTAGGGGGGCTGATACAAGCTGTTGGAGCAGGGTGGTTAATGGCGTTGATTAGTTCTTCGCATTCCATGGTTGGGCTAGTTCAAAGTGCCACAACATTACCACTTGTTATGTTTTCTTTGATGGCAGGGGCATTAGCTGATAATTTTAATCGGCGTCAAATTATGTTGTGTGCACAGATTATGATGATGGTCATATCGATGAGTTTATCTGTTTTAGCCTATATGGGATTTCTAACACCTTGGCTTTTGTTATGTTTTACGTTTTTGATTGGATGTGGCACAGCTTTTTATAATCCTTCTTGGCAAGCAACGATAGGAGATATTGTGAGCAGGGAAAATATTCCTGCTGCTGTTAGTTTGAATAGTGTTGGCTTTAATTTGATGCGGAGTGTTGGTCCTGCTATTGGGGGTGCCATCATTGCAACTTTAGGGGCATCGGCTGCTTTTTTGTTTAATGCTATAAGCTATATTCCTCTTATTGGTGCGTTGTTTTTCTGGAAGTCGAATTATGAAAACAACTCATTGCCACGAGAAAGGCTGTTAGGAGCTGTCTCAGATGGTTTGCGTTATGTTGCGATGTCACCTAATCTCCTGAGCATTATGGTTCGAGCGTTCCTTTTTGGTATAGGAGCAATTTCTATTTTAGCACTTTTGCCAATTGTTGCGCATAAAGTTCTTGGAGGAAGTGCCCTTCTTTATGGTACATTGCTTGGTTGTTTTGGGTTAGGAGCCATGACAGCAGGCATTATTAATGCAGTTGTACGGCATCATTTTCGTTCAGAAACAATTATTGCAAGTGCATTTATTGGTTTCGCCTTTTCTTGCTTTTTATTGGGAATCAGCCGTTCACTGATTATAAGCCATATTGCTTTATTTCCTGCAGGTTTATGTTGGGTTTTGGCCTTATCATTGTTTAATACATCTGTACAACTCTCTACACCACGCTGGGTTGTTGCACGTTCTTTAGCTCTTTATCAAACGGCATCTTATGGGGGGATGGCTATTGGAAGTGCAATCTGGGGAGGTTTAGCTGATGGTTATTCTCCAACAATTGCTTTGAGCGTTTGTTCTTTATTCTTGATTTTTGGTGCTCTTGCAGGGGTAAAATTTAGAATTCAAGAAATTCCTCAGATAGATTTAAATCCTCTTGATCATTTTAGAGAGCCGGAATTATTACTCGACCTCAAAGCAAGAAGTGGCCCGATCATGATAATGATTGATTACCAAATTCATGAAAATGAACTCGAAGAGTTTCTCAAAGTGATGACGCGTCGACGCCATATTCGATTACGTGATGGTGCGCGTCAGTGGGTCCTTTTACGAGATCTTGAAAGACCTGAATATTGGACAGAGGCTTATCATATGCCAACATGGGTAGATTATTTACGCCATAATCATCGTCGTACAAAAGCAGATGCAGAAGTCAATAAGCGTCTGCGTCATTTAAATTGTGCTCCTAACGGTATAAGAGTGCACCGCATGATTGAACGCCAAACAATACCTCAAGCCAATGAGATGCTTTTAAAAGTTTCCTCTGATCATCTCCCTTAGGGTTAAAACAGTTTTTGTAAATATTAAATATGTTAATATTATTTCGATCAATTTGTTAGCTTAATCATAACAAAAAATTGCTGTTTCAATAGTTAATAAATTGATTTATAACGGTTATTTACAATTTTTCATGTTGAGTGATAGTTCTGAAAGTCTTAAGCTTTTCTCGTTTCAAATCTATTTAGAGTAAATCAGTCCACATCTTCGCTTGCACATTACAAACGAGGGCTAAAGTGTGAGTAAAAATGATTGAAAAAGAAATAAAAAGCCTCTTATGAATCCCTTCAAATGCAAGGATTATTGCGACATTAAGAGGAAAAAGTGTGTGGTGGTGTTAGCTTATAGCACTGACTTAAATTTTGATATGAATACGGTAAATATAGACAATGAAAAGCACCATATTTTTCTTAATTGATAGAGAAAAATATCTTTTCGCAAAAGGTGGTTGTGGAAAAGAATCGATTAAATTGTGAAAATCCGCTTTGGTTTAAATAGACCTTTGTCGAGAATGCCAATAGCAAGAAGTTGTTCCTTATAGAGGACACAAATTTCCTCTTCATCAAGAGGTACTTTGTGATGATTCAAGAGGATAGAATGACCCTTGATAATTCTCTGTGCTTGAGTTTCATTAAGGATATAGTGAGGGAGGCAATCTAATGCGGCACTTGTGTCAATTAAGAGCCCATCGAGTGTTGAGAAGTTTTTTTCAAAAGAACGATTATTTTCATCTGTAGTGTTTTTATTTGGCGGAATGGCCGCTTTTAGTTCCTCCCATGTAATGAGATCTTCTTCATCAAAAGGTGCGACGGCAATACGTCTTAAATCAGCAATATGCCCATAGCAACCGAGATCACGTCCCATATCGCGTGCTAAAGAGCGCACATAAGTTCCTTTTCCGCAGGTTATTTCAAAGACAGAATGCTCTTTAGTAGGCATTTCTAATAACTTGAAAGTTTCTATTTCCACTTCACGGGGCGGAATTTCAACAACTTCCCCTTCACGCGCTAAATCATAGGCACGATTTCCGGCAATTTTGATTGCTGAAAATTGTGGAGGTGTTTGCAAAATAACACCTGTGTATTGAGGAAGAAGAGCAAGTATTTCTTCTTGTGTTGGACGTTTGAGAGAAGTTTTCGTTATTTCTCCTTCTAGATCATCTGTTGAGCGCTCTTGCCCCCAAGCAATATGAAAACGGTAAGTTTTTTTGCCTTGCATCACGTAAGGGACGGTTTTGGTTGCTTCGCCCAATGCAATAGGAAGGAGACCAGAAGCAAGAGGATCAAGTGTACCCGCATGTCCTGCCTTTTGAGCATGAAAGAGCCATTTGATTTGTGAGACAGCTTCTGTTGATTTCATTCCTTTTGGTTTATCAAATATGACCCAGCCAGAAACAGGACGCCCTTTTTTCTTGTGTTGCCGCGCCATATCTTTAATCCTCATCTGTATCACTATGGTGAAGATCGCGTGCAACCTCAGGCGAGCGAAGGAGGGCATCAATTTTTGAAAAATTATCAAAACTATTATCAAGTCGGAAACGCAGTTCTGGCATATATTTCATTTGTCGCAACGCATGACTGATTTCTCCACGGAGAAAACGACTATGTTTATTGAGGGTATCAACAACATCGGTATGAGAAGCATTTTTAAGAGTGCTGAGAGGTGATACAAAGCAAGTAGCAATTTTTAAATCTGGTGACATGCGTACTTCAGAGACAGAAATAACAATATCTTTTAAGATATCATCAAGCAAAATATCACGCTGTAATATATGCGCTACTGCATGACGTACTTGCTCTGCTACTCTAAGTTGCCGTTGTGATGGTCCTGCATTTTTCATCAAAGTTTTATCCTTGCTACAAGATCTCTTTTTTTGACCATTTAGATAAGGAAAAAAAGATATTGTGTATAAAATCTAATAACTTTTTCTCATTTTATAACAGAATAAGGTTATTGGATTATTTTATAATGTACGATTAATATGTTCGATACGGAAGGTCTCAATGATGTCTCCTGCGCGCATGTCGTCATAATTTTCAAAGGCTATTCCACATTCTTGACCACTTTGCACTTCACTGACTTCATCTTTAAAACGTTTGAGTGTTTTCAGCTTTCCTTCGTGAATAACGATATTATCGCGGATAAGGCGAACACCGGCTCCTCGTTCTATTTTACCTTCTGTAACACGACATCCTGCAACTTTTCCAATTTTTGTAATGTTAAAGACTTCTAGAATTTCAGCATTACCAAGGAAAGTTTCACGCTGTTCTGGTGAGAGTAATCCAGACATGGCAGCCTTGATATCGTCAACAAGATCATAAATGATGTTATAATAACGAATTTCAATTCCTTGTGTTTTAGCAAAATCACGTGCCTGCTTATTGGCTCGAACATTAAAGCCAATTACAGCAGAGTTAGAAGCTTCCGCAAGAGAAATATCACTTTCGGTAATTCCGCCAGCACCAGAATGTACAATACGCGCACGAACCTCATCATTTCCGAGTTTTTCCAATGCTGAAGCAATTGCTTCAATTGATCCTTGCACATCCCCTTTTATAATAAGAGAAAACTCCTTAACACCAGTCGTTTGCAATTTTGTCATCATCTGTTCAAGAGAACCACGCGAACCAGTTTGCCGCGCAACAGCTTTATCACGTGCTAATCGTTGACGATATTCAGAAATTTCACGTGCTTTTGCTTCATGTGTGACAACAGCAAAACGGTCTCCGGCTTGTGGTGTTCCTTGCATTCCTAAAATTTCAATCGGTGTAGAGGGAACGGCTTCTTTGACATGGCGGCCATGGTCATCAATCAAAGCACGCACACGACCCCATTCATTTCCGGCAACTATAATATCAGAAGGGTGTAATGTACCTTTTTGAACAAGAACTGTTGCAACAGATCCACGTCCGCGATCCAATTTGGCTTCAATGATAACGCCTTCTGCAGTTCGTTGAGGATCTGCTTTCAGATCAAGCATTTCAGCCTGAAGAAGGATAGCTTCGAGAAGTTTATCAAGATTTTGACCAGTTTTAGCAGAAACTTCAACGTCCAAAGTTTCACCGCCCATAGTTTCAACAAACACTTCATGTTGTAGAAGTTCTGTACGTACTTTTTGTGCATTCGCAGCTGGTTTATCAATTTTGTTGATAGCAACAATGATAGGTACACCAGCGACTTTCGCATGATTGATTGATTCAATCGTTTGGGGCATAACACTATCATCAGCGGCTACAACGAGAACAGCAATATCAGTAACACGAGCTCCACGTGCACGCATAGCCGTAAATGCAGCATGACCAGGTGTATCAATAAAGGTAATTTTTTGACCGTTTTGTTCTACTTGATAGGCACCAATATGCTGCGTAATACCTCCTGCTTCGCCAGAAACAACATTTGCTTTACGAATAGCATCCAAAAGAGAAGTTTTTCCGTGGTCAACATGGCCCATAATGGTTACAACAGGGGGACGCTGCTGCATGTTTTGAGGATTATCTTTTATATTAAAGATACCTTCTTCTACGTCAGATTCTAAAACACGTTTAACAGTATGGCCAAATTCAACAGCGATGAGTTCGGCAACATCTGCATCAATAACATCGCCAGGTTTCATCATTTGTCCTTGTTTCATCAAGAATTTAATCACATCAACAGAACGCTCCGTCATACGTTGTGCGAGCTCTTGAATGGTAATCGTTTCAGGAAGAACAACTTCGCGAGAAATTTTTTCTCTTGGTTCTTGATTTTGTGCACGCTTAAACTTTTCCTGTCTACGCCGCATTGCAGCCATTGAGCGCCCACGTGCGTTTCCTTCTTCATCCAGTGCACTATTCAGAGTTAGCTTTCCGCGTCGCCGCTCATCAGCTCCTTTGACAACTTTTGGTACACGTATTTCTGATTTAGCAGGATTAGCACGTCGACTATGCCGTTCTTCCTCTTTATTGTCATCTATTTTGCGTTTTTCAATCACGGTTGTGTTTTTAGGCGCAATAGGAATATCTGTCTGTTCAATGAGAGGGGGAACAGGTGGAGTCTGTACTGGTGATATTTCTTCTTCTTGTTGGAGATGTATTTCTTTTTCTTTACTTTCTTGCTGTAAAATTTCTTCACGCTCTTTAGCGCGTCTTGCTTCTTCTTCGGCTTGTTCTCGCGTTATTCTTTCTTGGATATGTGCTTCTTCTAACGCGCGAAGTCTCGCTTCCATTTCAGTTGATGAAAGATTGCTTTTGGCCACAGATTCTTGAGGCTTTTTTCCCTCAAAACGCGGTTTAGAACGCTGGGGGGCCACATGCGGCTTTGTAATGGGCTGTAGGGTTTCAGCTTTTTCATCAGGTCGCGTAATTTTACGCCGTTTGGTTTCGACAACGACAGCCTTCGTACGGCCATGACTAAAATTTTGTTTAACCGTGCTCGTTTCCAAGACAGACCTCTTGAGAGTTAGTGTCTTCTTGACGGTTGTTTTGTCGTTGTTATTTTCACTCATTGTACTTCCTTCACGGCTTGTGCCGTCATCTCACTAGACTTACTATGCTTGTCGTCACGATAGCTGATCAATTTACATGTCGTTTTGAGAAATCCTTCAGCAGCCTTTGTGTCCAGTAAGGCCGCGTGCATTACAGGATTAGAGCCAAAAGCCACTCGCATTTCATCACTTGTAAATAAAGATATGGTTTTTATAGTCCGATTTGTTTGTTGTTGTATTGAATGGATGGCCTGTGCAATTTTTCGTTTCCCATCTTCTGTTGTTTCTTTAGCATGAAGTACAAGAATAACTTTACCAGAGCGGATAGCAGCGTCAACCTTTGTTGCTCCCATAACAATTGCTCCCGCTTTTCGTGCCATGGAAAGGCTTGAAAGAGCGGCTTTTAGTAAAAGCGTATCAATAACATGCACAAGATTTGGTGCAACCTCAACATCTGTTTTAAAATTTCTATGAAAAGCTTTCTGTTTTATTGCTTTCTCAATAACAGCGTGATGGGCGGAAATCCAAACGCCACGCCCTGGTAAATTCGCTTTAAGATCAGGAACAATTTGGTTATTGGGACCAATAACAAAACGGATCAGCGTTTGTGCTGAAGCATTTTTTCGGGTCACAATGCAAGTCCGTTCATTCATTTAAAGTGTATCCACATCCAAATCATCTATTTTTTCATTTTCTGTAGAATTTTCATCTTCTACAGGATTTTCTGTAACAAGATCAGCTTGGTCTATCCAGCCTGCTTGTACACGTGCGGCTAAAACCATAGCTTCTGCATCTGCGCGTGTAATGTCAAAAGGGGTTAAAATACCAGAAAAATTCTGTGTTTGACCTTCTTTGCGTTCTCTCCAACCAGCTAAATCATCAACGGCATAGCCAGCAAAGTCTTCTATCGTTTTTACACCATCCTCACCTACAGCAACCAACATAGCACTTGTCATTCCAGGAAGTGTTCGCAATTCGTCAGAAACTCCGAGCTTCTTGCGTTTTTCATCAAGTTCTTTTTCTTGATGATCAAGATATTCGCGGGCACGACTTTGGATTTCAGCGGCGGTATCATGGTCAAAACCATCAATAGAAGCGATTTCTTCAAGATCAATATAGGCGATTTCTTCAATAGAAGAAAAACCCTCTGATGCCATAACCTGTCCGATCATTTCGTCAACCTCTAAGGCTTCCATAAACAATTTACTCCGTTCAGTAAATTCTTTTTGACGATTTTCAGATTCTTCCTTTTCCGTTAAAATATCAATGTTCCATCCTGTTAGCTGTGAAGCCAAGCGAACATTTTGCCCACGTCGTCCAATAGCAAGGCTAAGTTGATCATCTGGCACAATAACTTCAATCCGTTCAGCATCTTCATCAAGGATAATTTTAGAAACTTCAGCAGGTTGCAGTGCATTAACGACAAATGTTGCCGCATCAGGCGACCAAGGAATAATATCAATTTTTTCGCCTTGTAATTCAGCAACAACAGCTTGTACACGACTTCCTCGCATTCCAACGCATGCTCCAACAGGATCAATGGAACCATCGCGTGAAACAACGGCGATTTTAGCCCGTGAACCTGGATCACGAGCTACAGATTTGATTTCTATAATACCATCATAAATTTCTGGCACTTCCATAGTGAAAAGTTTTACCATAAATTGGGGATGTGTGCGTGAAAGGAAGATTTGCGGCCCACGCGTTTCACGGTGTACATCATTGACAAAAGCACGAATGCGATCTCCATAGCGGAATGATTCACGAGGAATTAATTCATCACGGCGCACAATAGCTTCACCGCGCCCTAGATCAACGATGACGTTACCATATTCCACACGCTTAACTGTACCAGAAATAATTTCACCAACTTTATTTTTGAATTCCTCATATTGCTGATCACGCTCTGCGTCGCGTACTTTTTGTACAATAACCTGTTTAGCAGATTGTGCTGCGATACGTCCAAAATCCATAGGAGGTAAAAGATCAGCAAAAAAATCACCAATTTTTGCTTCTGCTTGATGTTTGAGAGCATCAGACAAAGTAATTTCCGTTGTATAGTCTTCAACGACATCAACGATTTTAAGCAGGCGCTGTAATTTAATTTCACCTGTTTTAGAATTGATTTCAGCACGGATATTGGTTTCTTGACCATAACGAGAACGTGCTGCTTTTTGAATAGCATCAGCCATCGCAGAAATGACAATTTCACGGTCGATTGACTTTTCACGTGCAACAGCATCTGCAATTTGCAGAATCTCAAGCCTGTTAGCGCTTGTAGCCATCAATTTTCTCCTTCTTTGTGCCACACGATGGGTATTCCCCTGTGATATTATTTTTTGAAATTGAGCGTCTGTATAGAGTCGTTAGCGTTCTCTTCGGCAATGAATTGTTGACTTAAATCTTTATTTTGTTTCAATGCATCGCGAATAAGCTCATCGGTAAGCACTAAATGTGCATTTATGATATCACAAAAGGAAATAGGGGTATACATGGCTTCTCCATAAGCAGCTTTATCAGTGTTTAAAATAAATCCATCTTGCGTGATATTTGTAAGTGTCCCGCGAAATTTTCGGCGCCCATCAATTATTATTTTTGTTTCAATTTTTGCAAGATGCCCTTGCCAATGAAAAAAATCAGATTTTCTTACCAATGGACGATCAATTCCAGGTGATGAGATTTCTAAATGATATTTGCGTTCAATAACATTTTGGACATCAAGGAGTGGGGAAACAGTTCGACTAACAGTTTCACAATCTTCTATGGTCATAGAACCATCGGCACGTTCAACCATAATTTGAAGTGTTAAACCATTTTGACCAAGGAGTTTTACACGAACCAAACGAAAACCTAAAGGTTTAAGTAGTGGTATGACAAGAGCAGCAACCTGTGCTTCGATACCCTCTTCTTCAAACAAGCGCGGTTCGTCAAGATTGCTTATTTTTTCAGCTTCGTTCATACATTTTATCCAAGTTGTTTTCATCAGTTTTATGATATTAAAAAAGAGCGGGTCCAACGGCCCACTCTTCATCATAAGACCAAGAATTTAACTATTGATACTCTTAAATTCAAAATTTTTCAAGTTGTTTATGAGAAAAGCGCTTGATCATTTATTTCTTGATAAAGGTAAGATAGGCAGGCGTTCGTCCTTCGCGTAAAGCTTTTGCTTCATAGCGGGTTCCACTCCATAGTGGATAAGGGAGTTTCCAGTCTTGAGGGCTTTCTGCTTTCCATTCAAAGTGATCATGTTGTGCACAATGGCACAAAGTCCAGTTTACATAACTGTCTATATCGCTAGCAAAGCGAAAAAATTTTCCTATTTTAAGAACACGAGCAAAACGGTTAAGATTTTTTATGTTGATGAAACGTCGTTTCCAGTGTTTCTTTTTCGGCCAAGGATCGGGATAGAAGAGGTCTATTCCATCAAGCGAGTTATCAGGGAGCCAATCAAGGAGGCGTGTAGCATCATCATTATAGAGGCGAAGACGATTTTGATGGTTTTGATGCTGTTCAAGAGATAACAATATTTTTGCCATGCCATTGATAAAGGGCTCGACGCCGATAAAACCAGTTTTTGGAAAATATTCCATTTCATGAAGTAAATGTTCACCTCCACCAAAGCCGATTTCAAGTCGAATTTCTCTTACTTTGCTTGAAAATAAGGATGTAAGGTTTGAAGGAGGAGGAACATTTAAATCAATATTAAAATTGGGGAGAAGCATTTTTATACGTGTAAGCTGACTGTTTCGAAGTTGTTTTCCTTGTCGGCGTCCAAAAAATGCTTCACTCTTACGTATATTATGTTTAATCATGGGATTTGGATCATTGTTTGAAGCGTTTTCACGAGATCAGTTTTTTCCCATGAAAACGAACCATCGTTTTTTGGTTTACGACCAAAGTGACCATAGGCAGCTGTTTTTGCATAAATAGGTTTATTGAGGTCAAGATGTTTTCGAATGCCGGTAGGTGAAAGGTCCATTATTTTGCGGATGGCTGCTTCAATAACTTTTTCATCGACTTTTCCTGTTCCATGAAGATTAAGATAAATAGATAAAGGTTGTGCGATACCAATTGCATAGGAGAGTTGAATGGTGCATCTCTCTGCTAAATGAGCAGCAACAATATTCTTAGCCAGATAGCGTGCCGCATAGGCAGCAGAACGATCAACTTTTGTTGTATCTTTTCCTGAAAAAGCACCGCCTCCATGAGGTGCTGCACCTCCGTAAGTATCCACAATAATTTTGCGTCCCGTTAATCCGGCATCGCTTTGAGGTCCTCCAATAACAAATTTTCCTGTTGGGTTAATATACCAACTGCATTGAGCTGCAATGGGAATGTCATGTAAAGCTTGGCGAATGTAAGGCTCAACCACTGTACGTACTTTATTGGAATCCCAGCTTTCATCAAGGTGCTGCGTTGAAAGAACGATGGATGTGACCTCTATTGGTTTTCCATTTTTATAGCGTATGGTTATTTGGCTTTTAGCATCTGGTCCTAATTTTCCAGTTTCTCCCTCTCCTTTATGTCGGGCTGCGGCAAGAAGTTTGAGAATTTTATGCGCATAATAAATTGGTGCAGGCATGAGATCAGGTGTTTCACGGCAAGCATATCCAAACATGATGCCTTGATCACCTGCTCCTTCTTCACCGTGCCGATCCGTAGCATTATCAACCCCTCTTGCTATATCAGCTGATTGGGGGCGCAAAAGAACATCAATTTTAACAGTTTTCCAATGGAATCCTGCTTGTTCATAGCCAATGGTACGAATAGCACGGCGCGCTGCTGTACGAAAACGTGTAGGATTAATGAGTGGAAAGCTAGTTTCATCGTAGATGAATTCTTTATTTTTATCTTTTTTTAATAGCGTATCGGGAACACGTACTTCACCAGCGATAACAACACGGTTGACACTGACGAGCGTTTCACAGGCAACGCGTACTAACCATGGATCAGTACCAGTCTTTTCAGCTTCTTTATAGATCATATCAACGATTTCATCGGAAATACGATCACAAATTTTATCAGGATGTCCTTCCGATACCGATTCGCTCGTAAAAAGATAATCTTGATGCGGCATAGGAACTCCTTCAAAAAAGAAAACCAACGATTTAATTAATTGCTTACTAAAGTCGCTACCATTTGCTAATTCTGTAGCAAATCGTCAATGCAAATTTATATGAATAAAAGAGAAAAGATATAATTTTAATTTATAACTTATTTGTCACATCTTCCTCAGAAAGTGCTTTTGCCAAGTCAATAATTTTTCGACGCACTTTAGCATCAGATATATTTGTAAAAGCGCGCATGAGCTGAATCCCTTCGCTGCTAGAACAAAAGTCTATAAAATTGTGATCACTTTCGGCAAAACCCTCTACTTGTTGGGAGGTAATACCTTTATCAAAAAAGTAAGAAACAGGAACATCCATAATTTCTGCTATCGCTTGAAGACGACTGGCACCAATACGGTTTGTTCCTTTTTCATATTTTTGGATTTGCTGAAAAGTAATTCCTAATTTTTCACCTAGTTTCTCTTGAGTGAGTCCTAAAATATTACGACGTAAACGGATACGAGTTCCAACATAGATATCTATAGGGTCAGGTTTTTTTCTAGTTTCGGTCATAATGCAACTCTTTATTTCCAGCACTTTTCTTCTAAACCAACATCATATTTATGCGAAGCTGATTTATCATATAATTAAAACAATATGTAATATTTTTTCCCAATACTACTGGTACACGCAACATAATGCCGTACAAAGGGCACTTGAATCATTTAAGCTGTTTTGTAGAACCAAAACCAACACGACACAATAGCATAAGGATGAATAAGATAAAAGTAGAGAAAGTTCTGTATTCATTGCTTCCTATAGGGGTAATGGATGATGGAACTTGTGAATCAATAATGCCCACAGCATTTTGTCGAAGAGCTACAACGATTCGTCCATAAGAATCAATAACAGCTGATATGCCATTATTAGCTGCCCGTATGAGGGGGATTCCCAGTTCAACGGCACGAAGCTGTGCTTGTTGAAGATGTTGATAGGGTCCAGGTGTTACACCAAACCATGCATCATTTGTAATATTAATAATTGCTTGAGGCGGGGAGCCTTGAAAAGTCATTTCATGGGGAAATATTGCTTCATAACAAATTAAGGGTAGATAAGAAAATCCGTTTGGCATTGTAACAATTTTGCGCACACTTGCAGTACTATATCCACCAATATTATCGGCAAGGGTACGCAATCCAATTTTTTTCAATAAATTCTGATAAGGAAGATACTCACCAAAAGGAACCAAATGAAGTTTATCGGAGGTATTTAAAATATTACCTTGAGCATTAATGACTGCAATTGTATTAAAATATTGTGTTTGGGAATGAGGTAGATCATTGCTGGCGCGTATTGCTCCGATAATAGCCCATTGTTTAGGTTTTAAAAGAGAGGCAATGCGCATTGTGATAGATGAGTTATCATAAAGAAGGTAAGGAACGGAAGCTTCCGGCCATATGATAAAATCGGGTTCTGAATTTTGATCGGTTGTTGGTGTTGCACTTAGCTTCATATGCGCTTCCAACATAGCTTCTCGTGTATTATCACGCAATTTTATATTTTGTTGGATGGACGGTTGAACAATACGCACCCAATAAGCACTTTTTTGATCTTCAGCTGTGTTTTCTATAGTATGAAGACGATAAAACCCAAAACCACAGTGAATGAATATAAGTGATAAGCAAAGAGAAAGTGCCACTTTCTTTTTTTCATTCGTTAATAAAACAGTTGGCAAACTGTAGGCTAAGACAGCAAGAATATTCATTCCGTAAAGTCCTACGATTGCATCAGATTGCATGAACATTGGGGTTGGCATGGCTGTATAGCCAAGAGAATTCCATGGAAATCCTGTGAATAAAAACGCACGCAACCACTCGGATAATCCTAATGCAAAGGCTAAAACAAAAAAGCGTGCTATTCCTTTTGTCCATAATAAACCGACAATGAAACCAGAAAAAAACCAATAAAGAGAAAGGTAGAGTGGAGGGAATAAAATGGCTAATGGGACTGCCCAACCAAAAGAATCTGGATCTGTTAACAAAGCATTGCATAGCCACCAAAGGCCGCAAATAAAATAACTAAAACCAAAGGTTCCACAGCTTAAAGCGTAAGTAAAAAAATGTTTTTTATTGTTTTTGGTGGCCCGTATTGAGTCAAGTAAAACAATAAAGAGAGGGAAAGTTAAAAAGCAAAGAGGTGTTAAATAAAAGGGTGGAAGTGCAAAAGAAGTAAGAGCACCACACAGAAATATCCATGCTTGGCGCTTCCAGCCTGTAACAGAGAACAAAAAAACGATGAAATTGTTTAAAAACGCTGGACTATTCTTTAGGGATGGCATTGTTCTCAAGATTCTCATTTTTGGGAATGCGAAAAATGCGCAATCGTTTAATCCGGCGTTTATCAGCTTCTAAAATACGAAATCTATAGCCAGGTACAGCTTCGACAATTTCACCTTTAGCAGGAATGCGATCAAGAATGGAGACGATCAAACCACCAATAGTATCAACTTCATCACCATATTCCCCTACGATAAAATCAGGACCAAGAGCTTTCTCCACATCTTCTAGTTCAGTTCTTGCATCAACGAGCCATTTATTATTTGGTTCACGTACGATAGCATTGTCGACATTATCATGTTCATCTTCGATATCCCCAACGACTAACTCAACAATATCTTCCATTGAAACGAGACCATCTGTTCCTCCATGTTCATCAATAACTAAAGCCATTTGAGTTCGTGTAGTTTGCATCCGTGTTAATAATTTGCTCGCAAGCATAGAACTGGGAACAAAGAGAACTGTTCGGATCAAATCCAATTCACCGATTGGAGTATGCAAGTCTGTATGGTTTAATTGAAGCAAATCGGATTTTTGTTCGGTTTTTGTTGGGTTGATAATAAAGCGAGTGATGTAGTTAAGAATATCGCGGATATGGATCATGCCGCGCGGATCATCTAAAGTTTCAGCATAAACGGGTATACGAGAATGACCAATTTTTGCAAAACATTGAAGGGTTTCTCCAAGAGAGGTGTTTATTTCTAATGCTTCGATTTCAGAACGAGGTATCATAACATCATCCACGCGTGCTTCACGTAAGCGTAAAATGTTATGCAGCATAGTACGTTCTTCAGGTGAGAAGAGGGCGGTATCTTTTTCATTGTTAGTTGTGAGTGCAACGGTAAGATCATCGCGCAGTGACGTAGATGCACAATTACGACCCCGTAAGAATGAAAATAAATGATTCATCAGGGAATATTTCTCTGTATGATTCGTCTGTTGAGAGGGGTCTTTTTCATTATTAGAAGATGCTTGACTATTATTTTGTGCATTTATTTTGTTTGCCATGGTTTTGAAATCTTTTAGACTTTCTTTTTATAACAGATAAATAAGAGGCTTTAAATGGTATGCTGGTAATATTGATTTTAAAAGTTAAATTTTATCATTGATAGACAATTATGCGTAAGGATCTTTTATGGAAAGCTTTTGAAGAATTTCTCTTTCGAGCTTTTCCATTTTATATGCTTCATCATCAGTTTCATGGTCATAACCAAGCAGATGTAAGATACCATGAACAATCATATGCGTTAAATGATCTTGAAATGTTTTTCCTTCTTTCTCTGCTTCGAAAACAACAGTTTCTCGGGCAATAATAATATCACCGAGCATGGGACCAGGTTGATTTCCAGCTTTAAGTGGAAAAGCAGGAAAGGATAATACATTAGTGGATTTGTTTTTGTTGCGCCATTGTGCATTGATTTGTGCCATATGTTCATCATCCGTAAAAAGCAGGCTAATCTCGCTTACAACATTTTCCAATGAAACATGATGCATAGTTGCCATTAATGCTTTTTCAGTGATATTATAAAGCATTTTCTCATCATTCCACCCTGCGCTTTTAATCATTATATCAATAATAATCATGACGAATCAAATTCATTTTTTAATGCATCGCATGCGAATGATTTTTTTTTATTTTGTATTTCGGAATCACGATCATAAGCACGAACGATAGCAGCAACAAGTGGGTGGCGTACAACATCTTTTTCATCAAAATGCACAATTGCAATATTTTCTACATTTGAAAGAATGCGAATTGCTTCAATGAGACCTGATTTTTGCCCTGTAGGCAAATCAATTTGGCTTACGTCACCGGTAACAATCATACGCGTTCCTTCTCCAAGACGTGTGAGGAACATCTTCATTTGCATGGGGGTAGTATTTTGTGCCTCATCAAGAATAACAGCAGCATGGGCAAGTGTTCGTCCGCGCATAAAGGCGAGAGGAGCAATTTCTATGACACCAGAAGCTAAAATGCGTTCTATTTTTTCAGCGGGCATCATATCATAAAGAGCATCATAAAGTGGTCGTAAATATGGGTCGACTTTTTCTTTGAGATCACCGGGAAGAAAACCAAGATGTTCTCCAGCTTCAACAGCTGGACGTGAGAGAATAATTCGCTCAATGATACCACGTTCTAGAAGCATTGCAGCATGAGCAACAGCAAGATACGTTTTTCCTGTTCCTGCTGGTCCTACACCAAACACAAGTTCAGTATGCTCCATAGCGCTTATGTAAGCGTCTTGTGTTGGAGTTCTTGCATGAATTATTTTTTTATGGGTACTCAACCGTGCTGGTATACGTTTCGTTGCAGATTTGTGTGTTATTGTGTCTTCTTTCTGCTTCTTTGGTATATTTACCATAGCAATCGCTCCTTTTATATCTGATAAAGTGAGCTCTTGATGTGTTTTGGCACGTTCATAAAGCTGCTGCAATACATATTGCGCATGTTTTATAACAGAAATATTTCCACGGATTAAGACTTCATTACCACGCGGATGAATACTAAGTTCGAGTTTTTTTTCGATATAAGCGAGATTTTCGTCAAATTTACCAAAAACTGCTTTTGCATATTTATTATTTTCGAAAATCAAAACAACTTGGCTCACATCTGAAGCGCTTGTTTGTTTCAAGGTATCAGCCTTTTCAAGGGACATATTTACTTTTTCTTTAATACGCTTTATTTTTTCGGTTGAAGCTTTCAGCCTATTCTCCATATCTACATAAATATTGCACATTTTGTTAAGTAAACTTTATAAAAGACAATTTTTACAAAAAGTGCACGCTTTAGATGTAATCATTTTCTTTTAAAATAAAAGAGTTTTCAAAAATATTTATTTTTGAACAAGGTGTTAGAGGCATGTTTATCTATTTGTCACTTCACCAACAAAACTGTTTGAGCTTGCATTTTTAATATGAATTTCTATCACGCTACCTGTAGAGGCTTCTGTATCGACAACAACAGGTAAAAGCCAAGGGGAACGCCCTACCATTTGCCCTGAGTGACGTCCAGGTTTTTCGATGAGAACGTTCGTTTTTTGATCAATTTTAGAACGCAAAAACGCATTTTGTTGCTCAAGGAGAAGGGCTTGTAAATGTTGAAGTCGGGAATCTTTTACAGATTCATCAACATGATTTTTCATTGTGGCTCCCACTGTTCCAGGACGGGGGGAATATTTAAAAGAATAAGCTGAACTGTACTGTACTTGTTGAATAAGTTTAATGGTTTCTTCAAAGTCTTCATCTGTTTCTCCTGGAAACCCTACAATAAAATCGCCTGAAAAGGCAATATCTGGCCGTGCGTTTCGAATTTTTTCGATAAGATGAAGATAATGAGAGCTTTTGTGTTGTCTGTTCATGGCTTTTAAGATGCGATCTGAACCTGATTGAACAGGAAGATGGAGGTAAGGCATTAACATATCAAGATCTCGATGCGCGGCAATAAGGCTATCATCCATATCACGTGGGTGGCTGGTTGTGTAACGCAAACGCTTTAAACCATTGAGTTTTGCAAGATGATAAAGAAGATCGCCAAGACGCCAAGTTTTGCCATCAGCACTTTGTCCATGCCAACCATTGACATTTTGTCCAAGCAGCGTAATTTCTTTGACACCCGCTTCGATGAGTTGGCGGGCTTCCTCGGTAATTTGCTCGACAGACCGTGATATTTCAGCACCGCGTGTGTAAGGAACAACACAAAAAGTGCAAAATTTATCGCAACCTTCCTGTACTGTTAAAAATGCGCTAACACCTCGTTTTCTTACCGCATGTTTATTATGGGGCGGCAAATGAGCAAATTTATCTTCAACAGCATAGTCTGTTTCGATAATTTTTTTTCCTTGTTTTGCTTTTTCTAACAATTCTGGCAAGCGATGATACATTTGCGGACCAATAACAAGATCCACTGTTGGAGCACGGCGCAAGATTTCACTTCCCTCAGCTTGTGCAACACAACCTGTTACACCAACCATCAGGGGTTTATCAGGTGTGCGCTCTTGACGCATAACGCGCAAACGACCAAGATCAGAATAAAGTTTTTCTGCTGCTTTTTCACGAATATGACAGGTATTAACAAGAATAAGATCGGCATCATTGGGAATTTGTGTTGTCACATAGCCTTGCGAACTGAGGCTATCAGTCATCCGTTGGCTATCATAAACATTCATTTGACATCCATAGGTTTTGATAAAAACCTTTTTAGGAGCAACAGGAGGCGTATTTTTAGGATTTACTTTATTCATAGCGCATGTGTAAATGTTTTTTACACAAATCTCAATCTATTTGCTTAAAAGTTTTTTGCATGATAATTGCATCACCACGACCATTTTTTGACGCGTAGTAGGCAAGACGTTCAGAAATTTTTTGAAATTCAAAGCGTTGATAAAGGTTCAAAGCAGAAAGATTTGTGGCTTCTACTTCCAAGAATAATTTTATAGCGCCCTTGTCGTGAAGATGGTGAACTGTACGATCGATAAGAAAGGTACCAATTCCTTGTTGACGATAATGAGGATGAACAGCAATTGTGATGATTTCTGCTTCATCAAGGATGAGACGGCATAGGCAAAAGCCTAAAATTTGATCAGAGCGATCAATGAGAAAAACTTTGTATCCGAAGATAGAGTGATCTGTTAAGAAATTATCAAAAGCTTGTTTTTCCCAAGAAGGGGTAAAACAATGTTGATGAATTTGATGAAGAGAAGCACTATCATTAACTTGTAGCGGAGCAATTCCAAAAATCTTTTTTGTCAATGAAAATTTGGGCATTATTTTTTTTGTGGCAAAGCAAAATTGGTTTGTTGTTTTGCATCAGCGCTGCGTAGATAGAGTGGGCGAGGCGAATTTTTTGATTGTTTGTTTGCAGCAAGATAAGCATAGTTTACAATATCGGCCGCTTCGCAGGGGATTTTTTCTAGGACAATTTTTTCGTGTATTTTATGGTTTTTAATATGCTCCATAACGACATCAGCAGCTGGGCCAGTCAGTCGGGTTTTTTTTGGCAAATCTTCGAGGATATTTTCAATTGTTTTTAATCCCGGCTCTCCCAAAGGTGTGAGATCATTATGAAAATTTTGATGGTAGAACATTCCTCTCCCTGCTTCAATGACAACAGTAATTGCCGATACTGTACTTTTACTGTTTATGACTTGTGCTGCTAACGCTTCAAGAGCACTCACTCCAACAGCTGGTATTTCAAGTGCTAATGCCAAAGCGCGTGCTGTTGCAACACCGACACGTACACCAGTAAATGATCCAGGTCCAATATTGACAGCAATACGCTCAACTTGATCAAGCGTCATATTGGCTTGTTTCATTATTTGTGTAATCTGCCCAATAATTTTTTCGGCATGTCCTTTGTTCATGCGTTCATTGATACGCGCAATAACAGATTTATGACGAATAAGCGCAACAGCACAATAAATTGAAGCAGTATCTATAGCAAGGATAAGCATAAAAATATTTTAGTTGAATAAAACGATAAATAAAAGTCCTGCTGTATTTTTAATCTTTTCATTATCGTATATTTCATTTGTAAGAAAGTTACTAGTGCCAATAAGCAACAATATCTTTTTATGAGATAGAACGAGATGTTAATTTAATCCCTATTATTTCACTTTTTGAATGAGTACCTTGAGTATTGTAAGATTCTCTTATTTTAAATTTACTTATGGTGAAACAATTAAATTTATTAGCTTGTATATTACAAGCGGAGTTAGCGTATGAATCAAAACTCCTTTCACGAATCATTTAAATGTAAGGGTTGTCACAACTTTTAAGCTATCAAATAGTACGTTGATGCCACTTGTATCACATAGTAAGTAAAAGTAATTTAAAAGAGGAAAAGTCATGACCTCACATTTTTTCCAAATAAGAATATATTTTATCAGTCTTTGTATAAAAACCTCAGCGTAATGAGAGCAGATGAAAGAAATGGTATTGTTTTGTATGAGTTACGTATTTTGATACTACCCCATTGCAAATCATTATGGACTGAAAAGCAAAATTGACAGTTTTCACTTAAATATCAGCTCTTTCAATTTTTTGTATAGAATAATGGGCAATATTTTAGAACTTTTTCTGGTTTATGAAAGAACTGATTTTAATAATAATGAGGACTTTGGGTTGATTGCATACTACGTTGAAAAAATAATAATCAATGCACATTTTAAAATGTTATATGATTTAAATCATTCAATTGTATCATAATAAGGCTACAAATACCGAGAATAATTATGGAGCAGGTTGAAGCCAAAATGACGCGCCATCCTGCTTTTTTTAGTGATCGGATATCAACACCTAATCCTAGTGCAGCCATTGAGATAACAGTAAACAACTGGGCAATAAATTTGATGGGATTGATAGCCTTTTCAGGGATAAGACCACTTGAGCGAACAAGCATCATGATAATAAAGCCAATGATAAACCATGGGACGAGGGTATGTAAACGCAAGCGTGTTTCTGCTGATCGGCGATAAATGATTGATAGAGTAAAAATAACAGGGCCTAACATGAGAACCCGTACTAATTTGACAATTGTTGCAATTTGAACACTTAGAAAAGAGATAGGTGCTGTTGCTGCTAAAACCTGTGGTACAGCATACACAACCATGCCAGCAAGCACACCATATTGGCTAAATGACAAATTCAGAGATGGATGTAAAAAGGGTAGAAATAAAATAATAAGAATTCCTAAAAGAGCAGTGAAGGCAATTGACGCGGCTACATCGTCATGTTTTGCTTTTATAACAGGTGCAACGGCGACAATAGCTGAATTGCCACAAATAGCATTCCCACAAGCGACCAGCATTGCCAAATGTGTAGAAAGCCCGAAAAGTCGGCCGATGGCAAAGCTCAGGATAATCGTTACGAATATCACGAATATGATACTAGCAAGCAAATTCCAGCCAGCTGAAAGGACTGCGTTAATGCTAATGCTTGCTCCTAGAAGAACGATAGCAATTTCGAGAAGTGTTTTTGCACAAAAGGTGATACCTTTTTGAAAATATGTTGGCAAAGAAAAACAACTACGGATAATTGATCCTAGAAGAATTGCCAAAACAAGGCTTTCAAGCCACGCTTCCGTGAAAAACTGTTTTTCTACAACTTCTAAGCCATAAGCTAAGGCTGATATGAGTAAACATACTAAAATACCAGGACCAAAGTCGTTTAAAAGTGAGAGATTTTTCTTGATCATTTTAATATTCCCCCGTCATTAAAGAGCTAAAGGTTAAGAAGAAAAAGTTTTAAAGATTTGTTCTTGCTTGTACAGCTGCTGCTAAAGTTCCATCATCAAGATAATCAAGCTCACCTCCTACAGGAACACCATGAGCAAGTCGCGTAATTTTAACTGGAAAATTAGAAAGCTGATCAGTGATATAGTGAGCAGTTGTTTGACCTTCGACAGTCGCATTGACAGCAAGAATAATCTCCGTAATAGGGTTTTGTACAACACGCTGTATTAAGGTGGCAATGTTGAGTTCGTCAGGACCTATTCCATCTAAGGGGGAGAGTCGTCCACCCAACACATGATAACGTGCGGCTAAAGTTTTTGCGCGCTCAAGGGCCCACAGATCAGCAATATCCTCAACAACGATGATTGTTGTATCATCGCGGCGCAAATCTGTACAAATTGAACAAGGATCAATGGTATCGACATTTCCACAAACAGAACAAATACCGACTTTTTCGATAGCTGCTTGTATAGCCGCTCCCAAAGGCTCCAGCAATGTCTCCTTTTTTTTGATAAGATGAAGCGCAGCACGACGCGCTGAACGTGGACCAAGACCTGGTAACCGTGATAAAATCTGAATGAGACGTTCAATCTCAGGTCCTGCAATGTATTTAGACATATTTTTGTCTCACGGGAAAAAACCGTTTCATTAAAATGGAAGCTTGAAACCTGATGGGAGTGGTAGCCCTGCCGTTATACTTTTGGTTTTTTCTTCTATTGCGATTTCGATTTTTGTTCTTGCTTCATTATAAGCTGCCATAATGAGATCTTCAAGAATTTCAGCTTCTTCAGGTTTGAGTAATGAAGGATCAATTTGAATTGCTGTTATAATATTTTTGCCATTTAAAGTGATATTGACGAGACCACCCCCTGCAGTGCCCACAGCTTGCAGATTAGCTATTTCCTCCTGAATCTTCTGCATTTTTTCTTGCATTTCTTTGGCTTTTTTCATCATGCTCATCATTTCACGCATAGGAATAGGTATCCTTATTCATCATTGATATCATTTTTATTTTTAAAAATATCAGCATTTTTAAAGGTATTGGAGAGTAAATCAAGATCATTTTCTTCTTTATTGAGTCGAATATCGACAATTTTTGCTTCTGGGAAATGATTGAGGATTTTCGCAATATCAGGATCTGTTTCTGCATTAGAAAAAAGAGTCTTTTGAATCGCTATACTTTCCTCCTGTAAGGTTGGGCCACCTCCTTCATTAACAAAAGTTATTGTCCAGCGTTTTTCTGTCCATTGAGATATCTTTTTTTCTATATCATGAGCAAGAAATTGTGGGGTATTTTCAGAAAGTCTTAAGGTAATATGCCCAGCTTCAAAAGAAACAGGATGAACAAATTCTTTAATAAGGAGTTTGAAAGGAGTGTCATTATGCTGTTCGGCTAATTGAACAATATCGTGCAAAGAATTAATCACGAGAGTTTTAGGTTCAGTAATCTTTTCTGTTGTTTGCGTGACAGAATGCGATAAATTTACAATCTTTTCAGAAAGATCAGTAGATGAAGAAGTTTCTAGAATTTCTGTTACTTCTTGGGCGTTGATTTTGTCATAGTTTTGATTTTTAACTAAATTTTCCGGTTGTAAGGAATGATCTAATTGGTTTTTCAAAGAGCTTTTTAAATCTGATTGATCGGGTAATGTATTTGAAACGCTCGAGGAAGCATGGGCTCCGACCATTGTTTCTTTTGTTATATTATTTGCATTTGTAGATTCTTGATGAGAAGAGTTTTTAACCAGTGTGAGAGGCGTTTTTTCTTGCGTAAGCTTTTTTAAAGCCTCATCAAGAGTTGGTAAGTCAGCCGTGTGAGCAAGACGAATTAAAAGCATTTCAGCGGCTTGAAGAGGACGTGCAGTTTGATTAACTTCCTGTAAACCTTTGAGTAACATTTGCCAGTTTCGGGATAAAATAGGAACGGAAAGTTTTTTTGAAAAGTCTAAACTTCTTAAACGTTGTTCTTCAGTTAGAGAGAAATCTTCCACTATTTCTGGTGTAAAACGTAAACGTGTGACCAGATGATTAAAATCGGCTAGTTCTGTCAATATAGTAAGAGGATCAGCACCTGCTTCATATTGACTGCGTAATTCATGTAACGCATTGACAACATCGCCCTTCATAATAAATTCAAAAAGATCAATGATACGTGCTTGATCCGCTAATCCTAACATTGTACGCACCGCAATAGCATTAACATTGCCATTGCTATGGGCGATTGCTTGATCAAAAATGGATAATGCATCACGTGCTGATCCTTCTGCAGCACGGGCAATCATAGAGAGTGCTTGATCTTCTACTTCTACCTTTTCATATTTCGCAATTTGACGCAAATGTGCACTCAAAGCTTTTGATTCAATACGTCGCAAATCAAAACGTTGGCAACGCGAAAGAATTGTAATAGGAACTTTGCGAATTTCTGTTGTGGCAAAAATAAATTTCACATGGGACGGTGGTTCTTCAAGAGTTTTCAATAAACCATTAAAGGCTTGTGTTGAGAGCATATGTACTTCATCTATAATATAAACCTTATAGCGTGCAGAAACAGGACGATAGCGTATTTGTTCAATAATTTCACGAATATCATCAATGCCCGTATGAGAAGCGGCATCCATTTCTATAACATCAATATGGCGTCCTTCGATAATTTGTGTGCAATGTTCTCCAAGAGAGTCCAATACGGTTGTTGGTTGATCAATATCTTTTGTTTTATAATTAAGCGCACGTGCCAAAATACGTGCTGTTGTGGTTTTACCTACGCCACGAATCCCTGTTAACATCCACGCTTGTGCAATACGACCTTTTTCAAAGGCGTTGGTGAGAGTACGCACCATAGCTTCCTGACCAATGAGGTCAGAGAAGTTTTTTGGTCGATATTTACGAGCAAGAACACGATAGGCTGTTTCTACCGGTAAATTTTCCATGAGTATTTCCAACTTCGAAGTTCTTTATGCGTACATTTTGATAATACAAAAGCATAGATCAATACTGTAGTCTCATATAAAAGGATTTTTTCTTAATCAAATTATTTATGGGACAATTTGTTTAAAAATAACAAAACCCCTTTATTTGCTGCATACAAATGCTGCTCTGAAGATTAAAAATACCTCGCTAAAAGACAGCATAAAAAATAATTTCTTCAGCAAAATAGGAGGTTGGAACGATGACCCGTACCAGAACTCGTTGGGGCTGCTTCTTTCCAGACCTGACCCAGTTGGCGAGTAGTTCGTCCACCACCAACCTCCCAAGCTCATATTGTCGATTTGGAATGAAAAATCAAGATCAGAAACGAAAAATATCCTAAGAACGACGAAGAATTTTCCTTTGCGTTTAATTTATTGACATATAAACAACAAAGAGATTGTGGATTTACCAGTTTTTATAGCAGTAGCTCTTCATATTTATTTGGTATGAAAATATTTTTTCGCTTAAGATAGTCTGAATGTATAATTATTCTCATTCGCTGAAACATGTAAGAGTTTTAGGATAGATACATCTGTTCTAAAACTACGAAATTGAATCATCAAAAATTTACAACAGTCAAAGAAGCAAATAAAGCAGATAGATCATGTAATTGGCTAACATTCGAAAGTCAGGGGGGAAGAGTGCTATTTAAAGAATTATAAAATATTGCTTTATACATTTAATGTTATACATTCACAGGCTTTTTAAAGAGCGATTGCTCAATACTCTTAACTATATTTCAAACGCCACTCATAAATAGTATACATGCTTCCCTTGAGTTATAAATCTATTGTTGCGCTACCCTCTTTATGCTTAATACAAAGTATAAATTTTAGCCCTCATGCTATTTAACAACTCCCAATGTTGCGATCCCTTGTACTTGAGAGGCTTTATAAGAAGCATTTTTATTCCTTTTTTTAATCGTTTTTACTCACACACCAATCCCATTTGTAACTTTCGAGGAAACGATTTTAATGGATTCAATATGAGATTTAAGATGGGAGGATCTTACTTTATTCGTGGTTTTAATTCAGTGTAAGAAAATCAAAGTTTTATAATGATAAGCCAGTATCTTATAAGAGTACCACCTCATTTCTATAGTGAATGAGAATATAAAATATGTAATATTTTTTCTTTTAACATAATATAAATATATAAATACTGAATAGATGTTATCGCTCTTTTTTTGCGTGCTTGTTCTTTTAATTAAAAAACATTGATGTTCATCACAAGGTGGGTCAATATATGAAGTTTCATTATTTGAGAAAAGATTTCATATATTTTTAAAGGGGCTGTACTCATACAAGAGGAGATGCAACATTCAACGCTATAGAAATAAGGGGATACTGATTTTATAAGCATAAAAATGGTTCTTATTCGATAGTAAGCGACATTTTATAGTTTCAAATAATATATTCTTTAATAAGGAGGGAAAAGCGAGATAATTTTTATAAAAAGCTGAATGAGTATGACTTAAAGTGCAGTGAGGAATGCATCTGTAGAGCAAATTTTACTTTTCCGTTTATCTAAGTGATTTGGGTACGATGTGCTTTATATCACTTAAAATGAAGCAGTTGCGAAGAGAGAAGCATATTCTTATTAAAAAAATAGCTCTGATAGTAGAAAATACAGAACAATTTAAATTTAGTCTTTTAGTTTTCGCAAAAGTTCCTTAATATCTAACCTTATGAGCAACTTAAGGTTTGCCATATTAGGATAAAAACACCTCTTCAGCGATAAGTTTTAATGGCTCATTATGCTGTATTTTGAAAAAAATACCTGAAAAAAGAATAACTCTACTCAAATTTAGATGTTATAGAATATTGTTAATCATAATCTCCTGTGTCACAATTTGTTCCAACAACTTTTTTCTTCGTAATATTTTTAAAAATATAATGTCCTGACGAAGGAAAACTTATATGAAGAGATTTTATATTTTTTAGGATAAAGATCTTCTTTTCTTTATCATGGGTTATTTTCTTTTCATCATCAACAGCAATTCTCAATTTGTTTAAATCAGAAGGGGTAGAGTACGATAAAGTAAAGGATACTTTCTTTGGTTCAAAGATACTACAAGAGTATTCAGCTCCTTGATGGATTGTATCGGATGGTATGATCACAACACTTTCATCCAGCCCAAAATTCCATTTTTTCTCACCAAAGCCAGCAAACGCACCACTAGAGTGGGCGAGAATATTTGCGGCTAATAATCCTTGCATGAAGATTTTTTTCATTATCTTCTCCTTTTTCTAAAGTGAGGTGAATCATAAATCAATTTTTATAAAGATAAAAGTTCAAACTTAACGCTAAAATCAGGGCTAAGTTGCATTTTCTAGTTTTAAACCATGTTCAGACTGATATCAGTCTAAGAAATTTGAATGCTCTATCATGTATAATAATTTGAATTGTTTTGAGAGCTAATTTAGAAGTTCGTTATCTTTATTGGAATATTGTCAGAGGAAATGACTTTTCTCAAGAAGCTCTCTTTGAAGATATAAAGGGAAATAGATGGTACAAGCGTTTTTATTTTTGGTTACTGTGTTTTTTTACACTGGTTTTTATACAAGTTGAAGTGCTTTTTATCATGATATAATTTGTGAAAAAATATTATGGAAATAATTTATATATTCTTTTATGAGCCGTTTTTTCTTCTTCAGTGTTTATGAAGGGTGTTGAGTAGAAAAAAACGAGCTCTTTCAAGATACGTTGCATTATGAAATTTTTACGATGCTCTTTGATATCAGCAAAGAATGATAGCAGCCTAATTGCTTTTATATATACGATGTTCGATCGTTTTGTGCTGGATAAGTACCGATAATACGCAGTTCTGCAGAAAAGAAAGATAATTCTTCTAAGGCAAGTTTCATCATCGGGTCTTCAGGATGCCCTTCAATATCAACAAAGAATTGTGTTGCATTGAAATTTCCACCAATTTGATAGCTTTCTAATTTTGTCATATTGATACCATTCGTTGCAAATCCTCCCATAGCTTTATATAGAGCAGCGGGGACATTGCGCACTCGAAAAAGAAGACTGGTAATGATTTTTTCGCCATTTTGAGGTTTGGGGACATGTCGTTTGGAGCGTGAAAGGATGACAAAACGGGTAATATTATGAGGGTTATCTTCAACATCTCTTTCAAGAATATCAAGTCCATAGAGTTCTGCTGCGATTAAAGGTGCTAAGGCAGCCTGTGAACGTTTAGCATTTTTTTTAATAAATTTTGCAGCTCCAGCGGTGTCAGCAGAAACAACAGGTTTCCAACCGTTGTTTCGTATGATTTTTCGGCATTGTGCAAGGGCATGCGTATGGCTGTGGACGGTTTTAATTTCGTCATGTGTAACGCCGGGTAAAACCATGAGTTGAAAATGGATAGGTAAAAAATATTCATCAATAATATAAAGAGATGACTGCGGTAAAAGATGATGAATGTCTGCAACGCGTCCCGCAAGGGTATTTTCAATAGGGATCATAGCAAGATCAGCTTTCCCGCTTTCCACTAAATTAAGGGCGTCTTCGAAAGTAGCAGAGGGAACAGCATCCATATTGGGGAACATATTGGAGCAAGCAATATGGGAATTAGCGCCGTATTCTCCTTGGAAAGAAATTTTATTGGTTTTTTTAAGTATTTTCATGCTAAAATCTCACAAACTCTATCGAGATCATGTTGTGTGTCTACACCTAAGGGAATTGTATCGACTATTTCCACATCAATACGCATGTTGTTTTCTAATGCACGTAATTGTTCAAGTTTTTCACGTTTCTCAAGTGGTGAGGGTTTGAATGATACAAATTTCTCAAGTGCTTCGCGCCTATAGGCGTATATTCCAATATGGTGATAAAGAGGACCGTCTCCATAGGGTGCTGTGGCGCGCGTAAAATAAAGAGCACGAAGACGATTTTGAGAAAGCGGTGTACCAATGATTTTGACAACATTGGGATCTCTTGTTTCATTTTCTTCAATGATTTGGGCGCCCAAGGTTGCAATGTCAGTAAAGCTATTTTCTAAAGGGCGTAGCGCACGAATGATTTCACGAGGCATTATTGTTGGTAAGTCACCTTGTATATTTAAAATGGCATTGTAACGTTGTTCCGGATCAATGCGCATTAAAGCTTCATAAATACGATCAGATCCAGACTTATGATCACCTCGTGTTATGATATATTCATGTCCATAATCTGCAACAGCTTTAGCGATATCATTATGATCTGTTGCAACGATTGTACGTCCTATTGCAGCTTTTTTAGCTTGTTCTGCGACATGAACAATCATCGGTTTTCCGCCAATTTTAGCGAGAGCTTTTTGAGGAAGACGGGTTGAGCCTATACGGGCAGGAATAAGAATAATTGGTTCAAGAGCCATTGTAAGATTCCAAATGTCATCTGTGATGCATTTATGATGTTGTGTGTTATAAAGAAAAAGCTTAAACTAAAAATGGTAATGAAACCGTGAACATTTGAGTTTTTATGAATCGCCGGAGATTTATTTATTTTATTTGTGCTTGTTTATGTGTGCTGGTCGCTGTTGTGGGGATTTCCACACTCAGCAATATAATTTACGATCATCCTACATCAGTCCAATATCATCATACAGTTGCCAAGAATGATATATTTCAAGAAAAACAAAAAGCACCTGATGTTTCCCTATCACTAAATAGCCGCCTTCAACAAGGCAATTTTGAAAATGGCCGTAAAGTTTTTCGCCAATGTGCCATATGCCACACATCTGGACGCAATGCAGCAGGGCGTGTTGGTCCAGTCCTCTGGGAGATTGTTAACCGCCCTTTGGCATCAGCAGCAGGTTTTGCTTATTCACGGGCATTACGTGCTCATTCTGATCAAAAATGGGATTTTGTAACGTTAGATCGTTATTTACATTCTCCACGTGAAGCTTTTCCTGGGACCATTATGTCTTTTCGTGGAATTAAAAATGACCAAGATCGTGCCGATCTTTTGCTTTATTTACGCAGTTTATCCGATCATCCTGTTCCTTTACCAATGGATAATAATAAAGCAAACGAGCTAAATTAACTTATACCATAGATGTTAATTTTAGAAAGAAGTCTGACTTTTTGTAATTTTAGTTTCACGGTTTTATAAAAAGAGCTCTTATTGATGTTTTGTTAGGGGGAACGCCCCTCACGCAAAACAGAACACATTTAACATTGCATATTTACTCGCTTATTTTAAAGAGCTCTTTTATAAAAATGCACTCTTTACGCTGTCATCTGCAGATTGGTTTTCAAGATTTGTTTGCTTCACTTTTTCTACATATACTTGTCTGTGAAATTATTGCTGAAGGATTATCAATTCATGAGCCGCAACTTTCTGCTTCTGAATGCCGATAATTATGTAATTAAAGCTCTCCATGAGGTTTATCTCAATCCTTCTATACACATCAATCCCTATGTACTTTTACATCAATTCCCATGTATTTTTCTTATGAACAGAAACAATTGATTGTTCTTATACGTGCAATAATCCTAAGCTGCATTTTATGATGCTCGATGAATAGACGTTTTCTCTTGAGGTTAGAGATGTACGGACAGATCATTGACCTTCTATAGTATCAATCACTAAAATGTGACTTAGATTATTTATTTATAGGTTATGGTTTGAAGTAAGCACTTTCATGTGAAACAATTTTCATGTGTGAATAGTAAAATAGTTGAATAGAGTTCTGCTGATTGTATTTTTATCTACGTTGAAAATTTTTTACACAAGAATACTGATAGCAGCTACGTTCCCACGAGTCTCTGTCCATTTATAGACGATGACATGAAATTATACTGATAATCCATTATAGAGAATTATTTTTTCACAAAAGGTTTTCCATATTTGTAAAAAATTTAATAGGTTTCATTGGTTACAATGTTTCGATGACTTGCGATAAAATATTAGTATTTTAATACATATTGCGAGAGTGCTAAAAATTAGTGGAAGAGAGGACATAATCATAATTCTCCAAGCTTCTTAATAACTATGGCATTTTCTTTATAATTTGAGCGTTTATAAGTAATAATATTAAATTGCGCTAATAATCCATTATAGAGAAGAATCTTTCCTACTAATGGCTCTCCGATGTTTGTGATCATTTTAATAACTTCCATTGCTTGTAGGGTCCCAATAACGCCAGGTAAAACACCGATTATTCCAGTTTCAGCGCATGTTGGGATAGTCCCGTGAGCTGGAGGGGTGGGAAATAAATCGCGATAGTGAGGATTATTGTCTTTATACGGCATAAGGACGGTTAATGAGCCATTAAAACGTTCTACAGCACCACTTATTAAGGGTTTTTTGCATTGGGCAGCGTGATCAGCAAGAAGATAGCGCGTCGTAAAATTATCGCTTCCATCAACAATGATGTGGTAAGCATTAAGCAGTTTATCCACATTACTTTTATCTAAGCGTAGGGTGTGTTTTTCAACTACAACATGGGGATTTATTGCTTTTATAGTGGCTTCAGCACTGTCTGTTTTGCTTTTGTTTATTGCATTTGTTTTATGAATAACTTGGCGTTGTAAATTGGAAAGTGAAACGATGTCGTTATCGACAATTCCAAGGGTTCCTACACCTACGGCAGCCAAATAGGTTAAGACAGGAGCACCAAGACCACCAACACCCACAACAAGAACACGTGCTTTTTTTATCTTTTGTTGTCCTACACCACCAATCTCAGGCAAAATGATGTGGCGTGCATAGCGTTCGATTTCTTTGTTGTTTAATTTTGTATCTGTTTCTTTTGTCATAAATTTTCTCTTGTCATAGTTCTTTTATTGTTTACTAAGTTTATGATGCTTAGACCAGTCTGCTTTTAGGATAGGGAGGATTTATTTATGAAAATTGCCATTCAGATGGATCATATTTCAACAGTTCGGATTCAAGGAGATACGACATTTGCACTCGCTTTAGCAGCACAAGAACGTGGACACTCTCTCTTCCATTATACACCAGATCGTTTATCTCTGTATGATGGTTGTGTGATTGCACGACTAGAGCCATTGATTGTACATGATAAAGAGGGAAGCCACTATCAATTAGAAAAGCCTGTTCGCACGGAATTAACAGATATGGATGTGGTTCTTTTACGCCAAGATCCACCTTTTGATCTCAATTATATCACAACGACTCATTTGTTAGAACGTATTCATCCTAAAACACTCGTTGTGAATGATCCGGCATGGGTACGCAACAGTCCAGAAAAAATTTTTGTGACTGAATTTTCTGATCTGATGCCAGAAACATTAATTACCAAAGATATTGAAGAAATAACAGCTTTTAGAGAGACATTTGGCGATATTATTGTTAAACCACTTTATGGAAATGGGGGCGCTGGTATTTTTTATTTAAAACAAGATGATCGCAATTTAGCATCATTGTTGGAAATGTTTTCAGAAATTTATCACGAACCTTTTATTGTTCAGCGCTATTTAGAGGCAGTACGAAAAGGAGATAAAAGGATTATTTTGCTTGATGGTACACCTGTTGGAGCTATTAATAGAATTCCGACAGAAACAGATGTGCGCTCTAATATGCATGTTGGAGGCCGCGCGGAAAATGTTGAGTTAACAAAACGTGATTATGAGATTTGTGAACGCATTGGTCCAGCTTTAAAGGAACGAGGTCTTCTTTTTGTGGGGATTGATGTGATTGGAGATTATATAACAGAAATTAATGTGACGTCTCCTACGGGAATTCGTGAAATTAAACGCTTCTGCGGTACAGATGTTGCTCATTTGTTTTGGGATGTTATTGAGTTCAAGCGTTCAAATGAATTTATTTGACAGAGGACAAAAACATGGTTTTAAAAAATGATCCATGTTGTTTTTTATATTTGTTATGTTGCAAATGTGAACTAGAATGACCGTATGATATAAATTAAGAGGCTTTATCCTCAATTTTTAGGGAGCTTATAGATGAACAGAGTATTATCAATTGGAGTGGGATTGTTTTTTGCGCTACTGCTGTCAGCAAATGGAGGCAATGCGCGCGATCAAATACAGATTACTGGTTCATCTACAGTTTTACCTTATCAAAAGATTGTTGCTGAAACATTTGGAGAAATTTATCCTCATTTTAAGGTTCCTGTTATCGAATCGGGTGGAACAGGAGCTGGTATTAAGGAATTCTGCCGTGGTATTGGGGAGAACACTGTTGATATTGTTAATGCTTCGCGAGCAATGAAACCGAGTGAATTACAGTCTTGTTTTGATGCTGGTGTAAAAGATGTTGAGGAAATACGTATTGGGTATGATGGCATTGTTTTTGCAACTGATATTAAGGGACCTGATTGGAAATTACAGCCAGTAGATGTTTATAAAGCCCTTGCTGCTCGAATTATTATAGACGGAAAGTTGCAACCGAATAATGTTTTGAAATGGAGTGCAGTCAATAGTGCTCTTCCTGATTGGACGATAGCAGCGTATATTCCTGGGGAGAAGCATGGGACACGTGAAGTTTTTGAGGAAAAATTACTTACTAAGGGGTGTAAAGAGAGTGGGGCAGTTGAAGTGATGAAGTCTTTAGGAATGGATGATAAGGAGATACACACTGCTTGTATTGCGGTACGTAAGGATGGAAAAGCGGTTGATATTGATGGTGATTATTCTGAAACATTTGCGCGTCTAACTTCTAATAAAACAGGGGTTGGTATTTTTGGTTTGTCTTTTTATCAAAATAATGCTGATAAACTAAAAGTTGCCGATATTAACGGTTTTGCGCCAACAGTTGAGACGATTTCTAGTGGACAATATCCGGTTTCTCGTCCGCTTTTTTTCTATATTAAGAAAGCACATTTAGGTATTATTTCAGGTTTGCGAGAGTATGTTGACTTTTTTCTTTCTGATCAAATGATTGGTCCAGAGGGTCCTTTGGCTGAATATGGTTTGATTGTTTCTCCTGAAAAGGAGCGTCAAGCACAGCGTTCTGATTTTTCTGCTGGTCGAGTAATGACATTGAAATAACTTGCAGGGAAAATTTGTTGGATTTCTGGGATAGGGAATTTGGATGCTATTTTTTTATAAAAACTGAAAGATAAAATGCGCATTTCCTTTATTATTTTGTTATTATTGATTTTTGGATTTTGTGGTTTTTGTATTTCTTATATGCGAGCACGCATTCTTGAATACAGACAACATAAAATGCATTCTCGTGCGTATTATTATGGCTGGTGGACATTTTTGATTACTGTTATTCCAGCTTTTATTTTTTTAATTGTTTGGGATGCTGGGAGTACAATTTATTTAGAATATAATGCCTCTCGAGAGCTTGAGGCGTATAGTGCGCATGTAACAGAGCCTGTAAATCACGATCTACTTTGGGAGACACTTCGAAGTCTCGTCAAAAAGATTCATCGCTTTGAGGGGAATCTTTCTACCGCTTCCTATAAGGAAGTGCAGGCACAATTACTCGCGAAGGGATGGATTTTACCCGATGAAGCATCAGATGATGTGTTCAAAATAGCACAGTCGTGGGTATTTTCTTCTGAAAAGCTTAAATTTATAGGTTATGTTTTCCTTTTTGCTATTGCGTCCTTTGGTTTTATCTGTGGAATGATGCAAATTGCGCCTCATCAACGTGCGCGTAATAAGGTTGAATCTTTTATTATTATTGGATTGATTTGTGCATCTATTGTTGCAGTCTTGACAACAATAGCCATTGCGCTTTCTATGCTTTTTCAGACAGTAAGCTTTTTTCAGTCTGTATCCTTTTCAAATTTCTTTTTAGGAACAGTTTGGGATCCACGTTTTTCCGCGAGCGGTTCAGGCGATGAAGTAGGACAATTTGGTTTAATACCGCTTCTTGCTGGTACGCTTTATATTGCATTTGTTGCCATGCTTTTTGCTGTACCTATAGGACTATTTTCAGCTCTTTATATGGCTGAGTATGCTTCTGCGCGATTGCGAGCAATTGTAAAACCATTATTGGAAGTTCTTGCTGGCATCCCAACCATTGTTTATGGTTTTTTTGCTTTGAAGGTTGTAGGACCATTTTTACGTGATCTTTCTGTTTCTCTCTCAGGTGGGGTTGGTTTTATTATGGCACAAAGTGTTTTGACCGCTGGAGTTGTGATGGGAATTATGTTGATACCTTTTGTTTCCTCTTTATCGGATGATGTTATTACGGCTGTTCCACGCATTTTACGTGAAGGTTCTTATGGTTTAGGCGCAACACAATCTGAAACAATTAAAAAAGTTGTTATACCAGCAGCGCTTCCAGGGATTATGGGGGCTATATTGTTGACGGCATCGCGTGCAATTGGAGAAACAATGATTGTGGTTTTGGCGGCAGGTGTTGCAGCAAACTTAACACTCAATCCTTTCGAAGCAATGACTACGATGACTGTTAAGATTGTTAATCAATTGACCGGTGATTTTGAGTTTAATTCTCCACAAACTCTGGTGGCTTTTGCCTTAGGGATGACGCTTTTTGTTATGACACTTTTGATGAATATTCTGGCTCTTTATATTGTGCGTAAATATCGGGAACAATATGAATGAATGAAGATTTTTTTCCTCGTCGCAATATTAGTCTCAAGCGTCGATATTGGGCTGAACGTCGTTTTCGTGCCTATGGTTTGATTGCCATTTTTATTGGTTTGTTTTTTTTATTTGCGCTTTTATGGTCTATCATTAGTCAGGGTTATACAGCTTTTTTTCAAAGTGAAATGACATTGTCGATTTATTTGGATGAAAAGATCATCGATCCAAGTGGTCAACGTAAAACAAAACCACAAGTTCTCATGACGGCGAATTATCCACTTCTTGTACGCAATGCTTTAGCAAAGAAACTTAATATCAATCAAAATGATCGAGCCTCTCTTCGGGACGTTAACCGTATGTTTTCAAATGGTGTCCGCGTTCAACTACGTGAAATGGTGACAAAGAATCCAAAATTGATTGGCACAATGCAAAAAGTTAAAGTTTTGGCATCTGCGGATATTGATTCTGCTTATAAGGGACAGATTGATCTGCGTGTAGCAGAAAAAAACCGTAAAGTTTCTAATCGACAAGTGGAATGGATAAAACGTTTAGCGCATGATGGTACGCTTCATAAAACATTTAATATTGGTTTTTTTACATTTGGCGCTTCAAGTCGTCCTGAGACTGCGGGATTAGGTGTTGCGATTATTGGTTCTCTTTATATGATAGGCATCGTTTTATTAGTTTCACTTCCAATAGGCATAGCAACGGCTCTTTATTTGGAAGAATATGCACGCAAAAATAAATTTACAGATTTTATAGAGGTTAATATCAATAATCTTGCAGCTGTTCCTTCGATTGTGTTTGGTCTTTTAGGACTCTCTTTTTTTGTTAATTTTTTAGGATTACCACGTTCAGCCTCCTTTGTTGGTGGTCTTGTTTTAGCGCTCATGACTCTTCCCACGATCATTATTGCAACACGTTCTGCTCTGCGTGCTGTTCCTCTCTCTATTCGTGCAGCAGCTTTAGGACTGGGAGCATCAAAAACACAAATGATTTTTCATCATGTTGTTCCTTTAGCAGCGCCTGGCATTTTGACAGGCACAATTATTGGAATTGCTCAGGCTTTGGGTGAAACAGCTCCTTTGCTTTTGATTGGAATGGTTGCTTTTGTTGTTAATATTCCTACGACCCCCATGGATCCAGCAACGGCTTTGCCTGTTCAAATTTTTATGTGGGCGGGGGAAGCAGAGCGTGCTTTTGTTGAAAAGACATCAGGTGCTATTATTGTATTGATGATTTTTCTTGCGATCATGAATATTTCTGCGGTTTTTTTACGACGACGATTTGAACGCCGCCAGTAATTTTAATAAAATAACAACTTTGATAAGATTTTTGTAAGGTGAATTTTTGTAATGAAGATTAAAATGCGTGGTGAGGATGTGAAGGTTTCTTATGGAGACAAAGAAGCACTCCACGGTATTACACTTGATATTCCTGAACATCAAGTAACTGCTTTGATTGGTCCATCAGGATGCGGAAAGTCGACTTTTTTGCGTTGTTTTAACCGTATGAATGATACGATTGAAGGCGCTAAAACAACCGGTCTTATTACCTTAGATGGGGAGAATATTTATGACACACGGATTGATGTTGTAGAATTGCGCGCTCGTGTTGGAATGGTTTTTCAAAAGCCCAGTCCTTTTCCAAAATCTATATTTGAGAATGTTGCGTATGGTCCACGCATTCATGGTTTAGTAAAAACGCGCTCTGAATTGCATGATGTCGTTGAAAAGAGTTTGAGGCAGGCAGGTTTGTTTGAAGAAGTAAAAGACCGTCTTCATGATCTTGGAACAAGTTTATCAGGGGGACAACAACAGCGTTTGTGTATTGCACGTGCTATTGCGGTTAGTCCTGAAGTTATTTTGATGGATGAGCCTTGTTCAGCTCTTGATCCTATTGCGACAGCACGGATTGAAGAGCTTATCGATGCATTACGGCAAAATTATACAATTGTTATCGTAACGCATTCTATGCAACAGGCTGCACGTGTTTCTCAATATACGGCTATGTTTCATTTAGGGCATTTGGTAGAAGTTGGTGCGACTGAAATGATCTTTACCTCACCAAAAGAGCAACGGACACAAGATTATATTACGGGGCGTTTTGGATAGGTGAATTGAGGAGTGTAAGATATGTCTATGAACCATACTGTCCGTTCTTATGATGCAGAACTAAAATATTTAAGAGCAAGGATTATAGAAATGGGGAGCCATGCAGAAAGGATGATTGAACGTTCTGTCGCATCGGTTGTGTGTAGTGATCTTCAACTTGCAACGACAGTGATTGCCGATGATGTATTTTTAGATGAAGCAGAACGTGACATTGATGAAAAAGCGGTTGCTATTATTTGCAAACGCCAACCGATGGCTGTCGATTTGCGTGAAATTATTGGAGCCATTCGTATTTCTTCTGATCTTGAGCGGATTGGGGATATGGCCAAAAACATTGCTAAAAGGACGGTTGCACTTTCAGAAATACGACAATCTGCTTCTGTTTATCATGGGCTTGAAACAATTACAGCTTTAGCACTCAATCAATTAAAAGAAGTCTTAAATGCTTATACGAGTCGCCTATTAGAGCGTGTTGACGCGGTGCGTGAGCGTGATGAGAAGATTGATGCTTTGTATACTTCTCTTTTTCGTGAACTTTTGACGTATATGATGGAAGATATGCGCAATATTACGGTTTGTACGCACTTACTGTTTTGTTTAAAGAATATTGAACGAATTGGTGATCATGTTACTAATATTGCTGAAATGCTGCATTATATCATAACGGGTTACCATATGTCCTCTGATCGTCCTCGCGATGACCTTACTTATAAAGTTGGAGTAGGTGAGAAGAAAATAGATTAAAATTTTTCTTATATGTATAAAATAAGTTTGTAGATATGTGAGTATTTTCTTACAGTGCAGCTATAGAAAGAATAAGATAACCGTCTTATGGAAAAGCACAAAGAAGCAACAAAGAGTTTTTTCAGAGAAGCGTGGCAGATTGCTAACTCTTGGTTTGACATATTTGTATATTAGATGATATCATCACTCGTATTGTGGCCGGAGGGGAGTTTTCTAGGGGAATTTCCTTTCAGATCATTTTGTTAAAATTTTATATTAAAGGGGATATCTGTATTATTTTTTCGTATGTAGAAGAAATGGATAGCGTTATTTTACTATAATTGAAACGTATGGGTTATTATAGCCTATATTGAACCATGAATAATAACAATATTGATCTATAAATTAAGAGTTTTTTATTTTTTATTTTGCATAGATACTTTATTGATTACCTCTTGTATTAAAATTTTGCTGAGTGGTAACAATTAGCTATGTACTTTATTGAGAGATACATTTAAAGCTCATTTCAAGACTTGAATAGCTCAGAGATTATAGGAATGTGTTGCATAAGATGAAAAAAAATCGTTGGAATGTATTTGTTACCTGTTGTGTAGCGCCGTTAGTTGTTGTGGGGTGTGCTTCAAATCATTTAGATACTGGAAAAATAAATAATAATAAGACAAAAACGGTTACGTATCCATTGACAGAGCGTCAATGTCTTATGCGAGCGATGTATTTTGAATCAAATCGCACAAGCCGTGAAGGAATGATTGCCGTTGGAACGGTTGTTATGAATCGTGTTAATTCAACCGCCTATCCTAAGACAATTTGTGGTGTTGTTGGTCAATATAGGCAATTTGCTCCTGGTGTTTTAACGCGTCCTATGACGGAGAAAGCATCTGTTGCTCGTGTAAGAGAGGCAGCTGATGCCGTTTTACGGGGTGAACGAGATAAGAAAGTTAAACACGCTAAGTTTTTTCATACCGCTGGTTTGTCTTTTCCGTATAAAAACATGCATTATGTTCAGGTTGCAGGGGGAAATGCTTTTTATGAAAAACGATCAAGTGATGGGGCACTTCAAGTTCCTACAAATAATCGCCCTTATGATGTTGCTTATGCTTTTGCTCAAGAACGTTCTGGTCATGCGCCAAGCTTTATAGATGAAGGCTTAGAGAGTAGGGGAGTAAAGGCAGAGAAAAGTACATCTCATTCGACAGAAGTAGCACAATCCAAGACGTCACATCCAGCGCCTTTTGCTATGGTACAGCTTGATAAAGTTCCTATCCCTGCCTATGCACCTCAACATCTAGCTAGGAAAGAGGAAAATAAAACGATTATGGCTTTACCTTCATCCGATCAGTTAAATGCAATTGTTGCAATGTTAGAAAAACGACACAGAAACTGGTAAGTTTTTCATGACCAAAGAAGGGTTATACACCCATTGCGGTTTATGAATTAAGTGAATTTTAGCGATAATGATACGCATAAATATACATAGAGAAAGCGAACTCAAAGGATCTGAAAAACAATTTATAATATGACGACATAAAGAACGCATTCTATTTAAAGAAGGGTATTGGTAATGTACTTTGATATTCATGAGACAATTTTGCCTGAAATGCTTAATCGTCTTGCAGAAATTACAGTGAAAGTGGGGTTGAATTTACAAGAGGGGCAAGATCTTGTTTTAACTGCTCCAGTTTCAGCGTTACCTTTTGTTCGGCGTATTGCATATCATGCTTATAAGGTTGGTGCTGGTGTCATTACACCAATTTTTAGTGATGATATATTATCGCTTACACGGTTTGAAAATGCCCATACAGCTAGTTTTGATTGTGCTCCTTCTTGGCTTTATGAGGGAATGGCAAAGGCTTTTGAAAATGGGGCAGCGCGTTTAGCGATTGTTGGTGATAATCCTTTGCTCCTTTCCAATCAGGATTTTGATAAGGTTTCACGTTTAAATAAAGCCACTTCAATAGCTTATCAGCCGGCACTCAAGCAAATATCAAATTTTGCTATGAATTGGTCGATTGTTGCTTATCCAACAGCAGGGTGGGCTGAGGCGATGTTTCCTTCTTTATCGCTTAATGAGGCGATTAAAAAATTAGCTGATGCAATTTTTTCTGCTTCACGTGTTACAGAAGAAGATCCGGTACAGGCGTGGACTGTCCATAATGCACATTTGAAGAAACGATCATCTTGGCTTAATGAGCAGCGTTTTTCTGCCTTACACTTTACAGGGCCAGGAACTGATTTGACGGTTGGTTTGGCAGATGATCATGAATGGCATGGCGGTGCATCTGTTGCTCAAAATGGTGTTATTTGCAATCCGAATATTCCGACAGAAGAAGTTTTCACGACTCCTCATGCTCATAAGGTTGAAGGTTTCGTTCGCTCAACAAAGCCCCTTTCCTATCAAGGAACTCTGGTTGATAATATTGAAGTACGTTTTGACGCAGGGCGTATTGTTGAGGCTCGTGCATCAACAGGCCAAGAAGTTTTACAGCAGGTTTTGCAAAGTGATGAGGGTGCAAGCCGGTTGGGTGAAGTTGCCCTTGTGCCCCATTCTTCACCAATTTCTAAGAGTGGCCTCCTTTTTTATAATACCTTATTTGATGAAAATGCTGCATGTCATATTGCTTTAGGTCAGTGTTATTCCAAATGCTTTTTAGATGGGGCATCATTGACGTCAGAAGAGATTGCAGCACGTGGTGGGAATAAAAGTGTCATTCATATTGACTGGATGATTGGTTCTGGCGAAATTGACATAGATGGCATTACCCAAGATGGTGTAAGAGTTCCTGTATTTCGTAAGGGTGAATGGGCTTAATTTTGTTACCATAAAACACGGTCATTTGAGGTGGGGTGGGATGTAAGCCTCATTGATACGTTAAGTATTTTAGAGTGTGTGGTATATATTCAAGGCAGGGTTTGTCCATAAAGCCTTTAGTTAAATGATTCACATGAGTAGGAATCCAAGTAAAATCCACTCATCAAGAATTTGTTTAGTAGATGTAGAGGAAGTCTTCGTTCTTTGAGGGGGGTGGGAAGAAGTCAATTTATCAGAGATACGATTGGAAAGTGTATAATTATTAAAGAAGAGTAATGCCTGAGCTTCCTGAAGTAGAGACAGTTCGTCGTGGACTTGAGTCCGTTGTAACTGATGCAAAGATAGTATCTGTCAAACTTAATCGTAGAGATTTGCGCTTTCCTTTTCCTGAGGCTTTTTCTGAGCGCCTTATTGGCAGAACAATTATAGAACTTGGTCGGCGTGCAAAATATTTATTATTTCATCTTTCTCAGAATGAAACGATTTTAAGCCATTTAGGAATGTCTGGTTCATGGCGTATAGAGAATGATCTTTTAAGAACAGTTTTTTCAACGACAAGTAAATTGGTTAAGCATGATCATTTTGTCATGGATATTCAGACAAAGAATGGTGAAGTTTATCATCTTATTTATAATGATGTGCGTCGCTTTGGGTTTATGCTTTTAGTCGATACGGATAAGCTTTATGAACATCCACTTTTAAATAAGCTAGGTCTTGAACCTATGAGTAATTCGTTTTCTGGTCGTTATTTACAAAAGGCTTTTGTTAATAAAAAAATGTCTCTCAAGGGTGTTTTACTTGATCAGTCTATTGTTGCAGGTCTTGGGAATATTTATGTTTGCGAAGCACTTTGGCGGAGTCGTTTGTCTCCACAACGTGGTGCATTTACATTGGCATCACAAACGGCACGGGCACGTGAATTTGCAGATTCTTTAGCACAAAATATACGCAATGTGATTTCTGAAGCCATTTTGTCTGGTGGCTCTTCTTTACGTGATTATATGCATATAGATGGTTCACTTGGTTATTTTCAGCATGCTTTTTCAGTTTATGGACGAGAAGGCAAGCAATGTTTGGAATGTGGAGCGCCTATTATGCGCATTTTACAGGCTGGACGTTCAAGTTTTTACTGCTCACAATGTCAAAAATGAATAAGGCGTCTTGCAAAATCTTACAAGAGGCTTAAAGTCATCGTATCTATAATATAATTACACAAGGCTTGAAAGGTTTTTTTTATGCTGAATAAAGTACTAACACATCTTGATGGAAATATAGAGAAGAGCCTTGAACGCCTTTTTTCTCTTTTACGTTTTCAATCGATTTCTACAGACTCGGCTTACAAGGATGCATGTCGTAAAGCAGCTGATTGGTTAGTAGAGGATTTAAAAAGCATCGGTTTTGAGGCTTCACGCCGTGATACACCGGGGCATCCAATGGTTGTTGGGCATCATCCTGGACCTTCAGATGATTGTTTGCATGTGTTGTTTTACGGACATTATGATGTTCAACCTGTTGATCCATTGAGTTTATGGGAGGATGATCCATTTACACCTTCTTTAAAAGAGAGAGATGGAGAGAAAGTTATTTGTGCTCGTGGAGCTTCAGATGACAAAGGTCAGTTGATGACTTTTATTGAAGCATGTCGTGCATTTAAGAAAGAAACAGGGCAGCTTCCTATTAAAGTTACTATTTTATGTGAAGGCGAGGAAGAGAGTGCTTCTCCTTCCCTTATTCCTTTTTTAAAAGCAAATACAGATGAACTTAAGGCAGATTATGCATTGGTTTGTGACACGTCAATGTGGGATGCGAATACTCCATCTATTGCTCTTTCTCTTCGGGGAATTATGGCAGAAGAGATTATTATCACAGCAGCTAATCGTGATTTGCATTCTGGTTATTTTGGAGGAGTAGCAGCTAACCCCATTCGTATTTTAACGAAAATCTTAGCAGGACTTCACGATGAAAATAATAGGGCAACACTTCCTGGTTTTTATGATGGAGTAGAAGAAACACCTCCACATATTTTACAATCATGGAATGCGCTTAATTGTACTGCTGAAAATTTTCTTGGTCCTATAGGACTTTCTGTTCCAGCTGGTGAAAAAGGGCGGAGCATTTTAGAGCTTGTATGGGCACGTCCTACCATGGAAATTAATGGTATTAGTGGCGGCTATGAAGGGGAAGGGATGAAAACGGTTATTGCTTCTCAAGCGAGTGCAAAAGTATCGTGTCGTTTGGTGCATAAGCAAGATCCAGAGAAAATACGCCAAGCGTTGCGTGATTATGTACGTAGCTCAATTCCTGCTGATTGTAAGGTTGAGTTTAAGAATCACGGTTCTTCTCCGGCACTTCAGATTTCTGATGATTCATCTTTTATCAAGGAGGCGAAGGATGCCTTATCACAAGAGTGGGAAGTGCCTGCTGTCTTGACAGCCATGGGGGGCTCGATCCCAATTGTAGCAGATTTTCGGTCAATTCTTGGCATGGAAACTCTTTTGGTTGGTTTTGGACTGGCTGATGACCGTATTCATTCGCCTAATGAAAAGTATAATTTAAAATCATTTCATAAGGGGCAGCGGTCTTGGGCGCGTATTCTTGCAGCTTTAGCAAATAGGAGGGTAAATGGCTGAGATTCGTGTTCATCAAGGTGATTTACCAAACTTAGATAATTATCAAACTGATGCTGTTGCGATTGATACCGAAACTTTAGGATTACAACCCCATCGTGATCGTTTATGCGTTGTTCAGCTTTCTTCTGGAGATGGTACTGCCGATATTATACAGATTGCTAAAGGACAAAAGAATGCACCTAATTTGGTCAAGCTTCTTAAAGATAAAGCAGTCGTAAAAATATTCCATTTTGGGCGTTTTGATCTTGCTATTTTAGCACATACATTTGGTGTTATGCCAGAGGCTATTTTTTGTACAAAGATTGCTTCGAAACTCACGCGTACTTACACGGATCGTCATGGCTTGAAAGAAATTTGTAATGAATTGCTGAATGTGAATATTTCTAAACAGCAACAATCTTCGGATTGGGCGGCAGAAACGTTATCACAGGCGCAAATTGAATATGCTGCGTCGGATGTGTTATATTTGCATCGTTTAAAGGTTATATTTGAAGAACGTTTAAGACGTGAAGAGCGAGAAAATGTTGCCAAGGCATGCTTTCAATTTTTGCCTATGAGAGCTAGGCTTGATCTTTTAGGATGGGCGGAAGTTGATATTTTTGCGCATAGCTAACTTTAAAATTGGCTTTTAATGGAGTTAATTATTGATGTGAGAGGACAAAATGCTTGTACATTATGGACATTTTATCCTCTCATCTTTTCTGATAAGAATTATAATAAATTCTTAAGTGCTATTTCATTTGAAGTTTAGGCAATAAAAGTACTTTTGCGAATTCATATTTTTTATTTTTGTAACAGCTTTTATTTGAAACAAAGCAATTTTGAGGAGAGGCTGGAAACATACGGTGATTGGAAGACTTAAATCTCTGCAACCGGTATACAGCCTAATTGGGGGAGAATATGAATGTGTAAATGTAAAAACCAAATCTCATCTTTACCATCATTTTTAATTCGGCTTTACGACTTTCAAAAGTATTTAAAGCAATGTCTGTTAAATAATAGAGATTACGCATTGCCTCATGTTTTTAATGGATTTACGTTCTTCGTGTAAAACAGAACGCCCTAAACGGAATATATTTGTGTTGCTAATTCATGTGCTTTTTTAAAGAAACCGGCACCCAAATCCATTTTACGGCGGCGCTTATGAATGGTATAACGATAAAGCCCCCAAAAATATGATATAAAATTCATTGAGCACTCTCATTTTTACGCTTACGGAGTAACAAGCTGCTACCATCACACCACTTTGCCAACTCCCAATGTTGTGTAGCCCTTGGTACGGTTCATAAGAGACATTTTTAGTCTTTTTAGTGTTTTTTATCCACACAGCTTTCCCCACTTATAACGTGCAAACAAATGGTTTTGATTGATTCAACATGAAAAAGATTTTGAATGAGAGAATCTTATGATATTTAGGGTTCTCAGTCAATATGAATAACGCTAAATTATCATTATAAATCAGTATATTATATGAAGTTCGTATAGTTTATTATTTTCAGACGATACTTTGTGCCTTTATTTATTACTCAATAAGTAATTTCTATGTTGGCAGAGCAGGGCAATTTGCTTTTATTTTAAAAGCAAAATGCTCCAAAGCTTTATTTTTAAGGATTTTCACTTTTTATCTATAAACACATTATTTTTCTCTGGAAATTTGCAATGAAGGCACTAGATAAAATCCATTATGAATATTTGATGAGGTTAAATTTATGAATATAAAATATTTTATTACAGCTTTTGCTACTTTTGCTTCAATTTCTATGGCTCAAGGTGCAAGTTTTTTAGCGTCTCAAAATCTTATACAGAGAGCATCTTCGACTGTTCCTCCAATAGGTTTTTTTTCTGGTGAACAGCTTTGCAAGTTATTATCTGAAGTTTTTCAGATAGAACTTTCTTGCACAAATAACAGCGAATGCATAACAGCAGCTAAGTTAGTACCTGTGTTACATTCTGGTAAAAAAAGAGATCATTATCCTAAAAGAAGACCAGGGAAAAGAGGACGGCCAAACCCATTTGCACGAGGTCCAATGAGTTTTTAAAAAGTGAAAAAACAACATCAAGAAGTATAATATATGCTTTGAAGTTGAAAAAGAGGGATATTTTTTCTGCCAAATTCATGATTTTTAAAGCAAGGGGTGGTTTGAAAACTTTAAGAAAGATTTCTCATTTTTTCAGCTTTAAGGAGATTTCTATATAAGTTTTAATGTTTATCATACCGGTTGTTTGTCTTTAGGTATTTTTTTCAATTTCGTCTTGTAAAGGAGTATGAAATGATAGCCTACAAATAAGGCTGAAGCTCTGAAAAAGACTTTACTATAAGGTTGAGAGAAGAAAAAAATGGTAAGTATGTCAAAAAGGAATAAATGCCTAAATTAAAAACAAAGAGCAAATGTAATGAAATTGCATGTAATCTTGTTGCAGTTCATAGGGTAGTGGAGATCTTGTTCTGTCGGGTACAAGCATTCTTTACAGTGATGAAAAAATAATCAAAGAGCTATTCACATTTGGTTATACGAAGGATGAAGCTAAAAACGTTGTTTGTATGAATTTAAATGGAACAGTTACATTTAGCTGCTCTCAATATTGTAACGGTCTTCACTATTACAATATTGAGAGTATTAATAGGAAGCATTTTAGCTTTTAAATAGTTTTATTTATTCACACACTTGCTCGTTTGTGAGGTGCTGGGGGGGCTTTAATATAAAAAGGCTTAAGATAAGAACATCTTCAATATTGCAGACGAATTAATATAAAAGATATTTTTATCATTATAAATCAATATATTATATTTTCATTCCAATAGCACACGCTTTACACGGAGGGTACTGTGGCGCAGTTTTTTTATCAAAATGATAAAGGAGAGAAAACGTGAGGAAAAGAGATCATTTGTGCATGGGCATAGTTTAATTCTCATTTATTACAGATCAAGCAATTAAGGGTACTTTGATTGGCTTTTTGTTTTTTTTATAAGTGTATCATTTTTGCTACAGATATCTGAAGATGGGGCTCTATATGAAATGGTGTGTTCAAATAAATATTCAGCTATGGAGAGAAAATATGAATATGAAATGGTTAATAACAGCTTCTGCTTTCGCTTTTGTTTCAGCTTCAGCAGCTCAAGCAGCAGATGTTATTGTTCCCCCCAGTCCAACACCTGTTGCTCCCGTTATTGTTGCTCCAACTTTTTCTTGGACAGGTTTTTATGTTGGGGGGCAGATTGGTGGTTTTTCGGGTAAGACGAAAATGGATATTCTCAGTAACGGAAAAAAGATTCCAGCACCTGATGACCTTTTGCCTAAACTATCTGGTTTCATGGGTGGTTTTTACGCAGGTTCCAACGTTGATCTCGGCAATGGCCTTATTTTAGGTGTTGATACAGATATCATGTGGTCTAATAAAGATGACACGAAGACAGGAAAAACATATGTTATTCTTCCAGATCACATAAATTATATTAAGAAGATATTAACAGAATCTGGAATTAATATTGGTAAAGATGCGCTTGTACCTGGTGATAAACGAACCCACAGTTTCACTTTTAAAGAAAAGTGGGCTGGTGCGACACGTGTACGTATTGGTTTTGCAGCTGAACGCATTATGCCTTATGTTGCTGGTGGTATCGCCTATACACAGCTTCAAGATAGTGCATTGATTTCAATAACAGGGAAAGATTCAGATAAAGTAATAGCTTCTGGTACTCTGTCTGATGAAACAAAGACCCTTGTTGGTTACACGCTTGGTGCTGGTGTTGATTTAGCCATGACCAATAACGTTATTGTCCGTGCGGAATATCGTTACTCAGATTTTGGTAAAAAGAAATTCTCAAATGATAAATATGAGACATCTTACAAAACCAATGACTTCCGTGTTGGTGTTGCTTACAAATTTTAATAGATGATAAGTTAAATAACAGAGGTGCTGTCGAAGACAGCACCTCTGTTATTCTCTGTTGCTATATTATCACACAATACATAATTTATTGTGGATGTGAAAAGATATTATTCAGATTTTCTTAAAAAAATTCATAGACAACAAACAAGAATTACATTTAAAAATCAATAATATATATATATATATATATCTTTAGGTTTCTCGTACAAAATCAAGTTATGAAGCAATTTTGTCTGGGATGTGCCCTCCATTTTCTGTGACTGTATCATTTTTACTACAGCTTTTCTTTCTGTAATCTTGTAGCACTGTGCTCATAAATAAATTAGGAGCAAAGTTTATGAATATAAAATCTTTAGTAACAACTTCTGTTATCGCTATAGCAGCAGCTTCTGCAGCACAAGCTGCTGATGTTGTCATCCCTCATGAAACAGCCCCAGCAGTCATCGCAGCAGCCCCTTCATTTTCTTGGACAGGCTTTTATATCGGTGGTCAAGTTGGTAACTTTTCAAGTAAAGTTGATGTATACGATTCAGCGACGAACAATAAAATTAGTGACAAAGATTGGATGCCTAAGCCTTCTGGTTTCATGGGTGGTATCTATGTAGGTTCCAATGTGGATCTTGGAAATGGCCTCATTCTAGGTGTTGAAACTGATGCCGTCTGGGCAGACCGCGAAGAATCAAAAGACCGCGCTGCGGAAACTGTTGGAGCAGGTTATGATGAGACTTTTGACAAACTCAAACCTAAGTATGCTTCAGGAAAAAATAAAACCTCTATCACGGCGACAAGCAAAAAGATGAATAGCGTTTCTCTAAAAGCAAAATGGTCTGGTGCTACACGCGTTCGTGTTGGTTTTGCAGCCGTTGATCGCATTATGCCTTATGTTGCTGGTGGTATTGCTTATGCACAGGTACAAAAAGTTGATTCGATTAAGGTAAAAGATGAAAATAATGCAGATATTGGTACTGCTACCGTTTCTGATGCATCAAAAACGATGGTTGGTTTCACTGTAGGTGGTGGTATTGACTTTGCAATGACAGACAATGTTCTGTTGCGTGCAGAATATCGTTACTCAGACTATGGTAAAAAAGCATTTGTAAAGAACGGGGATAAAGTAGCTTACAAAACCAATGATTTCCGTGTTGGTGTTGCATACAAATTCTAATTTCGTCAACAACGAAATAAACTTCCAAGAGGCTCTGTCAAAGACAGGGCCTCTATTCTTTTCTGTTGTTATATTATCACATACCCTATATTTATTAGGGGAGTAAAAGATATTATTCAGATTTCCTTAAAAAGATTTTTATAAACGAGAGACAATAATTACGCGGTAAAATCAATGAATTATACGTATTCATAATTTACAATTTCTTGTGAAACGTGAAGTTATGAAATGACTTTATCTTGCGTCAGCTTTCGTTTCCTATGATTGTATCATTTTACTACAGCGTTTTTTTGTAGTCGTATAATACTGTGCTCGTAAATAAATGAGGAGCAAAGTTTACGAATATAAAATCTTCAGTAACAACTTTTGTTATCGCTATGACTACAGCTTCTGCGGCACAAGCTGCTGATATTGTCATTCCTCGTAAAAAAGCTCCAACAGTTATCATAGCTCTTTCGTTTTCTTAGACAGGTTTTTATCTTGGTGGTCAAGTTGGCAACTTTTCAAGTCAAAGTTTATGTATTTGATTTAGAGACAAAAGAAAAAAACTTCAGATAAAGATGCACTACCTAAGCCTTCAGGTTTCATAGGTGGTATTTATTTTAGGTTCCAACGTATATCTTTGAAATGTCCTCATTCTAAGTGTTGAAACCGATGCAGTCTGGGCAGACTGAGGAGAGACGAAGACGGTCTCAAAGATTCTTGCGATTGATGAATTTGATGATTTTAATGATGAATTTAAAGATGCTGGTGTCACATTGGATGAAAATGAAAAGTTTCAAAAGGGTGACACAGCAGTGTATTGCATTGGTTTCAAAGAAAATGGTCTGGTGCAACACGGGTTCGTGTTGGTTTTTCCGTCGCTGACAGTATTATGCCTTATGTGGCTGATGGTATTGCTTATGCGCAAATACAGGGTGTTGGTAAAGTTTCAGGAACAAACAAAATTGGCAAATGGGTAAGCCAAGTAAAGAAGTTTCTGCTACAGTATTTGATAAAATAAAAACGATGGAGGGTTTCACCCTTGGTGGTGGTATAGATTTCGCGATGACAGATCATGTTCTGCTTCGTGCGGAGTACCGTTACTCAGACTTTGGTAAGAAGGAATATAAAAAGTATTACCTTAAACTAGGCTACACAACCAATGACTTTCACGTAGGTATCGCTTACAAGTTCTAATTTCATCAAAAGTGCAATTATGAATAAAAAGTATTAATAAAAAATTAAATTTCCAAAAGATATTGACTTTTACAAAAGCGCTGTTTTCTGGGCTTTTATTTGTACGACTGTGACATTTTTACTACAGCTTTTCTATTTATAATCTTGTAAGGTCGTTTTGTAGTTAATTTAGGAGCAAAATTATGAATACAAAATCTTTAATAGCAACTTCTATTGCCGCTTTAATTTCAGCTTCTGCAGCACAAGCTGCTGACGTGGTGATCCCTCGTGAAACAGCCCCAGCAGTTATCGCGGCAGCCCCTTCGTTTTCTTGGACAGGCTTTTATCTTGGTGGTCAAGTTGGTAACTTTTCGAGTAAAACTAAAGTAACTATTCCAGGAGAAGATAAAGAACTTGTCAAAAAAGATAACACACCTAGTCCTTCTGGTTTCATGGGTGGGATTTATGCCGGATCTAACGTAGACCTTGGAAATGGTCTCATTCTCGGTGTTGAAACCGATGCAGTTTGGGCAGACCGTGAAGAATCAAAAACAGCCCGTGAATTGACTCTTACTAAAGAAGATGTGGCATTTTTTAATAATGCCCTTGAAAAAGCTAAGGTTGAATTAAAAGATCAGCAACGGTTTGAAATAGGTGACAAGGTAACGGAAAAGCACAGTTACAAAGAAAAATGGTCTGGTGCTACACGCGTTCGTATCGGTTTTGCTGCTGTTGACCGTATTATGCCTTATGTTGCTGGTGGTATTGCCTATGCGCAGGTACAGGGTATTCAATCAGTTACAGGAAAAGGAGAGAGAGTTAAAGTTGAACAGAAAGCTGATGTGGTTGAAAACCCATCAATTAAGCAAAATGTAGATTTGACTGGTGGTACTTGGGCTGATGACACGAAGACAATGGTTGGTTTCACTATTGGCGGCGGTGTTGACTTTGCAATGACCGACAACGTTCTTTTACGTGCAGAATACCGTTACTCCGATTTTGGTAAAAAGAAATTCGCCAACGATACACGTGAATTCAACTACAAAACCAATGACTTCCGTGTAGGTGTCGCTTACAAATTCTAATTTCGTAAAAATGAAATTATTAGCACAAAAAATACTAAGGCCTCGTTTAACGGGGCCTTTATTTTATTAGCTCTCTATTTTATTTCTCTTAATCTCTTTTATTTTTTATTGGTATCATTTTGTATTATAAGGCTTAAAAAAGTTTTATATTATAAAAGGCGAATTAGTAGTATGCAGCGATTTTATAACTACTTATTACATAAAATCTTATATTACGGCTATCATTTTACACTTAAGTGAAAAGTATTTAATTAATCTCAGAAATAGGACAATATCATAACCAGTGGCGAACTTTAGTCTACTTTTATATACTAGATTAGAGCGAGCATACTACATATATCTGTTAGAGTAAGTTCTGAAACGGGAATACAGCCTCATTGGGGAAGAATATAAAGTTACAAAGAGAAAAACTAGTTTCCAACTTTATCATCTTCTTTTAATTTAGCTTTACGTTTTTGTTTATTGCATTTCTTAATGGGATCATACTCCTCATGCAAAACAGAACGCCCTAAACGGAATACACTTGTTGTTGTGTATTCACACATTTGTTTTAAATAAATATTTTTCAAAGTACATCAAGCCCACTTCTCTCTGGAAAAGATTTGAATATTTTAGGCTCTGATGTTCAAGCAACGGATAAACTTCTCTTGCAAGCTGAGAGGAATGTTTCGATTGATGCCACACGCAACAGTGCCAATAGCCATCGCGGGGATCAAACCTTTCATGTTGCCTTACACAATGGCTCTCATTTAAGTTCTGGAAAAGAGACCACTGTTCTCTCTGGAAAAGATATCCATATGGCTGCTTCCGATATAGATGCCAAGGGTAATGTTGCTCTTGGCGCCCAAGGGGAGATAGCGATAGGGGTAAGAAACGATGAGATGGAGTATCATCTTCGCACCAAAAACACGAAAGTGGATATGCAAGCCTCTCATGCCGTTGGCTCTTCGATAAAATCGGGAGGTGACACCACGGTCATTGCAGGGCAGGATGGCAAACCGCATGATCTTAGCATCACAGGCAGTTCCATTGCGGCTGATGGCAAGGTAGGGCTGAAA
>NZ_JBHIOE010000007.1:0-124568 GCF_042195335.1 Bartonella sp. CL25QHWL | reverse complement strand
AGCAGGTACACAGTTGTTTTCAAAAGTGAATGCACGGGCTTTTGATACGGCTTTTATCGGATGGAATAATGATTCTGTGGATCCTCATACAATGGCTTCACGTCTTATTTTCAATCCAGATAATCGGTTTGAGGCTAGAAATACAGCCTATCCTAGTTGGAAGCATGGGTATTTTGATGCCAAGATGAATCAAAAAGTTGAAGAGGCGCTGTTTCAAAAAGATCCGCAAAAACGGGCACAACTCTATGCTGATTTACAACGTGAACTTATGCAAAAAGGACCTTATGCGTTTATCTTTCAACAATATAGCGTTGTCGCGATGACGCCTGATGTCAAAAAGTGGGTTTGGAATAGTGCACCGCGTATTTTTTATAGTGCAATTGAAAAATAAGAGTGTCTTTTTAATGTTGTCAAAGCTAAAAAGAGCTTAATCATAATTGCATGATGAAAATATTCTCCCATATAAAAGCTCTTCAGTTTTTTAAGGATGAAATTGTGAGGGATGTTTGTGCAGTAGCAGTATATAATTAAGATCGTTTATAGGGAGCGATGAATATAGAAAGTTATATTGGGGAGGATCTTTGTTTATAGTTATAGATTCTCTGCATACAGAATATAGACTGATGTATAAGAAAATTATTTTATAGATGCTTAGTTTGATGAAATGAAATTGATGTCTAATGCTATGCTATTTAAAAGATGAAAGAGCAAAATCAAAATCACTTTGTGTGAAAAGGTAGAAGAATACAAAAGGAAGAGATAAAATGGGAAAACAAAGAATATTGAAAAATTTTTCTATTTTATTAAGCTCAATCGTTTTTTTTAATGGGGCTGTAACATCGGCATTCAGTGCTTCATCTAAAGATATATTGGTAATGGCGTGGAATATTGATTCAATTAGTAGTTTTGATCCAGCGCAAACTGTTGAGGTTGTGACGAGTGAGTTATTGACGAATATTTGCAGCGCGTTAGTGCAATATGACGAGCATGATCCTACAAAAATTCGCCCTGCTATGGCAAAATCTTGGGACGTTTTAGATAATGGCAAAAGAATAGTTTTTCATCTTCGTGATGATTTAAAGTTTAATGACGGAAGGACGGCTACAGCGCAAGATCTGGTATGGTCGATGCGACGGATTATTAAATTAGGATTAAGCTATGCTCAATCTTTAATGGATTATGGGTTTACCAAAAACAATGTTGAAACAAATATTCAGGCACTTGATGATAAGACTTTACAATTAAAATTAGATAAACCCTATCCTATTCAGCTCATATTGACTGTTATTGGACAATCTTATGCTTCTGCTTTGCTTGATCGGGAAACAATTGAAGCACAGAGTATTAACGGTGATATGGGGAATAAATATTTAGCAACACATTCAGCTTGTGTTGGACCTTATAAATTGGTGAGCTGGTCTCCAGGAGATAAAGTTGTGTTAGAGGCGACACAGCATTATTGGGGCGATGTGCCTAAAATTAAGCAGATTGTTGTGCAGCATGTAGCGGATTCATCAAGTCAAAGACTTCTTTTGGAAAAAGGTGATGTGGATATAGTGCGTGATCTTTCTTCAGAGGATATTTTAGATCTTGAAAAAAAGGGAGGCTCAGTCAAAATTAGTCGTGTTTTGCGTCCGCAGATTATTTACCTATCGTTAAATAATAAGAATGCAATTTTTGCGAATGAAAAGGTCAGACTGGCACTTCGTTATTTGGTTGATTATGAAGGTCTTGGAAAAACTGTTTTGAAAGGAATTGCTATTCCTCGGGCAACTTATATGTCTTTAGGTGTTCCAGGTGCTTTAGATGAAAAAGAAGGTTTGCCTTTTCAGTTGGATTTGAAAAAAGCAAAACAACTGATTACTGAAGCTGGTTATCCTAATGGGTTTAAAGCTAATCTTTTAGTTGGAAGCCTTAGTTATATGTCGTCTGTTGCACAGTCTATTCAAGCCAATGCACGCAAAATTGGTGTTGAGCTTACAATTGAAAAAATGGCACAAAATCAATTGTTGAGCCGTGTACGTGGTGGAAATTATGATACTGCACTTATGGGGTGGGGGAGTGCCGATCCTGATGGACATCCTGCTTCATTAAATCACGTGTTTAACCCTGATCCAACATTTACAAAAAAGCACAATATGTATTTAGCTTGGCGCGCTGGGTATTATGATGAAAATATTAATAACATGGTGATGGATGCTTTGTTTGAGCAAGACTCCAATAAGCGCATTGTGCAATATCGTACTTTACAGCATTATGTGTTAGAGCATGGTCCTATGGTTTATTTATTTCAGACATATTATACCGTTGGTATGGGACCTGATGTCAAAAAATGGATTTGGAACAGTTATAGACTTTATTACAATGAAGCAGAAAAATAAAAGAAGCATGTTATAGAGAAGGATTGTAGAACATGCTTCATAAGAGGTTGTTTCGTTATATAAAAAGAGGTATTTGCTTTATGTTTTGTCGCTACAGAGGGGATTTTTATAATGGTTTTGCCACTTTCAGAGACTGAAAGAGCTGTATCAGAAAAGCAGAAAAAATTATTTTTATGGGATTTTTTATGCAAAGGATTGAAACTTCTTATTTCAGTTTTTATCACATTGCTTGGGTTGGTGACGATCACTTTTTTTCTTGGTCATCTTCTTCCTCTAGATCCGGTTCTGTCTATTCTTGGTGATAATATCAGTCAGGAAGCTTATGATGCAATGTATTATAAGCTGGGTCTTGATAAGCCGTTGATTGTCCAATATTGGAAGTATCTTCATAATGTATTTTTGTTTGACTTTGGAGATGCTTTAACTTCTGGGCGACCTGTTCTAGCCGATATTATGCGTGTATTTCCTGCAACATTAGAGCTTGCAACCGTTGCTATTGTTATTGGCACAACTCTTGGAATTCCATTTGGTGTTTTTGCAGCAATGTATCGCGATTCATTTATTGATTATGTTGTCCGTGTTTTTACACTTGTAAGTTATTCTACTCCAACGTTTTGGCTCGGATTAATGGCGTTGTTAATATTTTACGCCAAGCTTGGCTGGGTTGGTGGCCTAGGACGTATTGATTTTCTTTATGAATATTCTTTTGAACCAAAAACAGGATTTTTCCTTTGGGATACGGCAAGCCAAGGACAATGGGAGGCTTTTGGTAATGTTTTTAGTCACGTTATTATGCCTGCTTTGATCTTGGCTTTCGGTGCTATGGCTTATATTAGCCGTATGACTCGTGGGTTTATGATTGAGCAGCTTAATCAGGAATATATCATTACTGCACGTGTAAAGGGATTATCGTGGGCGCGAACCGTTTGGGGGCATGCCTTTCGAAATGCTGCTGTTCAAATTATTACTGTTGTTGCGCTTTCTTATGCTTTTTTATTAGAAGGGGCTGTTTTAACGGAGACAGTTTTTGCTTGGCCTGGTTTTGGACATTACTTGACAAATGCTCTTTTAGCCGGAGATATGAATGCAGTTGTAGGATGTACTTTACTTGTAGGATTTATCTTTGTCGCCATTAATTTATTTTCTGATTTGCTTTATCGCATTTTTGATCCAAGGACACGTTGAATATGACAGTAAGTAATCATCATAAATCGCAATCATCATCTTCTTTGGGTAGTTGGTTAAACGATCCTGTTCCAAACTCCATAATTCAAGCGAACATACAAAGAATTTATCACGCACTGGCTAAGTTTTTTCATAACTTTTCGGCTGTATTCGGTCTGCTTATTATTTGTATTATTATCATATGTGCATTTTTTGCTCCTTGGATTGCTACGCATGATTTTCTTAGCAATGATCTAGGGCATCGGTTGCAGCCACCCTCTATGGCGCATTATTTTGGAACAGATGAATTGGGACGTGACATTTTTAGTCGCCTTGTTTTTGGTTCCCGTATTACTCTTTATGTTGTTTTTCTTACAACAGTTATTGTAGGTCCAATAGGGCTTATTGTTGGAACTGTATCTGGTTATATGGGCGGATGGGTTGATACTGTGCTCATGCGTATTGTCGATATTTTTCTTGCTTTTCCAGGTTTGATTTTAGCTCTTGCATTTTCAGCCGCATTGGGACCGGGGATTGAAAATGCTTCTATTGCAATTTCAATTGCAGCATGGCCGCCAATTGCACGTTTAGCACGTGCTGAGACTTTGACAATACGTTCTTCTGATTATGTTTCTGTAGTTCGTTTGCAAGGGGCCTCTGCTTGGCGAATTATTTTATTTCATGTTGCGCCCATGTGTATTCCTTCAGTGATTGTACGATTAACTTTGGATATGTCTGGAATTATTTTAACGGCTGCTGGTCTTGGTTTTTTAGGGTTGGGAGCTCAACTTCCAAGTCCTGAATGGGGTGCGATGCTTTCTTCAGGGCGGGAATTTATGATGACAAATTGGTGGTTGGCGGCAATACCAGGCTGTGCAATATTATTTGCAAGTCTTGCTTTCAACCTTTTAGGTGATGGTCTTCGTGATGTATTGGATCCACGCAATGGGTAATAAATTATTAGAAGTAGAAGATTTACGTATTTCTTTTCCTACAACGCGCGGCATTTCAGAAGTTGTGCGTGGCGTTAGTTTTTCTGTTGGAAAAGAAAAAATTGGAATTGTTGGTGAATCCGGATCCGGAAAATCGATGACTGGGCGCGCAATACTAAGGTTAAGTCCAAAAGCAGCCATTGTTAAAGCTAAAAAAATGCGCTTTGAGGATGTTGATTTATTGGCCGCAAGTGAACCTCAGATGCGAAAAATCCGTGGGAAACGTATTTCAATGATTTTACAGGACCCCAAATATTCACTTAATCCATTAATACGGATCGGGGAACAGATTATGGAGGCTTACCGTATTCATTATCGTGTTTCAAAAGCTGAAGCGCGGGAGCGCACCATATCTATGTTAGAATCTGTTCATATTCGTGATCCTGAACATGTGATGCGTCTCTTTCCTCATGAAATATCTGGGGGGATGGGGCAGCGTGTGATGATTGCAATGATGCTCATTCCAAAACCTGATTTAATTATTGCCGATGAACCAACATCTGCGCTTGATATTACGGTCAGACGGCAAGTTTTATCCGTATTAGATGAACTTGTTACAAAGTCTGGAACGGGACTTATTTTCATTAGTCATGATTTAAATATGATTGCTGATTTTTGTGATCGTATTTTAGTGATGTATGCGGGCCGTGTGCTAGAAGAGTTGCCTGCTTCTGATTTGTCTCACGCTTGTCATCCTTATACAAAGGCGTTGCTCGCGAGTTTACCACGGCTTGATAATCCAGTTGATATTTTGGCTGTTCCTGAGCGTGATCCTGATTGGTTGTATAATCCTACGATTGTTAATGGTGTTGAGGAGGTTCCTCATGACAAATTGTGAGAATATTATTGATGTTTCTAATTTATCTGTAACTTTTGGTCATAGGCATAAGGCAGTAACAGTTGTTAAAAATGTTAATTTTCATATTAAGCGTGGTGAAGCTTATGGTTTGATTGGTGAATCCGGATGTGGAAAGTCAACTATTTTGAATACATTGGTGGGGCTTATTCCAGATTATAGTGGAAAGTTTCTTTTTGCTGGACAAGAAGTTGAAAAGAAAAGAAGTAAGGATTTTTTACGCTGTATTCAAATGGTTTTTCAAGATCCTTATGCTTCGCTGCATCCAAGAAAAATGGTCCATACGGTTCTTTCTGAATCGCTCAAAATCCATGGGATGGATAATCAAAGAGAGCGGGTAGAGGATGCTTTAGATTCCGTTGGTTTAGATTCTTCCTTTCTTTATCGTTATCCTCATGAGTTGTCTGGAGGGCAGCGTCAGCGTATTGCTCTTGCACGTGCTTTAATTATTGAGCCAGAGGTGTTATTGCTTGATGAGCCAACATCTGCATTGGATGTGTCGGTACAGGCTGAAATTTTAAACTTGTTGAAATCATTGCGCGTGAGAAAAAAGCTTACTTATTTAATGGTATCCCATGATCTTGCTGTTGTTGCACATATTTGTGAACGTGTTGGAATTATGCATAAAGGGATTATTCTTGAAGAGCTTAGCAATGATGAATTGCGTAATCTACGTGCGCAACACGATTATACAAAGGAGTTTTTTGAAGCAAGTATAGAGCCTGTTGTCCATAGAGAGCAAAGAGCATGATCCATTTTACAGAAGAGAAAATGCAATTTTATTTGTTTTGAAGTTTCTGGTGATGTTTGGCGGTATTGTTAAGAGGGAAGGGCATAATAGGATTTTTCCAGTATGAATTTGCTGGGCAGTGTTTGAGCTATAATATTTTAAATCCTACTAGAACTCCCATTTTGAAATATACGAGTGACTTATAACATACATCCCTTTGTTTAATATTGTTATATTATTTTTACTTATCATTTTATGTTCAAAAGTTTTATTTTGGCATTTAAAGCATTAAATTTGTGAGAAATAACAAAAGATAGTAATACTGTATTTTCTAGAAAAGCTTCACATTATTTTTCAATATTATTTTGTTTTTGGTTGTTCTCTTTTTACAGTTTTATTCTTTATAAAAAGAATTTTTTGTAAAAAACATTCAATGGTCAATGACAGTCTTCAAATATTTCGCTGTTCTCTATTTAAAAAAGCGCTTAAAAACAGCTTATAATAAGCCAAAAAGGCAGCAATATGCTGCCTTTTTGTTAAATTGAATGGGCTGTTTTTTACAGTCGTTATTTAAAACTGATAGCGTATTCTTCCTGAAAAGCTTGCACCACTTATACCAGTTTTTGAAGCTTTTGTTGATAGCTGACATCACCATGAAGGGAGAGGTTAGCGGACAATTGTGGCCCACCTTCAACGAAACTTCCCGAGGGGGCACGTTTATAATTCTTATCGATATGGAGTTGTCTGATCATCACCAAAGGTTTTGATCAAGTTTACTTTTCCATAGAAAGACATAGGACGGCTGTTTTCAGTGGCAATGGTTTTTTTCAAACGTCCACCAACACGGATTATCCATTGAGAAGGATTTTGCATGTCAATGGTCAGATTATCAGCATCTTTAATGGTATCAAACATCAAATGTTGATAGGCAAGCTGTGCCTGCGGTTTGAATGTTACGCCTTGAATACCCGTTGCAAATTGTTTGCCAACATTTGTGGAGATCGCCAACATTTTTGTATTTTTCAATTTTGCGGTTGTATTAATGAGGGCATTGGTGATCTTTCCCTTTAGGAAGCCATAGGATAACAGCGTATCAAGATAGAAACCACTGTCACGCTGTTTACTGCCATAGGCGGTGAGTTGAAATGACCATTTATTCAATATGCTCTTACTTGCTGTCTTGCATATTCTTTGGAGTGAAGGAGAGTTGCCCGTAGGTTCCGAAAAGACCAAAATGTATTGTAGATATTTTTCCTTTCTGCGCGACAAGGTTAACAGCTCCTTGTAGAGCAGCATAGCGAAGATGAGCACTGCTATAACCATATTTACTAGGAGCACTACTTATAAGAAAATAAGCTTCCTGTTTTCCATAGACGTATAAGAAGAAGCCATTCCGTTTGTCTTATTCTTTCCTTAAGACATCTGTTTTTTCAACTAACACACCAGAAGAACTGTGAAAAGAATCCGATAGTTTATATTTATTGGTGTAAACTCTGATGCGTATATCCATATTTTATCTCACAGCCAGAAAAAAAATCCCGTATCATATTTAACTGAAATGTATTCTCGTACTTTTTTCTATTTTCAAAATTAACTAAAATGAACTCGGGAGTAGCGATACATATTAGAGCTAACACTTCTGCCAAATCGAATCTCTCCGATAAAGTAATCGTCACACTATATGGTACGCTATCTTTTTTCATACATTCTATGTTATGCACCCACTTTTGTTTATATTTTTTACTGTCTAGATTTCTTATCTCTGAAATAACATCTGTGCCTATTTGTATCCCTAAAAAGAACGGATTACTCTTTAATAGCTTCAAATATGGTTGAATATAGATGTGCCCCCCTGTTGCAATCCGAAAATATTTTTTACAAATGAGACACATACAAGTATATTTATGAAGTAAATCATAATCGAGCTCAAAAGGCTCTCCACCAGAAAGAATAATAAAATCAGATTTTATGTCATTTATTGTATATAAAGATTCAGGCAACGCGTCATCTCTCACTATACATTCCATCGAATACGGACAATGATTGCAGCCCGCACTGCAATTTTTATTACAAATTACAATATTATCGCCCATGAAATTTCTTATTCAAGTTTATATAATCCAATACTAATTTTTTCATGAAAATATTTTGGTATAGACAAAGATCAGAAATTTTTTTAGCCACAAACGCTTTTATCATTGGTAAAGCTTCATCCTTTGATATAGACAGCAAATGAGAAATATAGTCTATCCGTTCTTCTAAATTGAGAGATAATCTTGGACTGGTGAAAAATGTTAAGATATCCAATTCCGGACTGGCTTCTTGACATAAATCCCAATCCACTACCATAAAAGAACTATCAGGAGTAACAATGATATTATCAGGATGTAAATCTCCATGTGATAAGATTATATTCTTGCTTAATCGATCTTGAAAGATCTTATTGATTTGATCAATAATCGCCTTTTGATGTAGCAAATCCATTTGGCTCAATACAATACCCCGGATAAACTCCCATTCGACTACTTCATCGCAAAGTGTTATCAAATTTGGTGCAGGATAGAGACTTTGTCGAAAAGAGCCATCCTTGATGTTTTCATTAATGCACGATGCTTCCGGATAAATTTGCCCATAGCAAAACTCTTGATGCTTGCGTTTCAAGAAATGTTGTTTTGACGATTGTGCATTTTCAGGCTGTAACCAAATGATTTCTTGTTTTCTGACAAAAATAATTAAAGCAGACACCCCAAAAATCACAGCCATAATCACTGCCAACCACAAATTAGCTTGCCAGAATGTTGAAAAAACATGACCGTATAAAAAACTGAATGCAAAGGATACAACAGCTGTAATAATAGCTGTGAATGATAAAACAGTCGCGATAGCTTTGGGATCAATCAGTGAATTTATAAGAAGAGACGACAGATAAGATCGATAAGCAGATTTAAAAACACATAGCAGTAAAAATCCTAATATAAGAGCCGCAATAATTTGAAATGACATGAGAAAAAAAGCAATGGTTACCATACAACCAATCATTAAGACGGGGAAAATAGGATTTTGAAACTTTGAAAAATACTTCTGAAACAATATATTGGAACTTGCTGAAAAAAAATTCCCAATGATAAAAATAATCGAAACCAAAATAGCAGGTTGAAATGGCAAAAAATCAGAAAATGCGATAGAAACAGTTCGATTATTAACCAAAATAGCAAAAGCTGAAACTGCACTTAAAAAAATAAGAGTGAAGCGATAAGGATTTTTGACTTCTTTACGGCTGGCGCACATAACTGTGAAAATATTCGGATGAGCGTTGATATGAAAACTATCTAATCCCTTCGTCAGTTTTGAAAACATAAAAATAGCAAAAATTAATGAAAGGACTTGAAAAATCACAGGCAATGCAGGATGCACATAATAAAGTATTCCTCCTAAAAAAATAAGTACCGTTGTCACACTATAGGTAACAGCAGCCACTTCGGACTTAACGGAAAACAGTGTGCGATGCTTTGGTACTATAGAAAAGAGTAAACTATCTTCCGCACCTGAGAAACAAGCGGCTGCTAATGTAATACACAACAAATAAGTGGCGTAAGCAAAATATGCATAATTCATAAAAAGAGCTAAAAAACCGCAAAGAAAGAAAAACAGCCCAGTATAAATAACGCGCTTACTTCCATAAATATCTGATAATAAACCCAAGGGGATTTCTAAGATCAAAGGAAGCAATAAAAAATAACTACCGATTAAAACAATATCCGCTTGTGACAAATGCAATTTTTCCGACAAAAAAAGTGGTAAAACAGCAACCACTATAGCAGTAGACTTGCTAACACTATAAATCTTAAATTGCTTAACCTTATCCACAAAATACCTTCCCACGACATCCGCTACATGCGCCAGATTCTTTCAAAGATTTTAAAACGCTCTGAGCAGACCAATCTATTGCCTCATAATTTTGTAGATTCCCAAAAGCTTCTGAATAAAAGCAATTTTTTAAATCTCCATTATAGTCCAATACCAAGGATGAAAATGGAAATAAACACATTAACGGCGACGAAACGTACATAGAATTTTCGCCTAAGTAATAATTAATACAATTTACAAAATTTTGTGACGTCCATGAGATTTTCCTTTCTTGGAACTTTTTATCTATATAAATCTGGAGGGGGGATTCTTTCCTTGATAATTCATCTCTCAAATGAAAAAGTGAAGTGTTTGGCGGAAGAGTTTTGTTTCTTAAAGCCTTAGATCGATCCTTTGTATTATTTTTTCTAGAAAAACTAAATGACGACGTATCGAGCGGGCTGAATCCGATATAATCGACATCTTTGCTTATACAAAAATCGATAAAATTAATAATATTTTCTAGAATCTCTTTGGTAACTGTCGCTCTTATTCCTATACTTTGCAGAGGTTGAAGATTCTTAACTGTTTCAATGTTTTTCCACAAGCGATCAAATTTATTCGCCCCCGTATATCATAATATCCTTGGACACTAGTCGAATCCATAGAAATAACAATACTTTATTCAGGAATCTCTCATCTTTAAAAAATATATGAAGAATCAATAACTGAATAGGAATGTAAAGCTATATGGTGGGCGATGAGAGACTCGAACTCCCGACATCCTCGGTGTAAACGAGGCGCTCTACCAGCTGAGCTAATCGCCCAATGCAATGATCAGCAATTGAATGGAGACTCTTTAAGGAAAAATTTTTCTAAACGCAAGAATAAAGATGGTATTTGATAATTTTTTTTAAAAATGCATAATCCTTCTTGACATAAACGCGTGAACCCCTTACACGACCGCTTGTACCAAATTAAATTGGTTCGAAAAAAAATGCGCGGGTGTAGCTCAGTTGGTTAGAGTGCTGGCCTGTCACGCCGGAGGTCGCGGGTTCGAGCCCCGTCACTCGCGCCATTTCTTGATTCCTTATGAAATTTCCTTTTTTTAAGTATCCATATGCTATAAGTGAGGTGGTGGAGTATTTGATTGGGGGATAAATATGTTTTTTCTTTCTTTTTATATGGTTTATAAGAATAGGGCTTGCGTCTTTCTTTGCTCTGCGTTACCTATGCCGATAAGAAAAGTATCGCTCTGTATGCCTTTGAAGCAGTATGAATAGAGTTAATAGAGCGATTGTTAAATTTGTCTGTTTGGTCTCGCAATATTGAATCATTGTGTTAAACTCAGGCATTTCGTTACGATGGAAGAGGGTTATGGCTTATTTATTGAGCTCTTACTTACCAGTCTTGATTTTCATTATTGTGTCAGCGGTTATTGCTGGAGTTTTGTTGATTACACCTTACATTGTAGCATATCGTTCCCCCGATCCTGAAAAGTTATCGGCTTATGAATGTGGGTTTAATTCATTTAGTGATGCACGCATGAAGTTTGATATTCGTTTCTATTTGGTATCAATTTTATTTATTATTTTTGATCTTGAAGTTGCTTTTCTTTTTCCTTGGGCTGTTTCATTCGAATCAATAGGTATGTTTGGCTTTTGGTCGATGATTGTATTTTTAGCGATTTTGACTATTGGATTTATATATGAATGGAAAAAAGGAGCTCTTGAATGGAATTAAGATCTAATAATTCAACGATTACAGCTCCAAAACCAAAAGGAATCATTGATCCAAATACTGGTGGGCTGATAGGATCTGATGATAAGTTTTTTCGTGATATCAATGCTGAATTATCAGATAAGGGTTTTTTAGTTACCTCGGCAGATGCTTTGATTACTTGGGCACGTACCGGTTCTTTAATGTGGATGAGTTTTGGTTTGGCTTGTTGTGCTATCGAAATGATGCAATGCTCAATGCCTCATTATGATAATGAGCGTTTTGGATATGCACCACGAGCTTCACCCCGCCAGTCCGATGTGATGGTGGTTGCTGGTACGCTCACAAATAAGATGGCGCCTGCTTTAAGGAAGGTTTATGATCAGATGCCTGAGCCACGTTATGTGATTTCTATGGGGTCATGTGCAAACGGTGGGGGATATTATCATTATTCCTATTCAGTAGTGCGGGGATGTGATCGTATCGTGCCTGTCGATATATATGTTCCAGGGTGTCCACCTACAGCAGAGGCATTATTATACGGCATATTGTTGTTACAGAAAAAAATCCGTCGTACCGGATCCATAGAGCGATAGAGAGTTTTCTTGTCATGGTGGATGAAACATTGGTTGAACTTGCTGCTTATTTGGAAAATAAGTTAAAAAATAAGCTTGAAGAGACTGTTCTTGCTTTTGGTGAATTGACCATTGTGGCACGTCTTGATGCAATTATCGATGTCTTAATGTTTGTTCGAGATGATTCTCGCTGTCAATTTATTAATCTTACAGACATTAGTGGTGTGGATTATCCTTCTCGCGATAAGCGCTTTGATGTTTCTTACCAATTGTTATCTCCTCGTGAGAATTTACGCTTACGTGTAAAGGTTCGTACTGATGAAAATACTCCTGTTGCTTCAGCTTGTACGGTTTATCCTGGTGCAGAGTGGTATGAACGAGAAACGTATGATATGTATGGGATTTTATTTTCAGGACATCCGGATTTGAGACGGATTTTAACAGATTATGGGTTTGAAGGATATCCTTTACGCAAAGACTTTCCTGTGACAGGATTTGTTGAATGCCGTTATGATAATGAAGCAAAGAGAGTGATTTATGAGCCTGTTGTTTTGCGCCAAGAGATGCGTAATTTTGATTTTCTGTCTCCTTGGGAAGGAGGACAGTATACTTTGCCACGTGATGGAAAAGCAGATGAAAAAAAATAATATTGGTTTTGATAAGGCATTATATTAGAGTACTGTATTTCTTAAATAATTAAATATTTTTTAGCGTGATAGATTTTTTTGATATTTGATATGAAGTTTTTTAAAAAGCAAGGGGTTGATTGTGGCTGAGGTCAATGTTCGAAACTTTAATATCAATTTTGGTCCGCAGCATCCTGCCGCGCATGGGGTTTTGCGCATGGTTCTGGAGTTGGACGGTGAAGTTGTTGAGCGTGTAGATCCACATATTGGGTTGTTGCATCGCGGTACTGAAAAATTAATGGAAACAAAGACTTATCTTCAAGCGGGTCCTTATTTAGATCGTTTGGATTATGTTGCTCCTATGAATCAGGAACATGCCTTTGTTCTTGCTATTGAAAAGTTATTAGATATTAAAGTTCCTAAAAGAGGGCAATTAATACGTGTTTTGTTTTCTGAAATTGGGCGTATTCTTAATCATTTGCTTAATGTAACGACACAGGCAATGGATGTTGGCGCTTTAACACCACCGCTTTGGGGGTTTGAGCAACGTGAAAGGTTGATGATTTTTTATGAGCGTGCCTGTGGTGCTCGTCTTCATGCAAATTATTTTCGTCCCGGTGGCGTGCATCAAGATTTACCAGAATCTTTAGTTGAAGATATTGGTGATTTTATTGATCCATTTCTTGTTTCTCTCGGAAAACTTGATGCGCTTGTGACCCCAAATCGGATTTTTAAGCAGCGTAATGTGGATATTGGCGTTGTAAGTATTGATGAAGCTTGGGCACGCGGTTTTTCTGGGGTTATGATTCGTGGAGCTGGTGTTCCGTGGGATTTGCGTAAAAGTCAGCCTTATGAATGTTACGATGAAATGGAATTCGATATTCCTGTAGGTAAAAATAGCGATTGTTATGATCGCTATCTTATTCGTATGGAAGAAATGCGTCAATCAGCGAAAATCATGCGCCAATGTGTGGAGCGTTTACTGAGTACTGAAAAAAATGGACCGATTTCGAGCTTGGATCGCAAAATCGTACCACCGACGCGGAGTGAAATGAAAAGCTCGATGGAAGCACTGATTCATCACTTTAAACTCTATACGGAAGGTTTTCATACACCTCCTGGAGAAGTATATGTTGCTGTGGAAGCTCCGAAGGGTGAGTTTGGTGTTTATCTTGTTTCTGATGGGACCAATAAGCCTTATCGTGTCAAGTTGCGTGCTCCTGGGTTTGCTCATCTCCAAGCTATGGATTTTTTAACCAGAGGTCATATGTTGGCAGATGCTACAGCTATTTTGGGTTCGATTGATATTGTTTTTGGGGAGGTTGATCGCTAATGTCCGTACGCCGTCTTGCAGATGATGTTTATCAGCCGGCTGAGTTTTCTTTTACAAAAGAAAATCAGATATGGGTACAAAATACCATAAAAAAATATCCTGTAGGGCGTCAGCAGTCTGCTGTAATTCCATTATTAATGCGCGCTCAAGAGCAAGATGGTTGGGTGACACGTGCTGCAATTGAGCATATTGCTCAGATTCTTTCTATGGCTTATATCCGTGTCTTAGAAGTTGCTACTTTTTATACTCAGTTTCAGCTTAAGCCTGTTGGAACAAAAGCGCATATTCAAGTTTGTGGTACAACGCCTTGTATGTTACGTGGTTCTGATGAATTGATTAAAGTTTGTCAGAAAAAAATTCATCATGAACCTTTTGCGACCAATCAGGATGGAACCTTATCATGGGAAGAGGTAGAGTGTCTTGGTGCTTGTGTTAATGCTCCGATGGTTATGATTTTTAAAGATACTTATGAAGATCTTACAGCTGAACGCCTTGAAGAAATTATTGATGCATTTGAAGCAGGTGAAAGTTCTGAGATAGCGGTTGGTCCACAAAATAGTCGTAAATCGTCGGAACCGATTAGTGGTTTAACTTCTCTTATTGATGATGAGAAAGAAAAAAAGATCTCTCAAGTCTTCACCAAAAAAGGATAAGGAAAGAATGGGAACATAATTAAGTATTTTTCTTGAAAAAATATTTTATTATTCTACCCATGATGGCAACATTTAACGAAAAGTAAGAAGTCTTGAAAAGATATTTAAAAATTGCATTTGAGGAAAAGCGGAAAATGCTATGGGTAATAGAAAAAAGGTGAGGTATGCTAGCTGATAAAGATCGTATCTTCACCAATATTTATGGCTTAAAAGACAAATCATTAAAGGCTGCGATGTTGCGTGGGCATTGGAATGGTCTGAAAGAGATGATTGACAAAGGTCGTGATTGGATCATTGACGAAGTGAAGGCATCGGGTTTACGCGGTCGTGGTGGTGCTGGTTTTCCTACTGGAATGAAGTGGTCCTTTATGCCAAAGCAGAATGATGGGCGTCCTCATTATTTGGTTGTCAATGCCGATGAATCTGAACCTGGAACTTGTAAAGACCGTGATATTTTACGTCATGACCCCCATACTTTGATTGAAGGATGTGTAATCGCTACTTTTGCTATGGGAGCCAATGTTGCTTTTATTTATATTCGTGGTGAATATATTCGTGAACGTGAAGCGCTTCAAGCTGCCGTTGATGAGTGCTATGATGCGGGGTTACTTGGCAAAAAAACGAAATATGGGCATGCTTGTGATATTGTTATTCATCATGGAGCTGGTGCTTATATTTGTGGTGAAGAAACGGCTCTTCTTGAAAGTCTTGAAGGAAAAAAGGGGCAACCTCGGCTTAAGCCACCATTTCCTGCCAATATGGGGGTTTATGGCTGTCCAACAACAGTAAATAATGTAGAGTCTATTGCCGTTGTTCCAACGATTTTGCGGCGGGGTGCTTCGTGGTTTTCATCAATTGGACGAGCAAATAATGTTGGAACGAAATTATTTATGGTTTCAGGGCATGTTAATGCACCTTGTACATTTGAAGACGCTCTTGGTGTTTCATTCCGTGAATTAATTGAAAAACATACGGGTGGTGTTCGTGGTGGATGGAATAATCTTTTAGCGGTTATTCCAGGGGGGGCTTCTTGTCCAGTCGTTCGTGGTGAGGATATGATCGATGCGATCATGGATTTTGATGGGATGAGAGATGTCGGGTCTTCTTTTGGCACAGGGGGAATGATTGTTATGGATAAATCAACCGATATTATCAAGGCAATTTGGCGTATAGCTGCTTTTTTCAAGCACGAGAGTTGTGGTCAGTGTACACCGTGTCGTGAGGGGACGGGGTGGATGATGCGTCTTTTAGGGCGTATGGTTGAAGGAAGAGCGCAAAAACGCGAGATTGATCTTTTGTTTGAAGTGTCTAAACAGGTTGAAGGACACACTATTTGTGCGCTTGGTGATGCTGCCGCATGGCCTGTACAGGGGTTGATACGTAATTTTCGTCCGGAAATCGAGCGTAGAATTGATGAATACACGCGAAATGTAGTCCAAAGCAAAAATATTGCTTTAGAAGCGGTTTAATAACGGATTTTGTTCTAAGAGCAACCGAATGCAAATTTTAAGTGGGTTATCCGCAGGTTGGATGGGTGATGATAAATATCAAAGTTGATGGCAAAGAGATTGAAGTTCCTGATTACTACACGTTGCTTCAGGCTGCTGAGGCGGCGGGTGTTGAAGTGCCACGTTTTTGTTTTCATGAATCTTTATCAATTGCTGGAAATTGTCGTATGTGTTTAGTTGAGGTTAAGGGTGGTCCTCCAAAACCTCAGGCTTCTTGTGCTATGGGGGTTCGTGATTTACGAGTAGGGCCTAACGGTGAAGCACCTGAAATTTTTACCAATACGGCGATGGTAAAAAAAGCACGTGAAGGTGTTATGGAATTTCTTCTCATTAATCATCCTTTGGATTGTCCAGTGTGTGATCAAGGGGGAGAGTGTGATCTTCAAGATCAAGCAATGCTTTATGGACGAGATTGTTCTCGTTATACAGAAAATAAACGTGCTGTAGAAGATAAATATATTGGACCTCTTGTCAAAACTGTTATGACACGATGTATTCATTGTACACGGTGTGTTCGTTTTACAACGGAAGTTGCAGGTATTTCTGAGCTTGGTTTGATCGGTCGTGGTGAAGATGCTGAAATTACGACGTATCTTGAAAAAGCTATGACATCTGAATTACAGGGAAATGTTATTGATCTTTGTCCAGTGGGAGCTTTAACTTCAAAACCTTATGCGTTTCATGCCCGTCCGTGGGAATTGGTAAAAACGGAATCGATTGATGTGATGGATGCGCTTGGTAGTGCTATCCGTATTGATAGCCGCGGCCGTGAAGTTATGCGGATTATGCCGCGTACGAATGAAGATGTAAATGAGGAATGGATCTCTGATAAAACGCGTTTTATTTGGGATGGATTACGGACTCAGCGGCTTGATAAGCCATATATACGCAAAGATGGAAAGCTTCAACCTGTCAGTTGGACAGAAGCTTTTGCAAAAATTAAAATGGTGATCTCTAAAATTTTTCCAGAAAAAATTGGAGCCATTGCTGGAGATCTTGCTTCTGTTGAAGAAATGTATGCCCTTAAAGCATTATTGAGCTCTTTGGGCTCAACGCTTTTTGATTGTCGTCAAAGAGGGGGGGCTTTATCGCCAGAGTTTGGACGCTCGAGTTATATTTTTAATCCTACAATTGTAGGTATTGAACAGGCTGATGCACTGCTTATTGTGGGATCTAATCCACGTCATGAAGCAGCTGTTTTAAATGCGCGTATTTTAAAGCGCCAACGGATGGGCAATTTTCCTATTGCATTAATTGGAGAGAAAGTCGATTTACGTTATCCTTATTCTTACCTTGGATCTGGGAGTGATACATTAACGACACTTATTCGTGGAGAGGATGTTTTTTTTAATGTCTTAAAAGAAGCGAAGAGGCCCCTTATTCTTATCGGAGAGGGGGCTGTTTCAGGAAATGAAGGTTTATCTGTTTTAAAAAGTCTTGCTAAATTAGCTGATAATATTGGTGCTCTTAGTGAGACATGGAATGGGTTTGGGGTTCTTCATAATGCAGCATCGATTGTTGGAGGGTTAGACATAGGCTTTACTTCTAAGCTTGGGGTTGCAAATATACTTAAAACCTGTGAAGTTCTATTTTTGCTTGGTGCTGATGAAGTAGAATTAGCCAATACAAAAGCTTTTACAGTTTATATTGGGAGCCATGGTGATAATGGTGCACATGCTGCTGATGTTATTTTGCCTGCATCTGCTTACACTGAAAAATCAGGGCTTTATGTGAATACAGAAGGACGTGTTCAAATGACAAATCGGGCTGGTTTTGCTCCAGGTGAAGCAAAAGAAGATTGGGCTATTTTGCGTGCTTTATCGGATATTTTAGGACAAAAACTCCCTTTTGATTCTCTTCCTCAATTAAGGCAATGCTTGTTTAATGATTATCCACACCTTTGTGCTGTTGATGATATAGTGCCTTCTGATATAAGTGGTCTTAAGGCGCTTGGTTCAAAAATGGTTTCTCTCGAGAGTCAAACATTTACTTCTATGGTTAAAGACTTTTATTTAACAAATCCGATAGCACGTGCTTCTGCTGTTATGGCTAAATGTTCATCTCTTGCAAAAAATCGTTCTACGCAAACTGTACTGTAAAGTAAGGGCAAAGGAAAAAGAATAATGATGTATGATTTCTTTATGACTTGGCTGTTGCCATTACTCATTATAATCGGAAAAACACTTCTTCTTTTGGTCGTTCTTTTGGTCTTAGTTGCTTACCTTCTTTACGCAGATAGAAAAATTTGGGCTGCGGTACAATTGCGTCGTGGACCAAACGTTGTTGGTCCATGGGGATTGTTACAGTCTTTTGCAGATTTAATTAAATTTGTTGTGAAAGAACCTATTATCCCAGCAGGTGCAAATAAGGGGGTTTTTCTTTTGGCTCCTTTTGTTTCAGCGACACTTGCTTTATCAACTTGGGCTGTTATTCCTGTCAATGAGGGTTGGGAGGTTGCGAAGATTAATGTTGGCTTGCTTTATATTTTAGCCATTTCATCTCTTGAAGTTTATGGTGTTATTATGGGGGGATGGGCATCAAATTCAAAATATCCTTTCTTAGGAGCTCTTCGTTCGGCGGCACAAATGGTTTCTTATGAAGTTTCCATTGGTTTTGTGCTTGTGACCGTTATTTTAGTGAGTGGTTCGTTGGATCTTACAACAATTGTTCTTAAACAAAGTCATGGTTTTGGTACAACTCTTGGTCTTCCTTTTAACAGTTTTCTCGATTGGAATTGGTTGGTCCTTTTTCCAATGTTTATTATATTTTTTATTTCTGCGCTTGCAGAGACAAACCGTCCTCCATTCGATTTGGTGGAAGCAGAATCTGAACTTGTTGCTGGTCATATGGTAGAATATTCTTCAACGCCTTACATGCTCTTCTTTTTAGGTGAATATGTTGCGATTGTTTTAATGTGCGCATTAACAACCATTCTATTTTTAGGCGGTTGGCTGCCTCCTTTAGATGTTTGGTGGCTTAATTGGGTTCCTGGTATCATTTGGTTTGTTTTAAAAGTCTGTTTTGTATTTTTTTGGTTTGCTATGGTTAAAGCATTTGTTCCACGTTATCGCTATGATCAGCTCATGCGGCTTGGTTGGAAGGTTTTTCTTCCTCTCTCACTAGCAATGGTTGTGATAACTGCTGCTTTTTTAAAGTTTACGGATTTCGTTTAAGAGGAGATTTTACGATGTCAGGTTTCATTCAGGCGGCAAAGTCACTTCTTCTATTGGAATTTGTGAGTGCTTTTTTCTTAGCTATGCGCCAATTTTTTTCACCAAAGCCCACGATTAATTATCCTTATGAAAAAGGTTTTGTATCTCAGCGTTTTCGCGGTGAGCATGCATTGCGTCGCTATCCAAATGGTGAAGAACGGTGTATTGCTTGTAAATTATGTGAAGCGATTTGTCCTGCTCAAGCGATTACAATTGAAGCTGGGCCACGGCGCAATGATGGTACACGTAGAACTGTCCGTTATGATATCGATATGGTTAAATGTATTTACTGTGGTTTTTGTCAAGAAGCTTGTCCGGTTGAGGCTATTGTCGAAGGTCCAAATTTTGAGTTTGCGACGGAAACACGTGAAGAACTTTATTATGATAAAGAAAAGCTTTTATTGAATGGAGATCGCTGGGAGCGAGAAATTGCTCGAAATATATTGATGGATGCGCCTTATCGTTAAGTGTATCGTTAAATGAGGTGTCGGATATTTTTCCGATAAATTGTAATCTGGTATGAAGTTTATACCAATTGTTTGAATAATTAAGGAGAAGCCTATGCTAACAGATCTAGCGGCGGCATTTTTCTATTTGTTTGCTTTTATTATGCTAACAAGTGCAGTTATTGTTATTACAGCACGCAATCCAGTGCATTCTGTTTTGTTTTTAATCCTCGCATTTTTTAATGCAGCAGCTTTGTTTTTACTTGCAGGGGCAGAGTTTTTAGGGCTTATTCTGCTTGTTGTGTATGTTGGAGCTGTCGCTGTTTTATTTTTATTTGTCGTTATGATGCTTGACGTTGATTTTGCTGAGTTAAAGAGTGGAACTCTTCGCTATGCTCCTATTGGAGCTCTTATTGGTGTTATTATCGCTGTAGAATTGATTGTTGTTTTTATGAGTAGCTATTTTTCTCCAATCTTGAGAACGCATGTTACGCAACCAATGCCAGATTTAGCCCAGCGAACAAATACACAAGCATTAGGTGATATTCTCTATACGGATTATGTTTTCTATTTTCAAATTGCTGGAATGATTTTATTGGTTGCAATGATTGGAGCTATTGTTCTAACACTTCGTCATAAATTAGGAGTAAAGCGGCAATCTATTGCGGAGCAAGTTTCTAGAACGGTAGAAAGTGCTATTGAAATCAAACAAGTTGAATCAGGCAAAGGTATATAAGGGGGCTATGTAGATGTATATTGATATTACACATTATCTCACTGTTTCTGCTTTGATGTTTACAATTGGTATTGCTGGAATTTTTCTCAACAGAAAAAACGTGATTATTATCTTGATGTCCATTGAGCTTATATTGCTTTCAGTTAATCTCAATTTTGTTGCATTTTCAGCATTTCTTCATGATCTCGTTGGTCAGGTATTTGCTTTATTTGTCTTAACCGTAGCAGCTGCTGAAGCTGCCATTGGTTTAGCAATTCTGGTCGTTTTTTTCCGTAATCGTGGTTCCATTGCGGTTGAAGATGTTAATGTAATGAAAGGCTAACCAGTGATGTATTATACGATTGTCTTTCTTCCGCTTTTGGGTTTTTTAATTGCTGCACTAGGTGGAAAAACGATAGGAGATCGTGCGAGTGAATTGATAACATGTAGCTTTATGGTTGTTGTTGCCATATTATCGTGGATAGCATTTTTCAGTACTGCACTTGGTTATATTCCAGCGATTGATGTATCGGTATTACATTGGATGACTGTTGGTGACTTAAGCTTTAATTGGGCTTTACATGTTGATGCATTAACAGCTGTCATGCTTATTGTTGTAAACAGTGTTTCGGCATTGGTGCATATTTATTCAATTGGTTATATGCATCATGATCCTTCAAGGTCTCGTTTTTTTTCTTATCTTTCTTTATTTACATTTATGATGCTTATGTTGGTCACATCCAATAATTTGATTCAGATGTTTTTTGGATGGGAAGGTGTCGGACTTGCTTCTTATTTACTCATCGGTTTTTGGTTTCAGCGCGATTCTGCTAATAAGGCCGCAATGAAAGCTTTTGTAGTTAACCGTGTTGGAGACTTTGGTTTTCTCTTAGGAATCTTTAGTATTTTTGTTTTGTTCCAATCGGTTGATTTTGCCTCTATTTTTGCAAAAGCTGCCGACAAGAGCTTTATACAAAATGTGACATTTTTAGATTGGCAATTTGATGGGCAGACGGCAATTACCATTACATGTCTTTTATTATTTATTGGTGCGATGGGAAAATCCGCACAATTTCTTTTACATACTTGGCTGCCTGATGCAATGGAAGGACCAACCCCTGTATCAGCGCTTATTCATGCTGCTACAATGGTAACGGCTGGTGTTTTTATGGTTGCGCGTATGTCGCCAATTTTTGAACTTTCTTCGACTGCTTTGACCGTGATTATTATTGTTGGTGCAACAACAGCGTTTTTTGCAGCAACTGTGGGGTTGGTGCAGAATGATATTAAGCGTGTTATTGCTTATTCTACATGCTCTCAACTTGGTTATATGTTTGTGGCATTAGGTGTTGGAGCTTATGGCGCTGCTGTCTTTCATCTTTTTACGCATGCTTTTTTTAAAGCCTTATTGTTTCTTGGTGCAGGTTCTGTGATTCATGCTGTATCTGATGAACAAGATATGCGAAAAATGGGTGGGTTACGCAAACATATAAAGGTCACCTATTGGATGATGATGGTCGGGACCATTGCCTTGACCGGTGTTGGAATTCCAGGAACACTTTTCGGGACTGCAGGTTTTTTCTCAAAAGATGCGATTATAGAGTCTGCTTTTGCATCTCATAATATTGCTTCAGGATATGCTTTTTATCTTCTTGTTTTTGCTGCCTTTTTAACAAGTTTCTATTCATGGCGGCTTATCTTTATGACATTCCATGGTAAACCACGGGCAACAGTTGATGTGATGCATCATGTTCATGAATCGCCTCCAGTTATGTTGATTCCACTCTTTCTTTTATCTATTGGAGCAATATTTTCTGGTGTCGTTTTCCAACCTTACTTTTTTGGTGAGTTGTATAATGCTTTTTGGAAGGGAGCATTATTTACAAGCAGCCATAATCACATTCTTCATGATGCCCACCATGTCTTTAATTGGGTAAAATGGTCGCCATTTATAGCGATGCTTCTTGGGTTTATCTTAGCTTATTTATTTTATGTTTCTATTCCATCTCTTCCTAAGAAAATGGTTCGTATTATGCCAAGAACATATAACTTTCTTTACCAAAAATGGTATTTCGATCAATTATATAACTTTTTGTTTGTTCGTCCTACCTTTAGAATTGGTTCTTTTCTTTGGAAAGTGGGAGACGGTAAGATTATTGATGGTCTAGGTCCTAATGGTATTGCAGCGCGTGTTGTTGATATTACAAATAGAGTTGTTCGAATGCAAACAGGCTATCTTTACCACTATGCATTTGCAATGCTTATCGGCGTTGCATTGCTCATTACATGGATGATGATCGGGGGCGTAAACTAATGACCGATTGGCCTATTCTTTCTACGGTTACATTTTTGCCGCTTGTTGGTGTGCTTCTGATTTTGTTTATCAAAGATGATAGTGAAGTAGCACGCCATAATATACGTAATGTCGCATTTTTTACGACTCTATTTGTTTTTATTATTTCTTTAATTATTTGGATAGGATTTGATTCTAGCAACCAAAATTTTCAAATGGTTGAAAAATCCAGTTGGTTAGGGGGGGGTATTAGCTATCATATGGGGGTTGATGGTATTTCTATTCTTTTTGTTGTTCTCTCGGCTTTTCTTTTGCCTTTCTGTATTTTAGCAAGTTGGGAGAATGTTAAAGAGAGATTAAAGGCTTATATGATTGCGTTTCTTCTTCTAGAAGTTGCGATTATTGGCGTTTTTTGTGCTCTTGATGCAATGCTATTCTATGTTTTTTTTGAAGGCAGCCTTATTCCAATGTTTATCATTATAGGTGTATGGGGAGGAGCACGTCGTGTTTATGCAAGTATAAAGTTTTTCTTATATACTTTACTTGGTTCAGTGCTTATGCTGGTTGCTCTTATGGTTATGTATTGGGAGGCTGGGACACTTGATATACCAACTTTACTCAATTATCAGTTTCCTGCTCATATGCAAATATGGCTATGGCTTGCATTTTTTGCTTCTTTCGCAGTTAAAATGCCAATGTGGCCAGTTCATACATGGCTCCCTGATGCTCACGTAGAAGCACCGACAGCGGGTTCCGTTATTTTAGCTGGTGTCTTACTCAAATTAGGTGGGTATGGTTTTCTTCGTTTTTCTTTGCCTATGTTTCCTATCGCTTCAGCAGATTTTGCGCCTTTTGTTTTCACATTATCGCTTATCGCTATTATTTATACATCACTGGTTGCACTTGTTCAAAGTGACATCAAAAAACTTATTGCTTATTCTTCAATAGCGCATATGGGGTATGTGACAATGGGTATTTTTGCTGCAAATGAACAGGGGATACAAGGGGCTATTTATCAGATGCTATCCCATGGAATTGTTTCAGCAGCATTGTTTCTTTGTGTTGGGGTTATCTATGATCGCTTGCATACACGTGAAATTTCAGCGTTTGGTGGTTTAGTGAATAATATGCCTAAATATGCTGTTGTTTTCTTAATTTTCACTATGGCAAATGTTGGTTTGCCTGGAAGCTCAGGATTTTTGGGTGAGTTTTTAACCTTAATAGGTGTTTTTCAAGTAAATAAATTGGTTGTTGTTTTAGCAACAACAGGTGTTATCTTATCGGCAGCCTATGCCCTTTATCTTTATCGGCGTGTGGTTTTTGGTTCCTTGGATAAAGAGAATTTAAAAGTATTAATAGATCTTTCTTTAAGAGAAAAATTCCTCCTTTATCCAATGGTTATTCTTACAATATTCTTTGGTATCTATCCAACGCCTATTCTTAAGGCAACGGCGTTTTCCGTAGAAACCCTCATCAATAAACTGCACTAGATAAGGGAAGAATGCACATGCAAACTGAAATAATAGCGCAATTAGTCTTAATTCTTCCGGAGCTTTTAATCGCATTAGGAGCTGTCGTGCTACTTATGATTGGTGTTTATTCCAATACACGTGCTTCTTTAACAGTGACAGGTTTAGCCATGGCACTTCTTGTGGCAACCATTATTATTCTTATAGTTTTTCCGAAAAATGGTTCATTTCAAACCAATGCGCTCGTTATCGATTCCTTTAGTCGTTATATGAAAATTTTAATGCTTATTGGCGCACTCTTTTCTCTTATTATGTCTGTTGGTTTTGCCAATGCACAAAAGTTTAATATATTTGAATTTCCAGTGCTTGTTCTTTTAGCAACCCTTGGAATGATGTTTATGATTTCAGCGGGTAATATGCTGTCGCTTTATATGGGGTTAGAACTGCAATCTTTAGCTTTATATGTTTTAGCAGCGATTAATCGTAATAATGTAAAATCTTCTGAAGCCGGTATAAAATACTTTGTTTTAGGAGCATTATCTTCAGGGTTGCTTCTTTATGGTATTTCTTTACTTTATGGTTTTACCGGTCAAATTGGTTTTCACGAAATTGCTCTTGCTTTAAAAGGTAAGAATGTACAATTGGGGGTCATTTTTGGAATTGTCTTTATTTTAGCTGGTTTGGCTTTCAAAATTTCTGCTGTTCCATTTCATATGTGGACACCTGATGTTTATGAAGGAGCGCCCACACCGATTACAGCATTTTTTGCTGGTGCCCCTAAAGTTGCTGCAATGGCTTTAATCATCCGTATTATTGTGACGACCTTTATTCCCCTAGGGCGTGTTGATAACGTGATGCCTGCATGGCAACAAATTTTGGTGTTCATGGCGATTGCATCAATGATACTGGGTGCTTTTGCTGCAATTGGTCAAAATAATATTAAGCGCTTAATGGCTTATTCGTCGATCAGTCATATGGGCTATGCACTTGTTGGTTTATCTGCTGGAGATATGCTAGGAGTAAAAAGTGTTATTCTTTATATGACGATTTATCTTGGAATGACGATTGGTTCATTTGCCTTTATTCTTGGAATGCGCTCTCAGAATGGCAATGTTGAAAATATTTATGATCTTTCAGGGTTAGCAAAGACGAATCCTTTTATGGCTGTTGTGATGACAATACAGCTTTTTTCTTTAGCAAGCATACCTCCTATGGCTGGTTTTTTTGGAAAGTGGTATACATTTTCTGCGGCTGTCCACGCTGGACTTACTCCACTTGCTGTCGTGGGGATGATAGCGTCTGTCGTTGGGGCTTTTTACTATTTGAGAGTCATTAAAATTATGTGGTTTGATGATGCAAAAGCGCATTTTGTTGCTTTATCGAATGAGCTTCAGTTTTGTCTTAGTCTTTCTGTATTCTTTATTTTATTTTACGCGCTTTTTGGAGTTTGGTTCGCTGAGCTAGCAGAAAAAGCAGCAACAGCATTGTTTTAATGAATATGGTTTATACTTTATCAGATTTTGCACAAAAACAGGGATATACTGTTGAAGCGTACGATAGTGTTGATTCAACAAATCTCATTGCGCAACGAAAAGCGAAAACTGGTCATCAAGGTAATCTTTGGATTGTTGCACAAGAACAATCACAGGGAAGAGCAAGAAGAGGGAGGACTTGGTCTAGTCCAAAAGGGAACCTTTATTCTAGTCTTTTATTAATTGATGATATTGTTCATCAAACTGCGGCTCAACTTGGCTTTGTTGCTGGAGTAAGTGTGGCAGAGGCAATAAAACAATTGATAAAAGAGGAAAAGCAGACAAACAATATTGTGAGCTTAAAATGGCCAAACGATATTTTGCTCAAAGGAGAAAAAAGCTCTGGAGTTTTGCTTGAGATTTTAAAATTGTCATCACAACAATATGCCTTGGTTATTGGTATTGGAATAAATGTGAAATATAATTATGAAGATGCACCTTATTCCACTTCAAGCTTAAAGAATATCGGTTTGCATATTGATGCAGAACAATTATTTACGGTTTTGACGGAGTGTTTTTCTAAAAATTACCTTCTTTGGAAACAACCAAAAGGATGTGAAATAATCCGAAAAAAATGGCTTTTATATTCCGCTCACCTTGGAAAACATGTCAAAGTGGTGAATGATGAAAAAGTCATTGAGGGTATTTTTGATGGTCTTGATAGTGATTTTAACTGCATCATAAAGCAAAAAGACGGTCAGACAGCCATTATAACAGCTGGAGATGTTCATTTTGGTTCCGCTGATTCTATTAATGCAGGTCGTTATTGAAAAATTATTTTATCATCAGATACCTTAATGATTTGGGAGATGTTTATGGTTGCAGCCAATAAGAATGAATTTGTTTTTTTACCTCTGGGAGGTGTAGGTGAGATAGGGATGAATTTAGCTGCTTACGGATTTGGTCCCCAAAGTCTTCGTGAATGGCTGCTGGTTGATATGGGGGTTAGTTTTGCTGGTTCTGAATTACCAGGTGTCGATCTTGTTTTGCCTGATATTCGTTTCCTAGAAAGTGAAAAACATAATATACGGGGTCTTGTTTTAACACATGCACATGAAGATCATTATGGGGCCGTTCTTGATTTATGTCCAAAGTTACAAGTGCCAATTTACTGTACGCCTTTTACGGCAGGGTTATTGGAAACTAAAAAACAATTAGATTTTGAATCTCAAAAAATTTTACTCAATATTTTTCAAGCTGGTGATTGTTTTCAGGTAGGTTCCTTTGCTGTAGAGGCTATAGCCGTTAACCATTCAATACCAGAATCTGTATCTTTAGCAATTACAACCTCTTTGGGGACTGTGATTCATACTGGTGATTGGAAAATTGATCATACCCCTTCACTCGGGGCTGTAACCGATGAAAAAAGATTTCGTGCTTTAGGCAAAAAAGGTGTTTTAGCATTACTTTGTGATTCCACAAATGCATGTCGGGATGGTATATCTCCATCAGAGCAGCAAGTTCAAGCCAGTCTTTCTGAGATTATTTCCAAAGCTGAAGGGCGCGTTGCGATAGCAACTTTTTCTTCTAATATTGGTCGGATACGTTCTATTGCTCTTGCAGCTGAAGCTGCTGGACGTAAGGTGCTTGTCATTGGGCGTTCCCTTAAGCGAAGTATTATGGTTGCACAAGAGCTTGGTTATATGAATGGTTTAGCGCCATTTGTAACGGAAGATGATTATGGCTATATCTCGCGAAAAGATCTTGTTTTAATTGTCACTGGGAGCCAAGGTGAGCCATGTGCAGCTTTGGCTAAACTGTCACGTGATGGAATGAAAAATATTGCACTTTCCGCTGGTGATACCGTTATTTATTCATCACGAAGTATTCCAGGAAACGAAAAAGCGATTATTGAGGTACAAAATCGTTTCATTGATTTGGGTATTGAAATTATTACGAATGAAGATGCGCTTGTTCATGTTTCAGGTCATCCACGTCGTTCAGAACTTTTACAGATGTATGATTGGATAAAGCCACAAATACTTGTCCCTGTACATGGGGAAGCAATGCATCTTAAGGCTCAGGCAACTTTAGCACGTCAAGCAGGTATTAAAACTGTTACGGATATCAGAAATGGACATATTTTACGTCTTGCACCAAAGCCTGTAGAAGTTATTGATCAAGTTCCTGTTGGCCGCATCTATAAGGATGGTTGCTTAATTGGAGATGAAGATGAATTAGGGATTCGTGAGCGCCGCAAACTAAGTTATGCTGGTCATGTTACTATTTCTCTCCATATAAATAGTAAGCATGAATTATTAGGGGATATAGGTCTAACAATATTAGGGTTACCTGAAAGTAATGGAAAGGGGAAAAGTTTAAAAGATATTCTTTTAGATATCGTAGAAAATACAGTTTATAATATCCCACGCATGAAACAGAAAAATAATGAACTTATTCGAGAGGCAACACGACGTGCAGTGAGAGCGGCTGTTCATGAAATTTGGCAAAAAAAACCTATCTGTACAGTTTTTTTACATCGGTCAAAATAAAGAACTTTCATATTACGTTATTTAAAAAGAGAAGAGCATTTTTATTTTATTGCTAAATAAGAAAAATAGAGAATAAAGCACAATAAATTTTTAAATGATAAGATCGTTATATTTGCAAGTATTCAGAATGCGGCTATAGATGAATAGAGGGTGTGATAAATTGTTCCGATATGATAGATCTGATTAGGAGTTAATTATTTCAATGCGTCTTTCTCAATATTTCCTTCCACTTTTAAAAGAGAATCCTAAAGAAGCAGAAATTGTTTCTCATCGCTTCATGTTGCGCGCTGGAATGATTCGACAACAAACATCAGGGATTTATTCTTGGCTTCCTTTGGGAAAAAAAGTGCTTGATAAAGTTTGTAAAATTATTCGTGAAGAGCAAGAACGTGCGGGTGCAATAGAAATATTGATGCCTACAATTCAGTCTGCTGATCTTTGGCGTGAAAGCGGTCGTTATGATGATTATGGTTTGGAAATGCTCCGCATTAAAGATCGTCAAAAGCGTGATTTACTTTATGGTCCAACCAATGAAGAGATGGTAACAGATATTTTTCGCTCTTATGTTCGTTCTTATAAAGATCTTCCGCTGAATTTATATCATATTCAATGGAAATTTCGTGATGAAATTCGTCCACGTTTTGGTGTGATGCGAGCACGAGAATTTTTAATGAAAGATGCTTATTCTTTTGATCTTGATTATGAAGGCTCTAAAACATCTTATAATCGTATGTTTGTTGCTTATTTACGCACTTTTTCTCGCCTGGGATTAAAAGCAATTCCTATGCGTGCAGATACAGGTCCAATAGGGGGGGAACTCAGTCATGAATTTATCATTTTGGCTGAAACAGGAGAGAGTGCTATCTTCTGTGATAAACAATTTCTTGAACTTACCGTTCCAGATAGTTCAATCGATTTTAGTGATAAAGCTGTTTTAGATGATATTGTTAAGCAATGGACATCTTGTTATGCAGCAACGGAAGAAATGCATAATGAAGAGGAGTGGGCTAAAGTTTCTGATCATAATCGTCTTTCAGCGCGTGGTATTGAAGTAGGTCATATTTTCCACTTTGGTACTAAATATTCTGCTCCAATGGGAGCAAAAGTTATGGGACAAGATGGAAAAGAGCATGTGGTCTCTATGGGATCTTATGGTATTGGGCCTTCGCGTCTTGTTGCAGCCGCTATTGAAGCTTCTCATGATGAAAATGGTATTATTTGGCCAAAGTCGATGGCACCGTTTGATTTTGGGATTATCAATATGAAACCCGATGATGAAAAATGCACACAGGCATGTGAGTTTCTCTATCAGGGATTAAAGGAGGTTGGTTTTGATCCGTTATTAGATGATAGAAATGAACGTCCTGGATCAAAATTTGCAACAATGGATTTGATTGGTTTGCCAATGCAAGTCATTGTTGGCCCTAACAGCATTGCACAAAATGAAGTTGAAATTAAAGATCGAAAAACAGGAATAAAAAAATCTCTAAAGGTTGAAGATGTGCTCAGCCAACTTTCTATAATTTAATAGGAAATGTTATGAAGAGGCTGAAAAACAAATGCTTTTCATCTTATGAGTGGATGATCGCTTTTCGTTATATGATTCCCAATAAAAAACATGTCGTTGCATCTGTTATTTCAATTATTTCTCTTATTGGGATTATGTTGGGCGTATTTGCTCTGGTTGTTGTTATGGCGGTGATGAATGGCTTTCGTACAGAACTTCTCAATCGTATTCTTGGTATGAATGGGCATCTTATTATTCAAACAGTTGATTCTGGTTTTTCTGATTATAAGACTCTTATTTCTTCTTTAGAAACTACAAATGGTGTGAAGTTTGCTTTACCTGTTATTGAAGGTCAAGCGCTTGTTCAAGGTGAAGTTCAAGGTGGCTCTGGCGCGTTAGTTCGTGGTATGCGCAAACAAGATCTAGAAAAGCTTAAAACAGTCTCTCAAAACATTAAATTAGGATCGATTTCTCGGTTTGATCAAGAAGAAGGTGTTGCAATTGGAAGTGGCTTAGCAGAAAAATTAGGACTGACAGTTGGAAGAGATATTCGTATTATTACTCCAGATGGTGATGAGACTCCTTTTGGCGTTACCCCACGTGTGAAAGCTTATAAAGTCGTTGCTATTTTTGAAGTTGGTATGTCTGAATATGATTCAATATTTATCTTTATGCCTCTCCATGAAGCACAAATGTTTTTTAATTTGGGAGATAAGGTTCAGTCTTTGGAATTATTTCTAAATGATCCTGATGCTGTTGATCAAATAAAACCTGTTGTAGAAAAAGCAGTTGAACAACAGGTCTATTTAATTGATTGGCGTACACGCAATCAGGCTTTTTTTTCAGCCTTACAGATTGAACGAAATGTTATGTTTTTCATTCTTTCTCTGATCGTTCTTGTTGCTGCTTTAAATATTATTTCAGGGCTGATTATGCTTGTAAAAGATAAAAGTCATGATATTGCAATTTTACGCACGATGGGGGCTCAACAGAGTGCAATTTTGCGTATATTTATCATTACAGGAATGATGATTGGTTTTATTGGAACTATATTGGGTTTAGTTTTAGGTGTTATCGCGACCGCGAATATTAATCATATCCAAGATTTTATATCTTGGTTATTTAATGTCGATGTTTTTAATCCTCAACTTTATTTTTTAACAAAATTGCCTGCACAAATTGAGTGGAAACAGACCATCTTGGTTGCTATGATGGCTTTATTCTTGTCGTTTCTTGCTGCTCTCATTCCGGCATGGCGTGCTGCTAAGCTAGACCCCGTACAAGCTTTGAGGTATGAATAATGACAGCTATTTTAGAGCTTGTAGAGATTGAAAGACACTTTTTCGAGAGCCATAAGCCGCTCATTGTTTTAGATAAAGCGAATTTTATTCTTAATCGTGGAGAGCTTGTCGCACTTGTTGCACCATCTGGTGCTGGAAAATCAACACTTCTTCATATTGCTGGATTATTAGAAAAACCAACAGCTGGTGATGTGATGTTACGGGGTGTTTCTTGTGCAAAGCGCTCTGATAGTGAGCGAACAGCTATAAGACGGAATGATATTGGTTTTGTTTATCAATTTCATCATTTACTTCCAGAGTTTACGGCGTTAGAAAATGTCATGATACCGCAAATGATAGCAGGATTAAAAAAATCTATAGCAGAAGATCGTGCGCGCAAATTATTGACGTATCTGCGTGTTTCTCATCGTGCGAACCATCGTCCCTCAGAGTTATCGGGAGGAGAACAACAACGTGTTGCTATTGCACGTGCAGTAGCAAATGGCCCTTCGGTTCTTTTGGCTGATGAACCTACAGGAAATCTTGATCCAGTAACTTCAGCTTATGTCTTTCAAGCTTTATCTATCCTTGTTCGTCAGTCTGGTCTTTCTGCTCTTATTGCAACACATAATTACGCTTTGGCTAAGCAAATGCATCGTCGAATTACACTTAAAGAACAAAAGATTATAGAACTTCCTTAAAGCAAGGTACAAATTTTATACGACTAATTGAATAGTTTATATTACTTTATTCAAGGAGATTTTTTATGACAGTTTTTGTCGTTGACAAAAATCAATTAGATGCTCGTCGTCGTCGATTGATTTTTCGTGCATGGCATCGCGGTATTCGTGAAATGGATCTCATTTTTGGACATTATGTCGATGCTCATATTACTGGGATGAATGATAGAACGCTCTCTGAGCTTGAGTATATTATGTCTTTTGATGATCGTGATTTACTGACATGGATTACTGGAGAAATTTTGCCCCCCTCTGAGGTTGATAGTCCACTTTTTCGTGATATTGCCAATTATCGTACTTGCTTAAGTTATTAATCCCGATGCCTATATTTAAAAAAATTGTTATTCCCAAAAATAATTCTGTTCGTATGATTTTAGATGGCGTTACTGATGGATTTGAAGCCTTTGCGCTTGCTAAATTAAGTTCAGAAATTGCACAAGGTAAACCGCTCCTCTATGTTGTCCGTGACGGAACAAAAATTGTGCATTTACAACAAGTTTTAAATTTTATTGAGCCCAATTTACCCGTACTTCAATTTCCTGCATGGGATTGTTTGCCTTATGATCGTGTGTCACCAGGAATTGCTGTTATGGCACGTCGACTATCAGCATTGGCACACATAGCAAATTTACGTAAAGATCCACATCCTGCAATTATATTAACAACAGCAAATGCGATTATGCAAAAGCTACCTCCTCGTGAAATGATAGAAGCTCAGCTTATTCACGCACGTGTTGGCCAGCGCAATAACATGGGAAATCTTATTCAATTTCTAGAAACCAATGGTTTTGAACGCGTTACGGTTGTCCGTGATGTTGGTGAGTTTGCTGTAAGAGGAGGAATACTTGATATCTTTTCTCCGATGGATGTTGAACCTTTACGTCTTGATTTTTTTGGAGATACCCTAGAAAGTATCCGCGTATTTGATCCAGAAAATCAAAGGACAACAGGCCAAAAAACTGAACTTTTATTACAGGCAATGAGTGAGGTTGTTCTTACACCAGAACGCATCAATCGTTTTAAAAGCAATTATACCCGTACATTTGGTGTATCACAAAAAAATAACATGCTTTATGAAGCAATTTCTCAAGGTCGGCGTTTTGCCGGTATGGAACATTGGCTTCCATTTTTTTATGAAAACCTTGATAGCTTTTTTGACCATTGTGGCAACTTACCGATAGTTTTTGAGCATCTCATAGAAGAAGTCTTCATTGAGCGCTATCGTCTTATTGAAGACTATTATAATGCGCGCAAAGAGCGCGAAAGTGATGAAAAAAATTCTACTTCTTATCATCCAATAGATCCTAGTCTTTTTTATTTAACGCCAGAGCGTGTTTTGGAAGGTGCGCAACAATCTTCGCAGCGTATTGATTTTTCGCCTTTTAATGTTCCACAAAGTTTGGAACAAACTGTTATTCACACCAATGTTAAACAAGGATATGATTTTGTAAAAGAGCGTAATGCGCAGGAAAAAAATGTTTTTTCAAGTGTTATTGATCATATCGCATCTTTACGCACTGCTGGTAAAAAAGTGCTTTTAGCGTGTTGGAGTGAAGGATCTCTCAATCGTTTGTTACAAGTTCTCGATGAGCATGGATTGAAAAAAATAGATGTTGTAAAATCCTTGCAAACTGTCAAAGCAACCCCACGAGATCGCATATTAGCAGCTGTTATCATGATAGAACATGGTTTTGAGGCTGAAGATTTGGCTATTATAGCAGAGCAAGATATCCTTGGCGATCGTTTTATAAGATCACCAAAGCGGCGTAAGAATAATACAAATTTTATTTCTGAAATTTCTGCTTTAAATTCTGGTGATATTATTGTGCATATCGACCACGGTATTGGCCAATTTGTTGGTCTTAAAACCATCAGAACCACTGGAATTTTACGAGATTGCCTTGAAATTAGATATGCTGGAGGTGATTTACTCTTTTTACCTGTTGAAAATATTGAGCTTCTCTCACGTTATGGCTCAGAAGGAACAGAGGTAACTTTAGATAAATTAGGGGGTGTTGCTTGGCAAGCACGTAAAGCTCGGCTTAAAAAACATTTATTGGAAATGGCAGGGCAATTAATCCGTATAGCTGCAGAGCGTATGACTCGTGCTGCGCCTGCTTTACTTCCACCAATTGGACCATTTGATGAGTTTGTTGCTTGCTTTCCCTATGAAGAAACGGAAGATCAAATGAATGCAATTGATGCTGTTTTGGACGATCTAGCCTCAGGTAAGCCGATGGATCGCTTGATATGCGGTGATGTTGGTTTTGGAAAAACTGAAGTAGCTATTCGAAGTGCTTTTGTTGCAGCATTAAATGGATATCAGGTTGCTGTTGTTGTACCGACAACTTTGCTTTCACGTCAACATTACAAAACATTTATTTCGCGTTTTCAAGGATTACCGGTTAAAATTGGACATGCTTCGAGGCTTGTAAAAGCGAAAGAACTTGCACGAGTAAAAAAAGGTGTTTCAGATGGTACAATCGATATTGTCATTGGAACCCATGCATTATTAAGTGGTGCAGTTAATTTTTTACGGTTAGGCCTTCTTATCATTGATGAGGAACAGCATTTTGGTGTCAAACACAAAGAGCGTTTAAAAGAGCTTAAAAGTGATATTCATGTTCTCACACTTTCAGCAACTCCCATACCACGCACTTTAGGGTTAGCTTTATCGGGTGTACGTGAACTTTCATTGATAACAACCCCCCCCATTGATAGAATGGCGGTTCGTACTTTTATTTCACCCTTTGATGCACTTGTTATACGAGAGACCCTGCTTCGAGAATATTATCGTGGTGGACAAAGTTTCTATGTTTGTCCTCGTATTTCTGATCTGGCTTTTGTAGAAGAATATCTCAAAACACATGTGCCAGAACTGAAATTCGTTGTGGCTCATGGACAAATGCCGGCTGGACAACTTGATGATATCATGAATGCATTTTATGATGGACAATATGATGTGCTGCTATCAACAACCATTATTGAATCAGGTCTTGATATTCCAACAGCCAATACCCTAATTGTGCATCGTGCTGAGATGTTTGGTCTTTCTGCCCTTTATCAGTTACGTGGTAGGGTAGGACGTTCAAAACAACGTGCGTATGCTCTCTTTACATTTCCTGCTGGTAAAGTTTTAACAACTGCTGCTGATCGTCGTCTTAAAGTGTTACAATCTCTTGACACCTTAGGGGCCGGTTTTCAATTGGCAAGCCATGACATGGATATCCGCGGTTCAGGAAATTTTTTAGGTGAAGAGCAATCGGGGCATATCAAAGAAGTTGGATTTGAACTCTATCAAAAAATGCTTGAAGAAGCTGTTGCTGAATTAAAAGATGGAGAGCTAAATGAAGATAAGCAATGGTCACCTCAAATTTCTCTTGGTACAACAGTGATGATACCAGAAAGTTTCGTGCCTGACTTATCATTACGTATGGGACTTTATCGTCGTTTAACAGAACTTGATGGTTTAGAACAAATTGATGAATTTGCAGCGGAGTTAATTGATCGCTTTGGTCCTTTGCCCCTTGAGGTTCAACATCTTCTTAAAGTCTTTCATATTAAAACATTGTGTCGAAAAGCACATGTAGAAAAATTAGATGTTGGACCAAAGGGGATTGTCATACAGTTTCGTAATAACTATTTTGCAAATAGTGTTGCTCTTGTTCAGTGGGTGGGAAAACAAGGTTCAATGGCAAAAATTCGACCAGATCAAAGTATTGCTCTTATTCGTGATTGGTCCTCAGCGGATGAAAGGCTTGTTGGAGCAGCGAATATTATGACACAGCTTGTCGAAATGGCAGAACAACATTCTGTTTAAAAAATATCTTTATTGTTTCAGAACTGTTACTCATTTTTATAAAATCATTCTATAAAAACAAACAGTTATTGATTTTGTATAAGAATAAAATTTAAGTTTATAATAAAGAACCCTTTATATATTTATTTGGTTTTTATTATATACGTATTGATATAATTAAGAAAATAGATTAGACGGTTGGACCGCATTAAATAGCACTTTCAATATAATAAGCTAATAAGCTCCTGTAAATTTTTTAGAAAGAATTTAGGTAAAGATAGCATGCTTTCTTCATTACAAAAGTGTCTAACTATCGTTTTTTTATTACTCACTTTAATACATGGCGTAAAAAACGCTTATGCTGAGTTATCTTCTGATGAACAATACCAACATTTAAAAAACAAAAGAAAGAATATTAAAGAGAGCATACAATTTATTGAAGAAAGTATATCTCATTTGGATATTTGGGAAAAAAATATTTCTAAAGCAGAATACTATGAGCGTTTACAGGAACGGAATAAGTTATATAAAAAACTGAAAACTCTGAAGGATGAATATTATAATCTTGGTTCGAAATTACAGGATCTAGCTGAAAAAAAACAAAAAATTATCTCTAGAATACATATAGCGAGAGAGTATGAAGTAGGGGAGTATGAAGAAAAGTTGATTAAAGCAAAAAACTATTTAAAAAAAACTCAAACGTTTAATGAATGGGGAATGAATGAGAAAAGTGGAGGTGATGATGAGATAATGAAAAATTATCTCATGTTTATTATTGCTTGCAATACGTTAGCGGATATATTGCAAAGTGATATAGGTGCTATTTTGCGCAAAGATTTTGATTGGAAAGATAAAGATTTTAGTTGGGCTAAAGGCGCAAATAATTCAATAAGTCCTAGTTTAGTCAGGGATATTAAAGAATTACTAACAGATGGCTCTTATAGTTATGAAAAACAAATATTTGACGATATAAAAAATAGTCTTACAGAAGATAATTGGTTTGTAAAAAGTGCACCTAAGCTTTGTAATACCATTAAAGAAGTACATAATATAATGCTTCCAAACAAGAAAAAGAATATTATAGATCGTATGCGTTTTCATGTTGAAGAATTATTCAATTAAAAATTATTTATTTGATTTATGTTGAATTATATTCAAAATAGAAAAATACTTAATTTTTCGTAACATTATAGTTTAGAAAATTCATAAAAAATAATGCTATGAGAATATCCAATTAAAAATTTACTTATACAAATACAGAGAAATTAAGATAATATACTAAATAATAGTTAAAATATATTTTAATTTTTTGTTTTTAATTATTATTTATAATAAAGTAATCTTATACACATAATATATTATCTGTTATTCTTATCATATAAGACTTAATATATATATTAAATAATAAACTCATATATTTTTTTATGTTTTCTTTTTATGCATAATTTTTTGTGCTTGTAGTTTTTTATTTTTATCTGATTAATTATTTTAATGACGATACATCTCATATCATAAATCTTGTTTCATTAATACGATAAGAGAGATTTTTTATAGCTCTAAGTTGTGTTATATAGGAAAACAAAATGATATTTTGAATTCATTTTTTCTTAAAACTTAAATCATTAACGATTTATATCTTTGATGTTGTGAAAGCTGAAAAGAATTTATCATTTTAGAAGCTTCTTTTATTTGAGAAATAACTTAAAATAAATTGATAAAAGCTACATTTTTTATTCACGTTATAAAGCTGAGAGATGATATTTGTACAGAGATGCAATAATAGATGTATAATATATGAGCATAAATTTATTATGGCTTTAGGCACGTGAGATGATTCATAGGGGGGGCCTTTGTTCAGTAGTTTTATCTATAAAACTAACTCCGCTTGTGATGTACAAGTGGATAAATTTTATTGATTCAATATAAGAGAGGTTTGCGCTATTAGGATCTTTCATACAATATAGAAATAGAAAAAAGATAAATTATTATTATAAATTAATATGTTATTATATTTTAAGAAAGTTTATTATAAATAAAATATTTTCAGCAGTTATAGATTTTCTCTCTAAGAAAATGTGTTGTTTAATTAAGAAAAAAGCACTTCTTTAGTAACGTATTTTTAAACTAAACTTTTTAGTTAAACGCTATGGAATATAAAATTTTTATTACAAAAGCGTATCACCATTGTTTTGTAAACAAGGGAAGAAAATTGTTCATTAGCAAAAAGTTCTCTTACAATTATGCAGAAATTTTAGACAATCAGTGGTTTTAATTCATTAAATGTTTCAATAATATCGTAGATGATTTTGTTTTTGTGTATCACACGAGGCACATAAGGAAAACAGTAAAATTTATCTGATATTTTGGAGCTTCATGCATTGCAACAACCTGTTGCTAAGGCTCTATAAGCTTAACATGAAGAGTAATAAATGTAAAAAGTTTAATTAGTAAGTTTTTTAGAGTAGTATTAGACTTTATTTTAATTAATATTGCAATATTGATTCGTTTGTGTAATCTTAGTTTAAATGCACAGAGGTATTTTATAGATAGATAGATTATATCAAATACCAATGTGATGAAGAGGGGAATTATATGGGTGTATAAAAATAGAATGGCTCATCGTATTTTTTCTCTAAATTTGACTTTTTTTTTTATATTGAAGTAAAAATAGTAAAATTAATTGTTATTTCATTATAATTTAATAAATTTAAGTTGGAATTACATTTAATATTTTTTTTAAAGTTACTTAAGAGCGCGTTGAAAGGATTAACTTAATCATGTCGCATAAAAATGTTTATTCTGCTGTTTCAGTATTAGTTGGAGCCGCTGCCCTTTTTCTTATAGCTGGTATTTCTGCAAATGCGCAAACTTTATCACAAGGTTGGTACAAAGTTTGCAGTAAGCAGCATGATGTTGATATTTGTAATACAATGAATACTGTATTATCGAATACGGGACAACCTTTAACGGCTTTTAATCTTGTTGAAATAAAAGGGAAGCAAAATGAAAAACGTATAGGTATTCAAGTACCTACTGGGCGTTTTTTGCCAGAAGGTGTTCACATTAAAATCGGTGACGAGTTCTCTAAAAAAATTCCTTATATTATTTGTAATGGACCAAGTTGTATTGCTAATGATGTCTTAGATGATAAGCTTATAGCAGCTATGAAAAGTGGAACAAAAATGGTTGTAACCACAGTTAATTTTCGTGGTTCAGCTAATCCTATTGAATTTTCTCTTAATGGGTTTACAGCAGCCTATACCGGTCCTGGTATGGAGGAAAAAGATTTCCAACAAGAACAAATAAAGCTGCAGCAAGCCATTCAATCAAAGCAAAAAGAAATTGAAGAGCGTATGCGGGCTGAGCAAGAAAAAGCAAAACAAAAGTAATAAACCCACACTATAGAATTGGTTGAAACGTTTTCTATAATTGTTTATTTGAACCGCCACAGTTTTCTGTGGCGGTTTTTTTAATCCTTAATTTTTCGAAAGAATTCTGCGTTTCCACCACCCAATACGTTCAGTTTTGGAAGAATCATTAGGCGTTGATGAAATAACAACGGATTGATTAATTGTTTCTTCAATTTGGGAAGGAGAGGTTTCTACAACTTCCTCCATCTCGATTACAGTTTCTTGCTCTAATATTTTTTGTATTTGCGTCTCTTTAGAAGATGATTTTTTACGTGTTCCACGTGTTGATTTTTTACTCTTTTCAAGAGCTTTATCTTCTACCTCATGAATAGATTTGTCTGCTTTTTTTGTTTTAGCTTTACGCATCGAACTGGTTGTAGGTTTTTCTTCAAGAGATTTTTGTTCTGCAACATTTTGATCATTCTCTAAAGAAAGCTGATTTTCTACTACTTTTGAAGAACGTGTTTTACGTTTTTTAGGTTTAATACTTGTATCAATTTTTTCAGATTCACCCTGTTGTTGTATATCTAGAGCTTGTGTATTATTTGTTGTTTCTTCAAGTTCAAAAGATTTAGTAGGCGAAATACGACGTTTGCGATGCGCTGCTTTAATTTCTGCCAAAGCTTTCTTAGCAAAATCTCCCACTGGTTCTGCGTAAGGAACGCGAATCTGATGAAAACTATTATCTTGATTGCGTCGACCACCACGACGTCCTCGACGACGTCCTCGACGATAAGAATCATCATTCAAAGTATCTTCTTTTTTATGAACGTTGGAGAGAGAATGATCAGTAATTTCACCGTGACGATTTTTGCGCCTACGCTTTTGGTTTGTTTCAATGGGAGAAGGATTTTCAATAGATTCACTCTTTATGAAAACAGAATCTTCAATTTCTTGCTCATTGGCATCTTCCAATGAAGATCGAGAAATGCTCTCTGCTATTGAGCCTTTAGAAATAACAAGATGTTGCGTTCCAATACTATCATCTGCTTCAATACTAATATTAAGCTTAAAACGAGCTTCTAAATTAACAAGAATGTTGCGTTTATGATTTAATACATAAAGCGCTGTTGCTACGGGTGTGCGCACGATAATATTATATTGCGAATTATGAAGAAGATATTCTTCAATTGAGCGCATGACATGTAACGCAATGGATGATTCAGAACGTATATTTCCTGTTCCTGCGCAATGCGGGCAGGGCTGTGTTGTACTTTCTAAAACCGATATGCGAATACGTTGACGACTCATTTCTAAAAGGCCGAAGTGTGAAATATGACCTACTTGAATACGAGCACGATCGTTTTTTAAACAATCTTTTAATTTTTTTTCGACCAGCTTCACATTGCGTTCTTCAAGCATATCAATAAAATCAATCACAATTAAACCAGCAAGGTCACGCAAGCGTAATTGCCGCGCTACTTCTTCAGCAGCTTCAAGGTTAGTTTGTAAGGCTGTCTTTTCGACAGAGAATTCTTTCGTGGAGCGGCCAGAATTTACGTCAATAGCAACAAGTGCTTCTGTTTGATTAATAACAAGATAACCACCAGATTTTAAAGAAACTTGTGGTTGCAACATTTTATCAAGTTGAATTTCAATATTATTTCTTGCGAAAATGGGGGTAGGATCACGGTAAGGTTGCACAACTTTTGCATGACTTGGCATGAGCATACGCATAAAGTCTTTCGCTTCACGATATCCTTGGTCTCCAGAAACAAGAATTTCACTAATGTTCTTATTGTAAAGATCTCGTATAGAACGCTTGATGAGATTGCTTTCTTCATGGACAAGGCATGGCGCCGTTGACTCGAGTGTCAAAGTGCGAATAGTATCCCATAACCGCATAAGATATTCATAATCACGTTTAATTTCAGCTTTTGTTCTATTGGCACCAGCAGTTCGTAAGATAACGCCCATACCTTTTGGAACAGCTAATTCTTTTACGATTTCTTTAAGACGCTTACGGTCTTGTACGTTCGTAATTTTTCGTGAAATGCCACCACCACGTGCTGTGTTGGGCATTAGAACAGAGTAACGACCTGCTAGAGATAAATATGTTGTAAGGGCAGCACCTTTATTACCACGCTCTTCTTTGATAACTTGTACCAACAAAATTTGACGTCGTTTAATGACTTCTTGAATTTTATACTGGCGCCCTTGTTTTCTTTGATAAATTGGGAGCTCTTCACGGATGTCCTCAGCACCGACCATTTCGATCTCATCATCAGAGATATCGGCATTTAATGCTTCTTCTGTATTATCAATTATTGTCGCTTCAGATGTGATGTCACTTTCAATATCGGCTGCAATGACATTGTTTTTTCCATTTTTTTTTGTTCTTCTGGAGCGTTTTTTATTTTTAGTTGCTTCTTCCGTAAAGGTATCTACAGAATTTTCTCCTATAGCTGCTTTTTCCTCTTCTTCAAGAAGAGCAAGTCGATCAGCAATAGGAATTTGATAATAATCAGGATGAATTTCAGAAAATGTTAAAAAACCATGTCGGTTTCCACCATATTCAACAAAAGCTGCTTGGAGAGACGGTTCTACACGCGTAATCCGTGCGAGATAAATATTCCCCTTGAGCTGTTTTCTATGTTCTGATTCAAAATCAAGTTCTTCAATTTTGTTGCCGTGAACAACAACAACACGAGTTTCCTCCGGATGGGAGGCATCTATAAGCATTTTGTTTGACATAAGTTAATATCCTGAAGGCGACATGCACAATTTTATTCAAACGAACGCTATAACTATTCGTAAACATAAAAGGCTGTCTGCCATAAAAGGGAGGTACCAGAAAAACAGGACGGAACACCACGTGCAGAGGCATGACTGCATTTACACCATTTCCCATCATTATTTCCATCTGTTTTTTATGACTCATATTTCTTAAAAGTCTCCGGTAAAATAATCTTTAAAACAGTTCGGATATCCGAACCAACGAATCTTAAGTAATGCAATCCTAATATTATAACATAGAAATTTTTCATCCATAAAAAAGTCTCAACGCATAATAGGCAAAAAACCTCTAAAGACAACTTAATATGAGTTACAGATAATTTAGATGACTATTATCAGCTAGGAAGCATAAATATTCTTTTATGTTGATATCATGCGTTTGGCAAGTAACAATGTAAATCATGTATAATTATAATATCTTTATGACCTTAATTTCGTTTTTGGGTGTTTATTTAGCTTTTATTGAAAAATAGAGAATAAATTGGTGTATCATTTTATATAACCAAGATAAATTATTACAAAGGTAATGTAGAGTATTTTGCTTATGATAAGAGTTTTTTTTACCAAAAAGCTGAAAACAGCTTATGGGGATGTTATTGTGCTCGTCACATACTTTTTATTATCTTTTTTTCTACTCCAAACCAGTGTTCAAGCCGCAGATCCTCTGAGACTTATTAATTTTCGAACCATTGGTGATAGTGTTCATACGCGTATTATTGCGGTTTTTAATTCAAAACCAAATGTTCGTTTACAGATTTTGGACAGGCCAGCACGTTTGGTTATCAATTTACCTACAATTGACTTTTCAATGCAAAATACGCCTTTAAAGAAACGGAATACATTATCCGTTATGCTTTCAGATGTACGTTATGCTTTCTCTGATATACAGACTTCACGCATTATTTTGACAAGTAAAACGGCTTTTGTGGTTGAAAAAAATGTCGTAAAAAAATTAAATAATGGTTTATGGCAGTTGCTGATTGATATTCGTAAAAGTACACAAGAAAAATTTGATGAGACATTAAAAAAACAGCAAAGAAGCAATTTTGATACACAAACACAGTTAATGCCAGCATATAATTTCCGTGTTGTTCTTGATCCTGGTCATGGTGGTATTGATGGTGGTGCACGGGGTGTTACTGGAATTTTAGAAAAAGATGTGACTTTAGACTTTGCGCGTGCATTGCGAGACGAATTACAAAAGGATTCTCATATTACCGTTGCTTTAACACGAGATTCCAATATTTTTTTAAGACTAAGTGAAAGAGTTAAAAAAGCGCAAGAGTTTGATGCTGATCTTTTTATATCTATTCACGCGGATACGATTGATTTACATTCTCTTCGCGGTGCTACAGTGTATACCATATCAGAAAAAGCCTCTGATGCCATTGCAAAATCTTTAGCTGAAAATGAAAATAAAGTTGATTTGCTTGATGGTTTGCCTGCAGATGAAACGCTCGAAGTTACAGATATTTTGATGGATCTTACACGACGTGAAACACATACATTTTCGGTTAATTTTGCAAATAGTGTTATTTCAAGTTTATCAAAGAATCATATTAACTTGATTAATAACCCACATCGGTATGCTAATTTTCAAGTTTTAAGAGCTTCAGATATACCCTCAGTCTTGATAGAGATAGGTTATTTATCCAATAAAGAGGATGAAAAGTTACTAAATGATCCTCATTGGAGAAAACAAATGGCAGCCTCTATTGCTCATTCTATTCGTCAATTTGCTGATTATAGGCAGAAAATGATACAGCCTCTTTAAATTTGTGAGAAAATAGAGTATCAGTATGGGCTTCTAGTGTACCCTAGTATAAATAAAAGATAGAAAACAATTTCTCTTGATCTCAATCTTGTGGTGATATCCACTTGGTGTGTTTGAAGTAACGTATTTTTTCTTTAATTAATTCTTAAGAAAGCGATAGCCGTTTTTATGATAATTTTTTTAAGATATCTTCTTCGTTTTTTTATTGCTATTGGACTTTGTGGTGCAATAACGTGGGGTGTTATGACCAGTGGTCAAGCAAATGCACTCCCTGATTATGAAGTTCTTTCACTTTATGAGCCGCCGGTAATGACCCGCGTCCATGCTTCTGATGGCCGTCTTATGGCAGAGTTTGCAACAAAACATCGCCTCTATTTACCGATTCAATCAATACCAAAGCTTGTTATAAATGCTTTTATTTCGGCTGAAGACAAAAACTTTTATCATCATTTTGGTTTAGATCCTGAAGGACTTTCTCGAGCTTTGATCAATAATATTCGTAATATTGGTTCTGGAAGACGTCCAGAGGGTGCATCAACTATAACGCAACAAGTCGCTAAAAACTTCCTTTTAAGTTCAGAAACAACGTTAGAACGTAAATTTAAGGAAGCTATTTTAGCAATGCGTATTGAGAAAACTTATTCAAAAGATCATATTCTCGAACTTTATCTCAATGAAATTTATCTGGGTCGTGGCACTTATGGTATAGCAGCTGCTTCTTTGACTTATTTCAATAAATCCGTCAATGACCTGACGCTAGAACAATGTGCTTATTTGGCTGCTCTTCCAAAAGGACCAGCAAATTATGATCCATTTAAGAATACACAACGTGCTATTGATCGGCGTAATTGGGTTATAGACCGGATGATTGCAAATGGATATGTAACGCGTGAACAAGGTGAAAAAGCAAAAGCTAAACCTTTAGGAGCGACAATACGTGGGAGTGATAGCTATGTTTTTGCGGCTGATTATTTTACTGAAGAAGTGCGGCGTCGTTTAATACATCGCTATGGGGCTAAAACACTTTATGAAGGCGGGCTTTCCATTCGTACAACGCTTGATCCGCATTTACAACTTATTGCGCGACGTGCTTTGCACGATGGATTAATTAGATTTGATCATGCGCAAGGATGGCGTGGAGCTTATGCGCATATTGATGAGAAAAGTGATTGGGGGACAGAACTTGCAAATATCACAGGGCTAAGTGATGTTCCTGAATGGCGTTTAGCTGTTGTTCTTTCTACTAATCCCAACAAAGTAGAGATTGGTTTACAGCCACAGCGCGAAGCTTCAGGTATATTATCAAAAAAACGGGAAATTGCTGTTTTATCTGAAGCTGATTCAAAATGGGCACTCCATGTTGTAAAAGAAAATGGTTATCAAAAAACTGTTCAGAGCTTATCTCATGTTCTGCAAGTTGGGGATGTCATTTTTGTTGAAAAACTACCCAATACAAACAATACTTATCGTTTACAACAAATTCCAAAGGTTGAAGGTGCAATTGTTGCTATGGAACCTCATACAGGGCGCGTTCTTGCTATGGTGGGAGGATTTTCTTTTGCCGCATCTGAATTCAATCGTGCAACCCAAGCTTATCGCCAACCGGGGTCTGCTTTTAAGCCTTTTGTTTATGCAGCAGCTCTTGATAACGGATATACACCAGCATCCGTTGTTTTAGATGGCCCCATTGAAGTTCGTCAATATAATGGTGAAGTTTGGCAACCCAAAAATTATGGAGGTACCTTTGCAGGACCTTCAACGTTGCGTTATGGTATTGAGCGTTCTCGTAATCTTATGACAATACGGCTTGCCAATGATATGGGAATGCCTCTTGTCGCTGAATATGCAGAACGCTTTGGGATCGTAGATAAATTGCAGCCTTATCTTCCCATGGCTTTAGGGGCTGGCGAAACAACAGTATTACGAATGGTTACAGCTTATTCAGTTATTGCCAATGGGGGACGCTCTATTAAACCTTCTCTGATAGACAGAATTCAAGATCGTTATGGGAAGACAATTTATCGTCATGATGATCGTATTTGCGAAAATTGTAATACGCATTCATGGAATAATCAAAGTGAGCCCACATTGATTGATGAAAGAGATCAAGTTCTTGACCCTATGACGGCTTATCAGATTACATCGATGATGGAAGGGGTTGTTCAGCGTGGTACTGCGGCACGTTTACGTTATCTTAATCGACATATTGCTGCTAAAACAGGAACAACCAATGACTCTAAGGATGTCTGGTTTATGGGATTTACTCCTGATATTGTCGTTGGTATTTTTGTCGGTTATGATCAACCAGCTCCGTTAGGATATAATGGAACAGGAAGTTCATTAGCTGCGCCTATTTTTGGTGATTTTATGGCAGATGCTCTTAAAGGGAAGCCAGATGTTCCCTTTAAGATGCCAAAGGGCATGATTTTAATGCCAATTAATCGAAAAACAGGAATGCTTGCCGAAAGAGGAGATCAAGATGTTATTATAGAAGCATTTAAACCAGGGACTGGTCCTGCTGATATATATCAAGTTATTGGGAGTACAAATTCTTTTCAAGAAGGTGTTCCTGCAGTAACGACTTCTCCACAAGTCAACAAAGCACTTGAAAGTGGGACAGGTGGGCTGTATTAATCGACAAAATCTCCTTTTGCCATGAGTCATGGTTTTTATCTCTTTTTTACAATGTCGGTTCTGTAAATTAGAGTGATAGAATTGTACCATTTTCTGATAGCAGCTATTAAATTTGTATAAAATGCTAAGAGACACAACCAAAAAGAGTTTTTAAAAATACGGTGTTAAATTATGCGAGCAGAAATAGAAACATTAGTTGATGAAATCCAGAAAGCAATACAATTGCTAAGGGGGCATCTTTGACTGGGATCAATCACTAAAGCGTCTCGAATATCTTAATCAAAAAGCAGAAGATCCATCATTATGGGATGATGCACAACGAGCACAGGATATGATGCGTGAGCGTCAACGTCTTGATGATTCAATCAATGGTCTTTTATCATTTACAAAAACACTTGAAGAATGCATTGAGCTTATTGCGATGGGCGAAGAAGAAAGTGATGTTGAAATTATCGCTGATGCAGAAAGATCAATACGTAATCTTAAAAATGAGATAGATAAAAGGCAAATTGATGTACTTCTTTCAGGAGAAGCAGATCCGAATGATACCTATTTAGAAGTTCATGCTGGAGCAGGGGGAACAGAAAGCCAAGATTGGGCTTCTATGCTCTTACGTATGTATATGCGATGGGCTGAACAGCATGAAATGAAGGTTGAAATTTTAGAAATTCATGATGGAGAAGAAGCAGGAATAAAGTCAGCGACTATTCTTGTAAAAGGGCATAATGCTTATGGAATGTTAAAAACAGAATCAGGCGTTCATCGTTTAGTGCGGATTTCTCCATTTGATTCGAATGCAAAGCGCCATACCTCTTTTGCAAGCATTTGGGTTTATCCAGTTATTGATGACAATATTGAAGTTGATGTTTCAGAGGCAGATGTGCGTATTGATACATATCGTGCATCGGGAGCAGGAGGACAACATGTTAACACGACAGATTCTGCTGTTCGCATCACGCATATAAAAACGGGTATTGTTGTTCAATGTCAAACAGAGCGCTCTCAACATAAAAATCGCGCTACGGCTTGGTCGATGTTGCGTGCACGGCTTTATGAAGAAGAGCTTAAAAAAAGAGAAGAAGAAACCAATGCTGCTGAATCTTCTAAAACAGAAATCGGATGGGGACATCAAATTAGATCTTATGTTCTTCAACCCTATCAGCTTGTCAAAGATTTGCGTACAGGAATTGAAAATACGGATCCACAATCCGTACTTAATGGTAATTTAGATGCATTTATAGAGGCAGCACTCGCACGGCGCATTTATAGACAAGACAAAAAAATTGAGGATATTCGTTAATTATATATCCTTCCTTCAAGCCATGTAGATTTTTTCTTAAGCTGTTCGTTTTATTGATGTTGTGATGTTACGATAGTCCTTGATACTTTAAAGGTTTAAAGAGGGATTTTCTTGTTTCTTTCTTCATTTTTTTTCTCACACGCCAATTCTGCTTATGATATTGCAAGTGATAGGAAGAATCTGAAATAAGGAAAATTTGCGATATTCGGGGGACTAATATAAATGTAAAACAATTCATTATCCTTATAAATCAATATATTGTAAAAATTGAATCCGTTGAAAAACTAAAATCAATTAAGGAGGATAACTTTTGCTTTTTAAGGTAAATCAAACACTCAATTTACAAGTTACCATTATGATATAAAAGTGTTGCAGTAGCTAAAACATTTTCAGCATGCCCAGATACGCTTACTTTACGCCATTCTTCTGCTATTATTCCATTTGCATCAATTAAAAAAGTGCTCCGTTCAACTCCCATATATTTGCGTCCATACATGCTTTTCTCAACCCAAACACCATAAGCTTCGAGGGTTGTTTTTTCTTCATCAGAAACCAAGATGACATCAAGTTCATGTTTTACTTTAAATTTATCATGTTTTTTTACATTATCTGGAGAGATTCCAATAACAGAAACACCGATTTCATCAAATTTCATCTTTAATTTTGTGAAATCAAGTGCTTCGCTTGTGCAACCACTGGTGTCATCTTTTGGATAAAAATATAAAACAACAGACTTTCCTTTAAAGTCAGAAAGACATACCATCTCTCCTCCATCGCGCGGCAAATTAAAATCAGGAGCAAGAGCACCTTTCATTGGTCTTGTCATTATTTTCATCTTTCTTTCTTGTGTAACAGGTATAAGATATCAGAGTACACAGAAGAAAAGAACTATTCAACTCTCTAGAATATTATTGTTTTGAAGAGACCTTTATTTCCTAACAAAACTCGCCCTATCACAACAATTGAATTGAAAGAACAAGGTCGACAACATAAACAAAACAGCAAAAGATTATACTGGTTTCATCACAACATGTTTTTTCTTACCAAAAGAAAGTTTAACGGTTCCTTCTGCACTGACATCCCCTTCAATAATAAGATGTGTTTCATCCTCAATAATTTGATCATTTACACGGACCCCCCCACCTTGAACGTGTCGGCGTGCCTCACTATTAGATCTAGCGAGTCCTGCTTGTACTAAAAGAGTGAGCAATCCAACACCTTTTTTTAATTCTGAGGCATTAATTTCAACAGTTGGAAGATTTTCTCCTAGAGTTTTTTCTTCAAACGTCTTGCGAGCTGTTTCTGCTGCTGCATCAGCAAGAACACGTCCATGCAACATTGCTGTAATTTCTGTTGCAAGAATTTTTTTTGCTTCGTTAATTTCTGTCCCTTGTAATAGAGAAAGTTTAAGAATCTCATCCATTGGCAATGGAGTATAGAGCTTTAGAAATCGTGTTACATCAGCATCTTCTGTATTGCGCCAGTATTGCCAAAATTGATAAGGTGAAAGCTTATCCGCATTCAGCCATACAGCCCCATTCAATGATTTACCCATTTTGGCACCGGAAGAGGTTGTCAGCAATGGTGATGTTAACGCATATAATTGCGGTGTTCCTAAACGATGCCCTAATTCGATTCCGTTAATAATGTTGCCCCACTGATCAGAGCCCCCCATTTGCATACGCAATCCATAACGTTTATAAAGTTCAACAAAATCATAAGCTTGCAGAATCATATAATTAAACTCTAAGAATGACAAAGAGTGCTCACGCTCAAGTCTGAGTCTAACGGAATCAAATGACAACATACGATTGACAGAAAAATGTTTTCCTACATCACGCAAAAATTCTAAGTAGTTTAAATTGCATAACCATTCCGCGTTATTCACAATACAAGCATCGGTTTCTCGGTCACCGAATGTCAAATAGTTAGCAAATACCTTTTTAATACCATCAATATTTTCAGCAATATCATTTTGTGTCAGAAGGCGTCGCGCTTCATCTTTGAAAGAAGGATCACCAATCAATCCGGTTCCTCCACCCATTAAAGCAATGGGGCGATGACCTGTTTTTTGTAACCAATAAAGCATCATAATCTGAAGAAGACTTCCAGCATGTAAACTCGATGCTGTTGGGTCAAATCCAGTATAAGCGCTTACAGTTTCTTTTGAAAAAAGATCATCTAAGCCTTTTTCATCTGAAATTTGGTGGATAAAACCACGTTCGCTCATAATGTGTAAAAAATCAGATTTAAAGGCAAACACAGATTTAATTTCCTAATTTAAGAGTGCATTATTTTATAGAATAGGCGATTATATAATGAGTTATTAATGCGTTATCTATCATAACTGACACACACCTCACAAGAGAAAGAGACATATTGGTAACATAAAGATAATAATACAGGTATTATTTCCTTTTTACGTTAAAAAAGAGACTTATCAGTGATAGAAAACAGGTATGCTGTTATTCTCATTTCTATCCTGAAATAAAATTTAGAAAAATTTTAAATGCAAACTGAAAAAATTACTTTGTTATGATCAGAAACGACTTTTGCTAATTTTTTATAAATCTATCGTATTTTCCTAAGTTAGTGAAAGTATTTCAGGAGGAGGAGCGAGAAGTTCATTGGAGATATGGTTATCCAAATAGTGGGCACATCGCTCAATAAGTTCTTCATGACATCCACTGAAAAAGTGATTAGCCTCTTCTAATATTTCTTGTGTGATGATGATACCTTTTTGTGTTTTTAATTTATCGACAAGTATTTGAACATCTTTTGGAGGGGAAACTTTATCGATACCGCCATGAATGATAAGCCCAGAGGAGGGACAAGGTGCAAGAAATGAAAAGTCATAAACATTAGGCTGAGGGGCAACTGAGATAAATCCCTCAATTTCCGGTCGGCGCATTAAAAGCTGCATACCAATCCATGCTCCAAATGAATATCCTGCTACCCAACAATTTTTAGAGTCTGGATGTTGTGTTTGCACCCAATCGAGAGCAGCAGCAGCATCTGAAAGTTCTCCTATTCCATAATCAAATTCACCCTGACTACGACCAATACCACGAAAGTTAAAACGTAAAGTTGTAAAGCCACGTTGTTGGAACATATAAAAGAGGTCATAGACAATTTTATGATTCATAGTTCCACCAAATTGGGGATGAGGATGCAAAATAATCGCAATGGGTGCATTTTTTTGTTGTGAAGGTTGATAACGTCCTTCGAGCCGACCCGCAGGACCGTTAAAAATAATTTCTGGCATAAAATGCTCCTTAAATGCAATAAAAGGCTTTCATTGATCTTGGTCGACTTTTACCATAGAATCTCTTAAATAATTATTAGATATTCTTTTTTTAGTGCATTTTTCAAGAAAATTGCGCTATTTTTTTAATCAATTCATAAGATTAATGATTGCGATGTAAAATGGTTATAAAACGCCGATATTTTGATCATAACGCAACAACACCACTCAAAAAAGTGGCACGAATAGCGTTACTGGAATCTTTAGAAATATTTGGTAATCCATCATCTGTTCATAAGGAAGGGCGTGCGGCTAAAACTTTGTTGCAAAAGGCTCGTCGGCAAATCGCTGAAAATCTTAAAACAGATCCAGATCACGTGGTATTTACCTCTGGTGCGAGTGAAGCCGCAATGACTTTGTTAACACCCTTTTACAATATGGGGAATGCAAAAGTTAAATTTTCTCGTCTTTACCTTGGAGCGACTGAACATCCCTCTGTGGCAGAGGGAGGACGTTTTTCTAAAGAGTTGATAAGCGTCATTGCTGTTGATCAAGATGGGCTCATACAACAAGATAAATTAACATCACTCTTAACGGTTCATGATAAAACAAAAGGTTTACCTCTTGTTGCTATTCAAGCTGCAAATAGTGAAACGGGTGTTATTCAACCATTAACAGAAATCGCCGCTATTGTTCGGGATTTAGGAGGCACTCTTATTGTTGATTTGACACAATATGTAGATAAAAATTTTGTGGATATTAATCAGCTAGGAGGAGACTTTTTTATATTGTCTGCACATAAAGTTGGCGGTCCGAAAGGAATCGGTGCTTTTGTTTCATGTGGTAATCTTCTCATGCCACACCCTCTTATTATTGGGGGAGGACAAGAAAAAGGTCTCCGTGGAGGAACAGAAGCATTGCCCCTTATTGCTGCTTTTGGGGCAGCAATGACTGATTGCTTCACACAGGAGGAAATAAAACAGTTAATATATTTACGCAATAAATTAGAAAATGGACTACAAAGAATAAGTAAAAATGTTGAGATTTTTGGCAAAAGAGTTCAACGTTTGCCAAATACAACTTACTTTACCGTGAAAAATATAAAAGCTGAAACGATGCAAATTGCTTTTGATTTAGAAGGGTTTTCTTTATCATCCGGCTCTGCTTGTTCTTCGGGAAAAGTAAAACAAAGCAAAGTGTTGGAGGCAATGGGGTATCATGTTCCAAATGGTGCCATTCGCATTTCGCTAGGGCGTGGCACAACTTCTGAAGATATTGATGATTTTCTGTCGTTTTTTTCTCAAATTATAAGCAGGAAAAAAGGGGAAGATTTATCATCAGAAAGTTATAAAAATTAGAATTATTTTAAAAATAAAATAAGTTTGATTGAAATTTTTGCACTTTACCTATAGCCTAGAGATAACTTGCTTACTTTAATCTTGTAAAAAACAAGACTTTAGTTACCGGTTTTTGACGCCAAAAAATGGAGAAAATTTATGCCGGCAATACAAGAAACGATACGCCAAGTACGTGAAATAGATGTTGACCAATATAAATATGGTTTTGAAACCAATATTGAAACCGATAAAGCTCCAAAAGGCTTAAATGAGGATATTATCAAATTTATTTCCGCTAAAAAACATGAGCCTGAATGGATGCTAACATGGCGCTTAAAGGCTTACCGACGTTGGCTGACAATGCAAGAGCCTCATTGGGCGCGTCTTGAATATCCTAGAATTGATTTTCAGGAGCTTTATTATTATGCTGCTCCAAAAAATCATACAGGACCAAAATCTTTGGATGAAGTGGATCCTGAGTTATTAGCAACGTACGAGAAACTTGGCATTCCCCTTAAAGAACAAGAGATTTTGGCAGGAGTAAGAAAACAGTCTGATCCCTCCACTTTTGATGACAGTATGTCTGTATCGGGGCAGGTGGCTGTTGATGCAGTCTTTGATTCTGTTTCTGTTGTAACAACATTCAAAAAAGAGTTGGCACGCGCCGGTGTGATTTTTTGTTCTATTTCAGAGGCGATTATTGAACATTCTGAGCTTATTAAAGAATATTTAGGAACAGTTGTACCTATAAGTGATAATTATTATGCGGCCTTAAATGCAGCTGTCTTTACAGATGGTTCATTTGTTTATATTCCCAAAGGGGTTCGTTGTCCTATGGAGCTTTCAACTTATTTTAGGATTAATGAACGCAACACTGGCCAATTTGAACGAACATTGATTATCGCCGCTGAAGATTCCTATGTTTCTTATCTTGAAGGGTGTACAGCACCCCAACGTGATGAAAACCAACTTCATGCTGCTGTTGTTGAGCTTATTGCCCTTGAAAATGCAGAGATTAAATATTCTACAGTACAAAATTGGTATCCTGGCGATAGAGATGGAAAGGGTGGTATTTATAATTTTGTGACGAAGCGTGGAGATTGTCGAGGTGATAGCTCTAAAATTTCATGGACACAAGTTGAGACTGGTTCTGCGATTACTTGGAAATATCCATCTTGCTTACTCCGTGGTAATAATGCGCGTGGAGAATTTTATTCTATTGCCGTTGCAAACGGTCATCAACAAATTGATTCCGGTACAAAAATGATTCATTTGGGAAAAAATACTTCCAGTCGCATTATTTCCAAAGGTATTTCTGCAGGTTTTTCAAATAACACGTATCGAGGACAAGTCACAGCTCATCGAAAAGCACAAAATGCGCGTAACTTTACGCAATGTGATAGTTTGTTAATCGGGAATGATTGTGGTGCGCATACAGTTCCTTATATTGAAGCAAAAAATGCAACAGCTCAGTTTGAACATGAAGCCACAACATCAAAAATTTCTGATGACCAACTTTTTTATGTTATGCAGAGAGGAATTCCCGAAGAAGAAGCTATCGCATTAATTGTAAATGGTTTTGTAAAAGAGGTCATTCAAAAACTTCCCATGGAATTTGCTGTCGAAGCACAAAAGCTTATTGGTATTAGCCTTGAAGGTAGTGTTGGATAATTTTATTTAATTAGATAAATAGAAGACTTTATGTAAAAAGGCTGTAACAGTAGCATATAATGCTAAAAATGACCTCTATGCTAATTACAAAAGTAGATGGATGCTAAGGCAAAATAATCCGCATCTGTATCTGAAAAAACAGCCAAAACAGGATTAAATTATGTTAGAGATAAAAAATTTGCACGCCCGTATTGCTGAGACCGATACAAAAGTTATTCGTGGTTTAAACTTGACAGTTCAAGATGGAGAAGTTGCCGCTATCATGGGACAAAATGGAGCCGGAAAATCAACTTTGTCTTATTTACTTGCTGGTCGTGATGATTATGAAATAACAGAAGGAGATATTCTCTATAATGGGCAATCACTTTTAGAAATGGATCCAGCAGAACGTGCTGCATATGGTGTTTTTCTTGCATTTCAATATCCAATGGAAATACCAGGAGTAGCAACAATGGAATTTTTAAAAGTTGCGATGAACTCTCAACGCAAAGCACGAGGTCACGAAGAACTTAAAATTCCTGAATTTATAAAATATGTTAAAGAAGTTTCAGCCAAACTTGAAATAGATATGGATATGCTAAAGCGTCCATTAAATGTAGGTTTTTCAGGTGGAGAAAAAAAACGCGCTGAAATTTTACAAATGGCACTTCTTGAACCTAAACTTTGCATTTTAGACGAAACGGATTCTGGTTTAGATATTGATGCACTAAAAATTGTTGCAGATGGTGTTAATAAACTTCGGGATTCAAAACGTTCATTTCTGGTGATTACCCATTATCAACGGCTACTTAATTATATTATTCCTGATACGGTACATGTTCTTTATAAAGGACAAATTATCAAAAGCGGTGATAAATCCTTAGCGCTTTATTTAGAGGAAAATGGGTATGCTGGTCTTATCAGGGAAGCGGTTTGAGGTTATTAAATATGAATGCACAGCAAAACTTGTTAGCGGTTGAAGAAAATATCCTCAGTAATTTTAATCAGTATGTAAACGACTTACCTGGTGATAAAGCTGTACAGGAAATCCGCAAGAAAACTATTGAGCAGTTTCAAATGACACGGCTTCCTTCCCGTAAAATCGAAAGATGGCATTATACCAATCTGCGTACCTTACTGAAGTCTATTAGCAATTTTTCAAAAGTTCAAGACAATCAATTGGTTGATGCATTGCTTTCAGAAAGTTCTGTTTTCTCCATAAACAATGGAAAAACATCGATAGAGTCAAAGGTAGACAATATTACAGTAAAACGCCTTTCAGACGCATTAGAAGATAATTCTGTGCAGATAAATCAAAACATTTCTGATGAAGATTTTATTGGACAGTTAAATACAGCTTTTGTTACAGATGGTTGGCTTTTTCACATCCCTGAAAATACAAAGTTAAATATACCCATTGAATTACAAAATATACAAATGGGGGGACAATCTCATATTTTTTCGGATATAAAAGTTGATAAAAATAGTCAAGTTATGTTTATTGAACATCAGGTTGGCAATGATAAAGATACCTTTGTCAGTTCAATATTTTCATTAAGTATTGCTGCTGATAGTGATGTTACGTGGATTCTCATTCGCAATCGTGATTTTAATTCTACACAATTTGGTCGATTTTGTGCTGTTCTTGATCAAAGAGCGAAGTTATCACTTTATGTCATTAATATAGGGAGCCAATTAAATCGCCAAGAAATCGATATTGAATTACAGGGAGAAGAATCTAATTTTCAATTACGCGTCATAAATTTATTATCAGGACAAACACATAGTGATCTTACAATGACTGTTCGTCATGTGGAAGAAAAGTCAACATCAACCGAAATTATACGCAATGTGGTTACAGATAAGGCTGTTGGTGTTTTCCAAGGAATAATACGTGTTTCTCAAAAAGCGCAAAAAACAGATGCACGCATGGCTTGTAATAGCCTTATTCTTTCAGATGATGCAGAATTTAATGCAAAGCCTGAACTGGAGATTTTTGCTGATGATGTTGCGTGCGGTCATGGTGCAACAGTTGCTAATATTAATCATGATTATCTTTTTTATCTTATGGCGCGTGGTATCCCATTTAAAACGGCTCGTGCACTTTTGATTAAAGGATTTATCTCTGAGCTCATTGATGACATCAAGCAGGATAAGATTCAAATCGTTTTGGAGAATATCATTAGTAAATGGCTTGAAAAAAATGTTTAAGGTAGAAAAAATGGAAAATAACGTACAAACATTTACTTATAATGTCGAAGAAATTCGGCGTGATTTTCCTATTTTGCACCATCAAGTTTATGGAAAGCGATTAGCATATCTTGATAGCAGTGCTTCTGCCCAAAAACCAATGTCAGTACTCAATGCAATGAATAATTATTATCACTATAGTTATGCTAATGTGCATAGGGGAATGTATTTTTTAGCCAATATAGCAACACAATCTTATGAAAATTCTCGTGAAACCGTTCGGGTTTTTCTAAATGCTCAAAAAGCTGAAGAAATTGTTTTTACGAAAAATGCAACAGAAGCTATTAATACTGTTGCTTATGGTTGGGCGATGCCAAAACTCAAAGAAGGTGATGAGATTGTTCTAACGATCATGGAACATCATTCAAATATTATTCCTTGGCATTTTCTCCGTGAACAAAAAGGTGTTAAACTTATTTTTGTTCCTGTCGATGAAAATGGTGTTCTGCACATTGAAGATTTCCAAAAGGCTTTAAGCGAAAAAACGCGGCTTGTTGCTATAACGCATATGTCCAATATATTAGGAACTGTGCCTCCTGTTAAAGAGATTATTAAACTAGCACATCAAAATTCTATTCCGGTTCTTGTTGATGGTTCTCAAGGAGCAGTACATTTAACCGTTGATGTGCAAGATCTCGATTGTGATTGGTATGTCTTTACAGGTCATAAGCTTTATGGTCCCACTGGTATTGGTGTTTTGTATGGTAAAGAAGATAGATTAGAAGAAATGCGTCCTTTTCAAGGGGGAGGGGAAATGATCGAGGAGGTAACAACCGATAAGGTGTTTTATAATGCTCCTCCTTACCGTTTTGAAGCAGGTACCCCTCCTATCGTTGAAGCTATTGGATTAACTGCGGCTATTGATTATATACAAGAGAAAGGTCGTAGCACGATTCATGCCCATGAGAGGTCCCTTTTAGCTTATGCGCAGGAAAAACTTAAAATGGTTGAGTCATTGCGTATTTATGGTCATTCTCCCAATAAAGGAGCTATTATATCATTTACAATTGAAGGAATTCACGCCCATGATATCGCTATGTTTATTGATAGAAAAGGGGTTGCAATACGTGCGGGAACTCATTGTGCACAGCCTTTATTACAGCGCTTTGGTCTAACATCTATTTGCCGCGCATCGTTAGCCATGTATAACACTAAAGAAGATATAGATCAATTGGTAGAAGCATTGCAAGAAACAAGGACATTTTTTAATGGCTGAATTAATTGAAGAGCGTCATTCTACAGAATCTGTTGAAACTGTAAGTGAAAATAAAAAATCTTACATATCAGCAATTCCAGCAGATGAAATTGATCGTATGACGAATGATATTATTGCTGCTCTTAAAACAGTTTATGACCCAGAGATTCCTGCTGATATTTATGAGCTAGGACTGATTTATCGTATTGATATTGAAGATGATCGTTCAGTAAAAATTGAAATGACTCTTACAGCACCGGGATGCCCTGTTGCTGGTGAAATGCCGGGGTGGGTAGAAAATGCAGTCAGTGCAGTTGAAGGGGTTTCGTATGTTGAAGTCACTATGACTTTTGATCCACCATGGACACCTGATTGTATGTCAGAAGAAGCTCAAATTGCTGTCGGATGGTACTAAAAGTATTGTTAAGAGACTCTAATTTAGCCATTCATGAATAAGCTGTTTATTTTTCACAAGCATTTGAATTTAAGGACGATCGCATGAGTTATAATAAACAAAAACTAGAACTTAACTGGATTGGAAAAGAAAAACGCCCAAAACTAGAGCCTCGTATCTTATTAGAGGATCTTGAAAAATCTTATCACGCTTCGCATCAAATATCATCCCAAGATATTTTTGATAATAAGCTTATTTTTGGTGATAATTTGCTCGCGCTCAAAGCGCTTGAGAAAGAATATACGGGGAAGGTAAAATGTATCTATATCGATCCACCTTATAATACAGGCAATGCCTTTGAACATTATGAAGATGGTTTAGAGCATTCCATATGGCTCAGTCTTATGAGAGACCGGCTAGAATTGTTACATCATTTACTGGCGGATGATGGTGCGCTTTTTATGCAGTTGGATGACAATGAAATACATTATGCTAAAATACTGTGTGATGAGTTATTTGGACGTAATAATTTTGTTGCTAATCTCATATGGCATAAAAAAAGAGGAAAGGATAATTCTTCTCGTTATTTTAGCACAACCCACGATCATATCTTAGTTTATGCAAAAGACTTTTCAAAATTTTATATTAATCGAATTGAATTAGATGATGTAACAAAAAAAGCATATGTAAATCCAGATAATGATTCAAGAGGTGCATATCGTATTCTTGGGTTGTGGGCTAGACAGCAAGGCGGATCTGAATATGAATACACCACCAAAACAGGGAAGTTTTTTTCTAAACGCCTTTGGCTTGTTAATCTAGAGAGTATGCAGCAGTTAGATAAAGAGGATCGCCTTCTTATTAAAGGAAATAATTTATACCGTAAATTTTTTCTTTCAGAAAATAAAGGAAGTATTCCAGAAACTATTTGGATAGGTCTCTCCAATAATGCAAATGCTAAAGATGAATTAAAAAAAATATTTATTAATCATGAAGTAGAATTATTTAATACTCCGAAACCTGAACATCTTCTTCAAAGAATTATTAAGATATCTACAAATCCCGGTGATCTTGTATTGGATTCTTTTGCGGGTTCCGGCACAACCGGTGCTGTTGCTCATAAAATGGGAAGAAAGTGGATTATGATTGAACTTGGTGAACATTGTCACACCCACATTATCCCTCGTTTAAAACAAGTCATTGATGGAACTGATCAAGGGGGAATTTCCAAAAGTGTCAATTGGCAAGGTGGCGGTGGATTTCGCTATTATCGCCTTGCACCTTCTCTGTTACAAAAAGATCCATGGGGACAATGGATTATTAGTCGCGAATATAATGCTGCGATGCTTTCAGAAGCAATGTGCAAACATATGGGATTTACCTACGCACCTGATGAAAATCATTATTGGATGCAAGGGTATTCAACCGAAACAGATTATATTTATGTCACAACAAGCGCTATGACCCATGAACAACTCCGTATAATGAGTGAAGAGGTAGGCTCTCATCGCACGTTGCTGGTTTGTGGTACAGCCTTTGATACAAAATCAGCATCCTTTGAAAATCTGACACTCACTAAAATCCCCCGTGCAATATTAGAAAAATGCGAATGGGGAAGGGACGATTACAGTTTAAATGTAGCCAATCTTGAACCAGTGATTGTGGTAAAAGAAAACAACAAAAATAAAGATATTGCGCAAGCAGAATTAGATCTATTTGAATAATATATAAAAAGCGGAGTTTTTCATGAACACTGTTGAAAAAAGGATTTCTGCTCGCTTATCGTTACGTGATCCTCAACGTGAATCTTTAAATATTTTGGTAAAAATCTTAGAAAATATAGAGCTTTCTAAAAATGCTGATTTGGTTGCAGAGTTAGAAGTGATAAAAAATCTTTATCCTTCTGTGCAAGATTTTGAACGAAACTTTCCCTCTTTTTGTTTTGCCTTAGCAACAGGTGTTGGGAAAACGCGACTTATGGGGGCTTTTATTAGCTATCTTTACTTAACAGGTCGTAGCCGACATTTTTTTGTTTTAGCGCCAAATTTGACTATTTATGAAAAGTTAAAACAGGATTTTAGTCCCCAAAGTCCAAAGTATGTTTTCAGTGGAATGAGTGAATTTATTGCCAATAGACCCGTTATTATTACAGGTGAAGATTATGAAAGTGGTAAAGGTATTCGCGTTGATGAACACCATTTTGAAGGACAAAAGCGTTTGTTTGAGAATAGAGATACGGCCTTTATCAATATTTTTAATATTTCTAAAATTAATACAACAGATAATAAAAAAGGCGCACTAAAATCTAGTATTCCGCGAATTAAACGCTTACAAGAAACGATTGGTGAAAGTTATTTTGATTATCTCGCAAATCTTCCTGATTTAGTTTTGTTAATGGATGAAGCACATCGTTATCGAGCTTCTGCTGGTGCGGCAGCAATTAATGAGTTAAAACCTGTTTTAGGAATAGAGCTTACAGCGACACCAAAAACAATAGGTGCAAAACCCGTAGATTTTAAAAATGTTGTCTATAGTTATTCACTTGCAGAGGCTATGAGGGATGGTTTTGTAAAAGAGCCTGCTGTTGCTACACGTAAAGATTTTCAACCTCAAAATTATACATCTGAACAATTAGAACATATCAAATTACAAGATGCAATTCATGCCCATGAAAACGTGAAAGCAGATTTAATTGTCTATGCAAAAGATTATAACAAAAAGTTCGTTAAGCCTTTTATTTTAGTTGTCGCTCAAGATACAAATCATGCACAGAAATTGCGTGATTTATTGGAATCAGATGATTTTTTTGCAGGAGCTTATAAGAGAAAAGTTATAGAGATTCATACAAAACAGTCGAATATAGAAGAAGATCAAAATATTCAAAAGCTGATTGCAATTGAAGATTCTCATAACCCAACAGAAATTGTTATTCACGTTAATAAATTAAAGGAGGGGTGGGATGTTACGAATCTCTATACTATTGTACCGTTGCGTGCATCGGCTTCAGAAATTTTAACAGAGCAAACAATTGGGCGTGGATTGCGTTTGCCTTATGGGTATAGAACAGGCGTGGAAGCTATTGATCGTTTAACAATTATTGCGCATGATCGTTTTCAAGATATTATTGATCGTGCAAACGATCCAAACTCAATTATAAAAAAGCATATTGAGATTGGAACAGGAGGGAATATCCCCTTTGAAAAGACCGATATAGTGACAGTTCCAAGTCAAGTAGAAGCTTTATTGATGCAAACGATGGTAACACGTAATTCCGATATAAATGGAGCATCTTCTGATTTACAAGGTATCATATTACGTAATACAGATTCCCCTACATTAACGCCTGAGGAGCAAGAAATTGCAGCGATCGCGTGGGATCTTATCAAAGAGAATGATAAATTGCCAAGTTCTCAAATGCTTTGTTCTGCACAGATACAAGAAAAAATTGCTAATAAAGTTATGAATATTAAGCCTTCATCACAAAAGTCTCTTGTATCAAAAGTGGTGACAATTCTGACAAAACAATTAACAGAACTGATAATAGATATTCCAAATATTATACTCATACCTTCGCGTGATGTTACTTATGGTTTTTATGATTTTGATTTAAAAAATCTAGAAAGCTTAAATTTTCAACCTGTTAGTAAAGAACTTTTAATTCGAGAATTGCGTACCCATAAAAGCATTTTTCTTACTTCTAAGAATGAATATGTAAAAGAGCCTTATCTTGAAAACTACATCATTCGTGGTTTGATTGATAATGACTTTGTCGATTATGATAACCATACGCTCTTATTACGAAAATTAGCTAGTCAGATAGTAGAACATTTCCGATCTTATTTACCCAATGATACAGCTGTTGAGAACGTATTAATTCACTATCAGCACAAGCTTACTAGTTTTATTGTTGCGCAATTAAGAGAACATCAATGGGAAACGCAAAAAGATTATGCGGTTAAAGTTACACGAGGTTTTACAACTTTATCACCTATCCATTATGTGTTACCGCAAGGGACATCTCCTCTTGATTTTCGTAATATTCCTGCCATTAAAAGTGATATTAAAAAACTTGTATTCAGCGGCTTTAGAAAATGCTGTTATCCTTTACAAAAGTTTGATTCAGTAGAAGGGGAATTACGATTTGCTCAAATATTAGAGGATGATGCACAAGTCTTGAAATGGATGAAACCCGCTCGAGGTTTTTTCAGAATAGAATATGATAAAGGATCGACTTATGAACCGGACTTTGTTGTAGAAACGAAGGATGCCAAATATCTTTGTGAGCCTAAAAAAGCCTCTGAAATGCAAAATCCTATTGTTTTAAAAAAGAGAGAAGCTGCAGTTCAATGGTGTTGTCATGCAACGCGCTATGCGGCGACTTATGGCGATAAAAAATGGTATTATGTTCTTATTCCCCATGATGCTATTAAAGCAAATAGTAGTTTTGAAGGTTTGTGTGCAGAGTTTACCATTTCAGAATCTATACTTGAGAGCTCGTAACTTTTTGCTTCAAAAATAAAACACATAAGTTTTTTAATTGACGGGTGTGAGGTTCAATCAAATGTTTGAATAATTATTTTTAACTTTTTTCTAACGACGTTAAAATAAAAAGAAAAATGTATAGAAAAGTTATACAAGATTATGCTTTTGTATGGGGATTTGTAGCACATTTACAATTTTTTATAAAAGTACAATCTTATTTTCGTTATGTGAAAAGATCTTTGAGTTATAGTCATAAATTAAAAAAATATTTTGATTTTATTGAGTAATTTGATAAATGTTCTTTTTTTAAAAAACTTAAACAGTTTATTGTTCTTTCATTTAAAACGCCTGAATATAATGAAATACCCAGAGGATAAAAGGGGGAGTTTTTCATATGACTTTAAATTTAACAAACACTGTTTTTAATTTTTTAAAGAAAAACCCGACGAAAAAGTTTACAGCTCGAGAAATTGCTCAATGGATATTTGAAAATTACCCAGAGAAATGCCGCCAAAAACAAAAGCATTCAACGGCGATAATCAATCCCCTTAATAGTGATGCAGCTCTTATTCAGCAAATTGTTGCTGAAATAGGATCGCAGCGCCCTCAATTACAAAAGCGTTATTCAGAAATTAAAACCACTGAAGGACGACCGCGACAATATTATTTTACTAAACAAACAGATAGTGCTGAAATTGACGCAATAGAGGACAATGCAAAGAGTAGAACAGAAGGTGGCTCTGTTAAAGAGCATGATCTTTATCCGTTATTATCTAAATTTTTATGGTCAGAGCTTGCAGTTTATAGCAAGCGCATTAATGAGAAATGTTCTCGTAATAAACATGGTGCAGGCGGAAATAAATGGCTTTATCCAGATCTCGTAGGGATGCAAGATTTAAGCAAGGAATGGAATCGTGAAATCAAAGACTGTGTTTTGCAATATTTTGATAAAAAGACAAAGCTTTGGTCTTTTGAAGTAAAAATTCTCATCAATCGTTCAAATTTACGAAAAGCATTTTTTCAAACAGTTAGTAATTCTTCATGGGCTAATTTGAGTTATTTAGTAGCTAGTGAAATTGAAGGAGTTGATACATTAAAAGAGCTTCGGATGCTTTCAAGTTTGCATGGAATTGGATTTATAAGACTTAATAAGGAAAACTCTTCCGAGAGTGAGATATTAATTCCTGCCAAAGAACGTAGTGATATTGACTGGGATACTGCTAATAGATTAGTGGAGGAAAACAAAGATTTTCTTGATTATATTAAGCTCATTCGTCAATTTTATCAAACTGGTGAGATGCGTCCTCTAGATTGGGATCATATGTATCTATGAGGGGTATTTTTAAAAAGACTCCATTGTTTAAAAGCCCTTTTTTCAGGGTGATGAAAAATTACTCTAACTATTTTGTTTGACTTATTATATTGATATTGTATCAATTAAATTTTTTTTCGCGTACCTCATGAGTGGGGTTGAGTAGGAGAAGAGTAAAAATTCTGTTTTAGGCCTGTTCTATTTTGTGCATTGGGCGTGATTCCATTAGATACTAGACTTAATCACTATAATTTATTACAAATTTGCTACTTTAGAGAGTGAAATTCGACTTTTTTGCTTTGTTTATATCAAGCATTAAAAATATTACTTTCTCATATTGAAGTCTTCTTACGGAGAATTTACACTACTATTTCTTTAATTTCTACTGCTGTTCATTTTGATTATTATTAAGTTTTTTATTATCCGAAGTAAACATTCAAAAATATTAATTTTATAAAATATTCACACAGTTTACTCAATTTCTTGAAATAGATTTAAAAAATAAATTTTTCTCACATCTTATAGTAAAGGGGTGTACTATCACAGTTTGCCACAATACTCTCTTTATTTTTCAATAATACCGCACGCTAAACGTGCACCACCTCCGCCAAGCGGTAATGGTTTATCTGATTGATTATCAGCCCCTAAATGAATGACTAAAGAGCGCCCTTTAATTTCAGAGATTTTTTTTAATCGTGGAGCAAGAACGCTCATTATGGCATATCCGTGCTTATCAACATAAAGTGCTGGTAAATCACCAAGATGACCATTGACATTATAAGGTCCTAAATGTTTTCCGGTATGTTCCGGATCATAATGTCCACCTGCGCTTCCACCAATTATGCCATCTTTTGTATCACATGAAGGATTCACATGTACATGAAAACCATGCATCCCTTCTGATAAAGTAGATAAATTAGGGATGAAAATCAAACCGTACGTGTTTTCTTCAATTTTAATGCTACCAATAGCCTTTTTGAAATTGTTATCTTCTAATTTATAAATATTTACTTGTGTTGATAGTGCTAATACAGAATTTTTATGAATTAAAAATGCCATAAAAAACAATAATGATAATAATATTTTTTTCATAAAATACCTTTATACTTATTTTAAATAGATTATTATCTATAATTAATAATCTATATATAATAATATATTATATAAGTGTCTTAAATTGAACTTTTACAAAAATAATTTAAATAGAAATATTAGTTATTAGAAAGAGCAAATAAATTAAAGTATGTTTATATATATATATTTCTAAACATAACTTTCATTTTTTGATCTATAAAAAATGTAGCTTCCATAGACTGATAATTATATCTCGCTTACATTTCTTCAAGAGATGCTTTAAAAAATCTACTTTTTTGATGTATAATAAAGAATTAAGCAAACAGTTTTAATAAGTTAGATGTTATTTCATTTATAATATGATAATCGTTTCATCAAAAAAAAGAACATATAATTTGTTGATGATTTAATTGTTTTTCATAGAAAAAATGACGAGAAATTTCTATTCATTATGAAATTTATAAGAGAAAGAATTATTATGATTCATATAAATTTCCCATAAAATACAGCATATACCGACACTTCCTCCCATTCCTGATCCTATCAGTGCTCCTATTATTATTCCGGCAGAAAGTGCTACTCCTATACCCATTGCGATAACTGGACCAAATCCTGGAAGAGCAATATAACCATAAGCTGAAAGAATTGCCGCGATAGCTCCTGATATGCTTCCATTTAAACCGCCAATGAAAGCAAATTCTTTAATAGAATGGCAGCACTTTTTTAAGTTTTTTTTCTTACGGCTGTAAAAAGAAACGTTGCTGTAAGTTTTAAAATCAATCATATTCTTTTCTTTCATTTTGAATGCTAACTGTTCCTGAATAGTCAACGGATACGAAAAAATGGGACTTTTTAAATTTTACTAAAGCACGCCAGATGCCATTGTCATCTAAACGCAATCGTTTAATATTCTCAAAACCATTTTGCATAAGACAATTTTTAACTTGTGAAGCAGTAAATGAGTTCTGACCTATTTTAGTGACATTTTGAGTAGAGCTATAGGTAAAGGTTTGACAATAAGGAAGGTGAAAAACTTCACTTATTGAAGTAGTGACTATCAACGAGACACATACAATCATTATAAAAAAAGTACTTAATTTCAAAAATTTATTTAGTGTCATCTTGTTACCATTTGTTAAAACAACACTTCATTAACCTCTGTGTTACTAACAGGTTCCAAAGATGATTTTATTTTTAATATTATACTTAATAATAAAAAGATTTTAAAATCTATTGATTAAATAAAACTGTTTTTTATTATTTATTTTCTTATTAAAATTAATATTATAAAATAACTCTTTAAAAACGGTATTATTTTTCATTTTCTTTATAGTGCAAAATTTAACAGATGTGATTTAGCAAGATATCTTTACAATTTAAGCTTTAGTCTATAATTAAGTTTTATCTTATTTCATATCAATATGCTAAATATATATAATAATTTTTTCTTTCCTAGAAAGAACAAAGATATTTTTCGCATCAGTAATATGATATGATTGCAAAATGCAATTTATTATTTTTTTATTTTACGTTATTATCCATTATTGTTCAGTAGGGCTGTTTTGATGATTTTGTTGGAGATATTTGCATAATTTCCTTGAATCCATAACCCGGATACATTCCTTCGCGCATAAATAAATTACGTAATGGTGGAAAACTATGTAACAAACCAAGCCCAATGCTTCGTATGATATGAACAGGCAACATATGAGAAAGTAGAGCAGAGTTCAGTGTATGAACAGCTCCACTTCGGATTAATATATCTGGTTTGCGACATTTGTTATAATGTGCAACAATCATTTCAGAGTTAGAATTGGATATTTTATTAGGTAAAATATCAATTAAAGTTTGGACATCACGGAATCCTAAATTCAATCCTTGTGCCCCAATAGGGGGGAAAACATGAGCGGCTTCACCGACTAAAATTGTTCGATTAGCAGCAAAATGACGAGAAAGAAGTCCGAAAAGCGGCCATGCTTGAATTGATGTTTCTAAGCTTAGCTTTCCAAGCATTGATTGCATTTTGTTTTCGATCATTTTTGCAATTGTTTTTGGTTCTGTATTCAATAATTCTTCAGCACGGGAAGGATGAACAACCCATACAAGACTAGATCTTCGTCCTGGTAGTGGAACCTGTGTAAATGGACCGTGTTCTGTATGAAATTCGGTTGATGTATTTTGATGAGAAAACTCATGAGAAAAGTTGAGAACAAGTGCTTTTTGTGGATAATTCCACTGTTTGACACTTATCCCTGCTGCGGCACGTGTAAGAGAGTGACGTCCATCAGCTGCAATAACAAGTGGTGCTTGAATGACTCTACAATCAGCAAGAGTAATACATACATGTTTTTTTGTGTGATGAACAGATTTGGCTGCAGAAACAAATCTTGTAATATTAGGCGTATGTGTAACAGCATCGACTAAAGCACTGTTCAATTTTACATTAGGTATATTATAGCCAAAAGCTTTTTCACCAATTTCAGCAGAAGAAAAATGCACCGTAGGAGCATGCACAATTCTAGAAGTTATATCTATAATTCTCATGGAAGATAAAGCTGCTGCATGTTTTTGAAGATTATCCCAAATATTGAGTTTTTGAAGCATGCGTATTGCAGGCATCATAAGAGCAGTTGTCCGTAACTCATCTGTATGAGCAGGGGGCCCAACAAGAAAAACAGAAAGCCCCTCATGTGCAAGACTCAGCGCCGCTAACATTCCGACAGGGCCTGCACCAATAACAGCAATATCTTTATGCTCTTCCTTTTCAAATATCACAATGACTTGAACCTTTCTCCATTGAGAAAATATTTTAACATTTCCAAATGATCGCTCTCTTTTTATTATATGAAGCTCTTCTATTATAGTATGTAATAAATAATGCGATATAAAAAAGTAACCTTTTTATGATTTTTTAAAATGCTGAGTTATATCATCGGTAAAAAATGGCGTATTGATAGATGGTTGAAGACTTTAAAAACGAGGATAAGAAAAACTTGAAACGTAAACTAACAAAGAAAATCAAAACAAATGCTAAATTATTACGCCATAAAAAAGTAACAATGCCACAAGCAAAGGCCTTTTCTGTTCATTTACTAACAGCTTCGGGATCATTTTTAGCGTTTCTTTCTCTTATATCAGCCTCTCAAAAAGAATGGACAGCTATGTTCTGTTGGCTTGGGCTTGCTCTTCTCGTTGATGGTATAGATGGACCAATTGCACGTAAACTTGATGTTAAATACGTTCTTCCAACATGGTCTGGAGAGCTGTTAGATAATATTATTGATTACGTGACTTATGTCTTAATTCCTGCCTTTGCACTCTATCAAAGTGGTTTTATGGGGGTAGGGTTATCATTTTCATTGAGTGCAATTATTGTTATTTCATCTGCTATTTATTATGCAGATACTAGTATGAAAACCAAAGAAAATTTTTTTAAAGGATTTCCTGTTGTTTGGAATATGATGATTTTTACGCTTTTTGTCGTCAGACCAGGAGAGTGGATTACTTTTATCATTATTGTTTTATCGGCGATTATATCTTTTTTGCCAATTTATTTTATTCATCCAGTAAGAGTCCTTCGTTTACGTAGGGTTAATTTTCCCATTTTTCTCTTATGGTGTTTTTTTGGTATTTCTGCCTTCTTTTATCAACTAGAGGCTCCCTATTGGGTTAAAATAGGAATTTCGGTAACAGGAATTTATATATATTGTATTGGTGCAATCATGCAAATATTTCCTCAACTTGGGGCAAAAAATATAAAAAAACAATGAAATAGTTGTTTTAAGAAGGGTGTGAGATGCAAATTAATTTTGGAGCAGATGATGATATTTCTTTTACGAAAGAAGGGCGGGCTGGTATTATAAAGCTCACACGTCCTTCAGCATTAAATGCTCTTAATCAACGAATGGTTTCAGCTTTAAAAAAAACTCTCAGAACATGGGAAACAGATGATAATGTTTCTTGTGTCTTAATTGAAGGGGAGGGGCGTGCTTTTTGTGCTGGTGGAGATGTTGTAGAAATCTATCATATGGGGAAAAGTGTTGCTGCTTGTCAATACTTTAGGGATGAATATAGCTTAAATGCTTATATTAAACATTTTTCAAAGCCCTACATTTCTTTCTTAAACGGTATTTGGATGGGAGGAGGGGTAGGTATTTCTCTCTATGGTTCGCATCGAATTGTTACAGAAAATACAGTTTTTGCTATGCCAGAAGGTGCGATTGGATTTTTCCCAGATGTAGGTGCAAGTTTTTTCTTACCATCTCTTCCCAATCATTTTGGCATCTATCTTGCATTAACGGGCGCACGCATAAAGTGGGGAGATTGCTTAAATTTAGGATTAGCAACACACGCCGTTGCTGAAACTGAATTCGATATGATTAGAAAAGCTGTTATTGAGCAAGGAGATCCCACTTTAGCTTTAAACGAGCGAGCAATTACAAAAGACTATGAAACAAGTTATGAAATACGTTGTATTATTAACAGTTGTTTTAGTGCCCATAGCTTAGAAGAATGTCTTGAGTTACTACATAAAAAAAGCAATGAAGATGTTTTATTTGCTAAAGAATGTTATGATATTTTGCAGTCACGTTCTCCGACAAGTTTAAAAGTTATCTGGAAACAAATGAAACAAAATTCATCTCAAACGTTGGAAGATTGTATGAAAATTGAAAACCGCATAGCGCATCATATGATTCATTCACATGATTTTTATGAAGGTATACGTGCTATGTTAATCGATAAGGATAAAAGACCTCAATGGCAGCCAGATAAACTTTCAAATGTGACAGATGAAATGGTAGATTCTTACTTCCAACCTGTTGAACAAGAGTTATTATTGTGAAAAATAATTCTCACAAACAGATTTCAAAAATCAATTTAATCTATAACTGTTACTTACGGTTTTTGGCACTTATTTGCTTAGTTCTAGGTATTTGTTATTGGATACGCCTTGTTGGTGTTTTTCCAGGTATTCTATGGCGTTTTGATCTTATGCCTTGGCAGTGGCAATTTGCATCAGTTATATTGGCTATTCTCTATCCTATTGCCTTAGTTGGACTTTGGATGTATTCACTATGGGGCATCATTGTGTGGTGTATTGCAGCATTGATTGAAGCAATAACAATGTATTATTCCGATTTTATTTATCAGCCATTTGTACCATTATTTCATGGAATATTGTTTTTAGCTTTTATAGCACTACAAATTGTGATGATTTTTTTTAAAAGAGTAAAAAATAAAAAAACATTGTGATTGAAATTTTCGAGCCAGAATAACAGGCTCGATTTTCAATCTTAGCTAATTTAAGTAGCTCATTTTAAAGATTCATTCTTCAAAGCGCTGATGCTAGATATACTATTTCTATAAAGTTCCATAATATATATTATGCGATAACATGATACAGAAGATAAATCCTTTATCCCAAAAGAAAACCCTCCTTTAAAACATCATCATATTTATATCATACAATTTACTTTTAAAATAAAATTTGGTCTTTAAAGTACATTCCTTAAAGACCAAAAAATGAAATTACGTATAATAAAACTAAGAAAAATTATTGTGCTATTTGACAACGTTTCGTACGTGCAAGATCATTCAAAACAGCATTACGGTTATTTAAAGCTGAAATTTCATTACTTTCACTGGATTTAGGATCTATAAAAAACAAAGCAGGAAGAAATACAAGACTTGTTGCTGCTAAAGCCGCATTTTTATTTCTTGCTTTATAACGCTCTCTAATTGTAGCATCGATTTGGCGCTTATTAGCAAAAAATTCCCGTTGAATATCAGAACAACTCATTGTTCCATCATGTAATGTGGTAACTGGAATATTTTTTTCTAAACGCCCCCCACATGCTGTCAAAAAAAACGCTAAAACGACAATACATACACCCCATTTAAAATTTTCTTTATACATAAAAACCTCACTTTTAACACAAAATGTTTTTAATGAGATTTAAATAGAGCAAAAGTAAGATTAAAATTTTAACAAATATACTATCAACAAAAATATATTTCGTTAATAAGTTCACGCATCTGTTTAAAAAGTAAGACCTTGATATGCAGGTTTTACATAGGATGGGACGTAATTTGCGACCACATTGTAATCCAGCGATCTATCCATATGTGTGAGTATTGCTTGTTTTGGCTTTAAATATTCTATCCATTGTAATGCTTGATCAACAGAAAAATGACTTGGGTGAGATTTAAATTGAAGAGCTTCAATGATGAGAACATCCAAACCCATTAATTTGGATAACGTTTTTTCAGGAAACTCACTAACATCTGTGCAATTGGTCTTTAAAGTACATTCCTTAAAGACCAAAAATAGTGATAGTGAAATTACGTATAATAAAATAAGGAAAATTATTGCATTATTTTACAACGTTTCATACGTGCAAGATCACTCAAAACAGCATTACGATTGTTTAAAGCCGAAATTTCATTACTTTCACTGGATTTAGTATCCATAAAAAACAAAGCAGGTACAAATACAACACTTGCCGCTGCTAAAGCCACGTTTTTATTTCTTGCTTTAGAACGCTCTGCAATTGTATCATTAATCTGACGTTTATTAGCAAAAAACTCCCGTTGAATATCGGCACAACTCATTGATCCGTCATGTAATGTTGTCGTTGCAATATTTTTTTCTAAACGCCCCCCACATGCTGTTAAGGAAACCGCTAAAACCACAATACATACACCCCGCTTAAAATTCTTATACATAAAAGCCTCATTTTTGACATAAAAAAGTACTAAATATGTCAAAAATGAAATAAAATAAAGGATAAATTTAAAAGTATTTTATTTAACTTAAAATATTGCACATAATAAGCTTATGCATCTGTTTCAAAAGTAAGACCTTGATATGCAGGTTTTACATAGGATGGAACGTAATTTATAACCTTATTGTAATCCAGCGATCTGTCCATATGTGTGAGTATTGCTTGTTTTGGCTTTAAATATTCTATCCACTGTAATGCTTGATCAACAGAAAAGTGACTCGGATGGGATTTAAATTGAAGAGCTTCAATGATGAGAACATCCAAATCCATTAATTTGGATAAAGTTTTTTCAGGAAATTTACTAACATCCGTACAATAGGCAACATTCCCAATCCGAAAACCTAAGGAATGAATGTTTCCGTGGTGTTGTAAATGTGTATTGACGCTTATTTCTCCGCCCTGCCCCTGAATAATAAATTGGCTATCTTCATTGATAAGATGCTCTTTTAAAATGGGAGAATAAGATGAATCTTTTGGAGTTTGAAAACAATATCCGAAAGCACTTTTGAGATGCTCTAGTGTAAATCTGTCGGCATAGATATCTATTAAACATTTTTGTGCAAGTGCATAGCTGCGTAAATCATCAATACCGTGGATATGGTCTGCATGAGAATGCGTGTAAAGAGCAGCATCAAGATGGCTTACACGCGCATCGATCATTTGTGAGCGAAAATCTGGACCTGTATCAATAACGATCGTTGTTTTGCCTCCTGAAGGTTTAATACGTTCAACTAATAAAGAACTTCTGTAGCGTTTATTTTTAGGGTTATTCGGATCACATGTTCCCCAATCACCATTAGGTCTTGGCACTCCTGGAGAAGGACCACAACCTAATATTGTAAATCGGTATTGATCACACATATCTTTTGCCTTATTTCATTTTGCTAAATAAACGAAAAGCATTACGCGTTGTTATTTGAGCTGTTTCTTCAATGCTTAAGCCAATTGTTTCAGCCAAAACAGCTGCTGTATAACATACAAAAGATGGTTCATTTGTTTTGCCCCGATGGGGACTAGGGGCTAAAAATGGAGCATCTGTTTCCACTAACAAATGCTCATGGGGCACAATTTTTGCTATTTCACGGATTTCAAATGCGTTTTTAAAAGTAAGAATACCTGAAAAAGAAATATAACCACCAAGTTCAATTCCAGCACGAGCAAGTTGCATTCCAGACGAATAACAATGAAGGATAAAGGGAAAAGCTCCTTCTTTTGTCTGTTCACGTAATATTTTCTCCATATCGATATCGGCATTGCGTGAATGTATAACAAGAGGAATCTGTGTTTCTCGAGAAGCAATGATATGTTCATGAAAAACTTTCTTTTGCTCTTCTGGAGTAGAATAATCATAATGATAATCAAGCCCCCCTTCCCCAAACGCAACAATTTTAGGGTGATTCGAGAGCTGTATAAGCTCTTCCGCTGTAATATTTTGTTCTTCATGCGCATGATTGGGGTGTGTTCCAACGGAACAAAAGACTTGATCATAGCTTTGCGCAATGGCTAACAGCTTATCTAACTTATAAACATGGGTTGAAATTGTTATCATACGTTTAACGTCAGCATCTAAAGCCCGTTGGATAACATTATCCAAATCTTGTGAAAAATCTTCAAAATCAAGATGACAATGTGTATCAATCAACATGATGAGTATCTTCTTTCTTCAAGATATAACGAGGAAAAATTGGTTCTGGTGGTGGAAGATCAAGCCCTTCTTGAATTTTTGAATGACTTATATGATACAATAACCGATCATCTTCAGCAACCGCAAGGCTATCAAGAAGTTTCGCTGCTGATTGGGGTATGAAAGGCAAAAGCATAATTCCTATTCTCCGCAAGATTTCTACAGTTATATAAAGAACTGTAGAAAATCGCTCTCGATCATTTTTACGTAAACTCCAAGGTTGTTCGTTGGCAAAATAGCGATTGGCATCTGCTACAATTGAAAAAATAGCTGAAAGTGCTAAATGCATACTATAAGAAGACATAGCTTGGTGTACAGTTTCAAGTACTTGAAGAGATTGTTCTAAAAGCTGTTTATCTTGAGCTGAAAATGAAGCTGGTTTCGGGACTTGTGCATTACAATTTTTGGCAATCATAGACAAACAGCGCTGTGCTAAATTACCAAGATCATTAGCAAGATCAGCATTAATACGGTTCACAAGGCTTTCATGACTATAACTACCATCTTGTCCGAATGGCACTTCACGGAGAAGGAAATAACGGACCTGATCAAGACCATAGTGTTCAACCATTTCAAAAGGATCAACGACATTTCCAATAGATTTTGACATTTTTGCACCACGATTAAGTAAAAAACCATGTGCAAAAATATTTTTAGGCAATTCAATTCCAGCAGACATTAAAAATGCCGGCCAATAGACTGCATGAAAACGAATAATATCCTTACCAATAATATGCGTATTTGCAGGCCAAAAATCACGTTTTTTTGAATTTTCATTGAAAAAACCTATTGCTGATAGATAATTTGTAAGCGCATCAACCCAGACATACATCACGTGCTTTGGATTCTCAGGAACAGCAATTCCCCAGTTAAAACTTGCACGTGAAATAGAGATATCTTTTAAACCTGATTTGATAAAACTTATAATTTCATTACGCCGCTCAAATGGAGCAATAAAATCAGGATGTTTTTCATAATATTCAAGAAGAGCCTTTTCATAATGAGAAAGTCTAAAAAAATAACTTTCTTCTTCATTCCATTCAACTGGAGAGCCTAATTCCTTCTCACGACGGATGTTGTCTGGTCCAACTTCCGTATCTTTTTCTTCATAATAGGCTTCTTGGCGAACCGAATACCACCCCGTATAACGACCGAGATAAATATCGCCATTTGCTTCCATCTTTTTCCAAATTTCTTGACAAGCTTGATAATGGCGTTCTTCTGTCGTACGGATAAAATCATCGTTAGAACAATTTAATACTGCAAGCATTTTTTGAAACACCGCACTATTACGATCTGCAAGCTGCTGAGGTGTCATGCCTAATGCAGCTGCGGTTTGTTGCATCTTGAGACCATGCTCATCTGTACCAGAAAGAAAAAATACATTTTTTCCGTTTAACCGTTGAAAGCGGGCTAAAACATCGCTTGCAATTGCACTATAAGCATGTCCAATATGTGGAGCACCATTAGGATAAAAAATGGGAGTTGTTATGTAATATGTGTCACGCATGTCATACTCGTTGTAAAACGCTATAAATAAAAGATATTATGACATAACGTTTGTTTATCGCATTGTCACGGAAAAACTAATCCTCATGAATGATCTTATGAACTTTAAAAAGCAAGTTAATAACAAACTGCTTTTTATCGAGATTAAACAGTTGTATTTCCTCTATTTCTTGATGAATCTCCCGCCATTTTTCCGCATATTTTTTTGAGAGAAATAAGTCTCCCTTTTCAACGAGCATGATAGCTTTTTTTTGAATTTTATTAAGAATTTCATCACAAAATTGTTGAAATTGGAATGTAGAAGAAACAGATGAAAATGTTTGTGCAAGAGTATGTACAATCATTGCGTTACAAACAGGTTTCTCTAGGAGAGCATCAATTGTTTTAATAATTTCAAAACCGCTATGGCAAACAAGTAAAGCAGCTTTTCGAGGACTTCCTTTAGATTTTTCAATAATCATTTCAATTGTTTTCTCATCAGGTAAATCCTGATTGGCGAAAATATGTGTAATAACTTTTTTCATTTCATCGTTATTCAAGGGACGAAAAGAGATTTTTTGACACCGTGAATGGATTGTTGGAAGCAATTTGCCAGAAGAATGCGCGATAATAACAAATAACGTTTTTGTAGGTGGTTCTTCAAGTATTTTAAGAATTGCATTTGCTGCATTTCTATTCATATCATCTGCAGAATCAACAATAACTATACGCCATCCATTTTCTTGTGATGTTCGGCTTAAAAAATGCATAATATCACGGATATCATCAACGAGTATTCCTGTTTTAAACTTTTGCGTTTTCACATCAAATCGACGTGAAATATACAAAAGACCAGGGTGACTTCCTTGTGTAATTTGGCGCCATGGGGTAGAATAAGGATCGGGTTTCAAGAAAGCACTCTGTTGAAAACTTAAAATGTTCCAAGCAAGATGAAAGGCTAATGTAGCCTTTCCAATCCCATATTCTCCTTCAAATAATAATGCATGATGTAAACGCTCTTCTTTAAGCATTTGTGTCAAAAAATGACGCACATCCTCATGACCAAAGATAACATTGTTCTGGGATGGTGATAAAATTGTATCAATATCATCATATTGGCGTAAGGTATTTACATTACTCATGAAAGCTGATCCAACAATACCTGATGACAAATATTTTTTATTTGATGAGCAATGGCTTCCACTGAGCCAGTGGCATCAATAACTCGAAATCTATGGGGTTCCTGTTTGGCCAATTGAAGAAAAGCCTGACGCCTTTGTTCTTGAATTTCCAACAGATCTTTTTCAAAATAATCAATTTCTTCTGTTTTTTTTCTTCGCAAATTTGCACGCTTCATACCACACATTGCAGGCATATCTAATAAAAATGTTAAATGAGGCAAAATACCATTGAGCGCAATACACTCTAAAACAGAAAGAAGAGAAGAACTGACGGTATCATTGAGTCCTTGATAAACGCGTGTAGAATCAATAAAGCGGTCACATAAAACGATTTTACCTTTTTGCAAAGAAGGTGCGATAACCTCAGTAACATGGTCGACACGTGCAGCTGTAAACAAAACAGCTTCAATCAACGGTCCATACTGTCGCGCCTGCCCCGACAACAAAATATGCCGGATTGCTTCTGCTCCTGGTGTTCCTCCTGGTTCTCGTGTTGTGACAACATCATAACCTTGGTGTGAGAGAGACTCAGCAAGTAAAGAAATCTGCACCGTTTTCCCTACCCCGTCCCCTCCTTCAAATGTAATAAAATAACCTGACACGTATGATCTTAACCTTATTAGCGCGTAACTACAAATATTTTCGTAACCATCCAATTGTTATTTCATAGAATGCATTTTTTACTTTTGCAAAGAAACTTCCTTCCTGAACATTCATTCCGGCAAAAACTGGTTTTTCCAGAAGAACCTTTTTATCTTCTAAAATTTGAATAACGCCAACTGATTGCCCAGAAACGATGGGAGCTTTCAATGGACCATGATATTTAATTTTTGCTTTAACATTTACTTTTTTTTCATTCGAAAGCATAAAACTTATTGGTGTTTTAACAATGAGTGGAACAAAATTTTGTTTACCACCATAAACAGAAGCACGACCAACCGTTTCTTCTTTTGTAAAAATCGTTTTGAGATCAAAAGCCGTCATTCCCCATTGAAGAATGCGTTCTATTTCTTTTGTATATTTTTTACCATCTTGCAAACCATTGATTGCTAAAAAAAGACGTCGATGATTTTTAGAAATGGTGGCAACCATTGAAAAACCTTCTTTTTCACTGTAGCCAAAACCAAATCCTTCTACACCAATTTCCTTAGAAATAAGAGGATTTTTATTACGTTGAAAAATATTATTCCATGTAAAATGAGGCTCACAATAAAGTGCATAATAGTCCGGATATTCCTGAACAATATGACGTGCTAATATAATCATATCACGCACAGTTACAAATTGTCCCTCTTCGGGTAACCCTGTTGCATTAACAAAATGACTCTGAGATAACCCGATTATTTTTGCGCGCTGATTCATCAGTTTTACAAAATGATCTTCATGTCCTGATATTCCTTCAGCAAGAATAATAGCAGCATCATTTCCATTCACAATAATTAAACCACGTAAAAGATCAGAAACACTGATTTCTGTCTTTATCTTTGCAAACATAGTGGTTGTACCGGAAGGTGCTCCACCTTTGCGCCAAGCATTTTCACTGACCTTGAATTTCTGCGTACTCTTTAACAGTCCCTCCTTTAAGTGATGAAATACGACTTCCACTGTCATCAATTTTGCTAATGAAGCAGGAAAAAAAGGAATATCACTTTGTTTTTCATAAAGTATTGTCTCTGTATCATCATCGAGTAATAACAATTGTGAAGCAGAAATTTGAAAATCTTCTGCTTTCCCCCACGTGACAAATACCAATACCCCCCATAAGGTCAATAAGATCCTTAATATTGTGTACATAGCTGCTCCTCCCATCCCAAAGATCAACATAAAGAATCTTATATAGGAAAAAACTTTTTTATTTCCGCAAATTGAGGAATTATTGATGACTCAAGAAAAGATTTTATTTTTATTCAGCGTTAGTAAAAGTAAAATGATGCACTTCTTATCTTCCACCTAGATTTTTAAAGCATGAGAGACAAAAAAAATTTTTTATTTGTTGTTTTATATTGATAGTAGATTGATTTATTATGATAAATTATAATCTTTTAACGTGGATCTGATTCAAAATACTGTAAGATTCTTTCGTTATATTTCCTCTCATATTGAATTCAATAAAATCGCTTGCTTACGCATCATAAGTAGGGTTCGTATATAGATAAAAATTATTAAAAAAGAGAGTAAAAATACTTCTTATCAACCTCTCAAGTGTTAAGAATTATCGCATAAAACATTGGGGCTTGCAAAGTGTATGACGGTGTCGGTTTATATCTTCATAAGTGTGAAGATGGTGATATCTAAAGGCGTTACAGTTATGCCATTCACAGGCGCTGTCGTAAAATAGACCTGTAGCGTGTTGAAGTATGTCTCTTTTAAATAAGTCCGTGAATTGGCAATGTAAGCGTATTTTGTTTGAGACGCTCTGTTTTTCGTGAGGGAACTTACTCCATTAAAGAACATGATAAACAAAAGCATGAGGTAATATATAATCTCTTCATAAGATATTACCGTGGATACTTTGGAAAGATGCAAGGCCGAATCAAAATAAAATATTTTTTTACTTGTTAAGCTTTTTGTTCCTCTCAAATTGATTGTACAGTTGTTTTGGAGATTACACAAACAGACTGATACAATAATCTACCTTCGTCTAGCAAAAGCTATTACAGTAAGAAAAGTACGCGCTTTATTAAGCAAGCAATATCATAAAACGACGAATAGACCAGCAATGGAGTAGAAAGGCCGTACTGAATTTATAATAATAGCACCCCACCACGCTTTTTGAAAAGGACAACGCGCTTTAAGATGAAAATCTTACACTAAATCCGTAAGTTCTTACCTTTTTTACTAGAAAATTATATAGATAAAAAATCAATGCATTTTTTCTTAAAACAGTTGTAGCCAATTGACCTTTGTTTTTTTGTTTAGCTTATTTATAGAAGCAACTTGATCAAATGGTATCGGCTTATCAACCATGATAGGACCAATTTCTGGCAATTTAACTGCAACAGTTTTATTACGTTGTTCTTGTTCAACAGCAGCTGCTTTAGCTAATTCTTTTTTGTTTCCTGTATTGCGCTGCTCTTTTAACAAAACAGTTTCTCTTTTTTTCGCAATATTTTCCGACGCTAATGAATATGGGGCAGCATTTCCAGGAGTATAAGAGGACATTAAATATGCACCATCATAATAGCCAACAGGTGCTTCAGCAATATATTCTACTTTAACATCTGCAACACCCCTATCTACATACCCCAGTATTGTCGCAGCTTGCCTTGATAAATCAATGATTCTGTCTTTCATAAAAGGTCCGCGATCATTCACTCTAACAACGATTGAAGATCCATTTTTCAAATTAGTGACACGAGCATAGCTAGGTAAAGGCATTGTAGGATGAGCAGCAGTCAAAAGATTCATGTCATAAATTTCACCGTTGGCAGTTAAACGTCCATGAAAATCTGAACCATACCATGATGCTTCGCCAACACGTTTATAAGTTGGATCACTTTGAGGATAATACCACTTTCCTTTTATTTGATAAGGTTTACCAACAATCGCTCGTCCACGCTTTTTTTCTTCCGATTGATTCTTCTTATTAGATACTTGTTGAGGTAGTACAGAAGTGTTTACGTTAATTGGTTTATTATGATAGGAATCTTTTATTGAAAAATTCATAGTTTGGCTTGCGCAACAAGATACCAGTGACTGAGAAATGACGATCATAGAAAACAATTGAAGTGTTGGTTTAATCATAAAAGTAAATTTCTTTTTTCTATTTGAAGGCATCTATTCAGTCCACTTATTTCTGTTAAGTACTACTGTAAAAACCACGTCACGCTTTTTGTACGCAACGGAAGAATTTACGTTTTTAAATGATTCCCCTCGCGCATATACCACTCTTGAATTGGCCCCTTCTATCAAGAAATTAACGTATTGTTAACCTTTTTATGATCTTCATAAGAAATAAATGTACTATAGTAGATGTTAAAAAGAGTAAAAATTAAATAAATCAACATCTTATAGAAAAGTCATTTCATAATATAAAGTGTGAATAAGTGGTGATTTTAGCAACTTGTTTTGCGAATCATGTAATGCAGTGGGTATTAAAAAATCAACCTATAGATTGAGAAAATTAGAAACCACATGTGCTGCCAACGCAGGTACAATCCTATCGTAATCTTAAAGCTCTTTTTTGTTGGACAGGAGACAGCATAGCATCGCTCTATTTCAAAACAGCTGATAGAAAATGACAGGTTATAGAATCAACAAAAAACTTCAAAAAGAATAAAAACAAGAAAGATTCTTAAATTTTTTATAGCCTATTGATATTAATTTAAATTTGGTGAGCGCGCAGGGATTCGAACCCTGGACCTACTGATTAAAAGTCAGTTGCTCTACCAGCTGAGCTACGCGCTCTCATACAAGCTATCTAGTTTGCACACTATCTAATTTGTAGAAAGTGAAGGGAACATACGGTTGACTTTCCATTTGGTCAACACCTTTTGGAGAAAAATATTATTATTTTCTTCAATTATCAATAATTTTTCGTTTTCACCCCTTTACTTCATCATTGTATAAGTACTCTTTAATCTTATTTTTGAAGTTTCAATAAAGGAAAAATTTCACTGCAAAATATTGCATAGATTCGAAGCGTTAAAATTATGAGAAATTACCCCTTCCCCTCACATGGGTTGTTGAGCATAATGGGTAGAGAAGAAAAAATACCTTTTATTATAATATTATTTTTTATATCTTAGTGTTCAATTTTCAAATATAAATACAGATTTATAAGATAATATATTGATTTATAATAATTTATCATTTTTTCACTTGAGTGATAAGTCTCAAATACTGTAAGCTTATCTCATTTCAAATCTTTTTTATATTGAAACAATAAAAAGCATTTTCTTGACCAATATAAGTGAGAGAATAAAACTATAAAAAAGAAATGAAAATACCTTTTATGCCTCCTTTCAATAATCAAAATTTATCGTAACATTAGGGTTCATGAAAATAGTATATAGCAGTTGACACGTTAGACTTGAAAATGGAACAATGAGCAACAATGGCATTTTGAGAGTATAATTTTATTTATGCATAATGAATATATAACGAAAGCCAGTTTATCTTATAGAATAAAGTAGATATGAAGCAAAAATTTAGTCTCATTGAAAATATCTCGAATGACTATAAATTGTGTTCACTATTAGAGCTGTAGATAATTTTACTAAGAATAAAAAAGCAGAAATAATATGCAGTATGTAAAATGATTTTAAATACCCATAGAGAGTTCTAAATATATAGAATGCCTTCTATTTAACTTTTTTATATCAGAAATTACAAAACATGTAGATATATTTTTAGAAGAAAAGGATAATACTGGTCATAAAATTTGGTGTTAGATAATTCAGTCAGAACTATAAAGTATTTTATACATTATTTAATATTAATGTAGCTATATAGTATATAAATAATAATTTAAATATATCTATAAATAAACATATTGCTTTATTAAAATATAAGATCAAAAACAAAGAAAATAATTTTGATTTGGCGATAAAAATTGTAAAAGTGTTATATATACATGTATTTTTACTTTACTAATTTTTATTATTTTGATTGGAATATTGAATGCTAACATGTAAACAGTATGAGCTACTCTTGTTTATTCATAACCATATAAAAGAAACTGGTGTTCCTCCTTCTTTTGAAGAAATGAAAAATGCATTAGAACTTTCTTCAAAGTCTGGTATTCATAAGCTCATTATAGCCTTAGAACAAAGAGGTTTTATACGTCGTTTGCCTAATCGTGCTCGTGCTGTGGAGGTAATTCGACTTCCTGAGAAAATAACATTTAACCTTTCTTTAGCACGTAAAATTTCTCCCAGTATAATAGAAAGAAATAAAAGGGAAATATCAAAAAGCTTGAGTCCCTTTGATGAAGAAGAAAAAAAAAATATCACCATTCCTATTATGGGACGTATTTCTGCAAGCGTACCCGCCTCTGCTATACTGCAGCAAATAAACAGCCTTTCTCTTCCACTCGATATGGTTAATACAGGTGAGCACTACGCATTAGAAGTTAAAGATGATTCTATGATGGAGGCTGGTATCTTTGATAAAGATACGATCATTGTGAAACGTCAAAATACAGCAATAACAGGTGAAATTATTGTTGCGTTTATTGATAAAAAAGAAGCAACATTAAAACGTTATCGACGCAAAGGAGCTTCTATTGCATTAGAAGCTGCAAATCCTCATTATGAAGTACGGACATACGAATCTGAGCGTGTAGAAATACAAGGCAAACTTACCGGACTTATTCGCAAATATTAAAAAATAAACCTTATAGTACGCGATATATATCGCAATAAGAAGCTGTTGAGTATTTTTTTATTGTGCCACACGCAATTGACTTCTTCTCCACAGCCAAAGGATGCCCCCAATTCGGTTTATAAACAATCCAGATCCTTATCGAGCGGATTTCACTTTCCCTTCCCTCCATTGTTCTTCACTTATGTCAAGGCTTGGCAAGTAAGCTTTAAAATATTCACCACGTACTTTGAAAAGAACTTGAATGCTTTTAAGAAAGCAGCCTTATATCCTCGTCCTCAATGATGGAATTTTACGATATAATAAAACAAAATTGTATGCATGCATAAAAACACATAAAATTTTGTAGAAAAAAATCAAATAACTTTGTAACAGACTGTATTGCATAGGTATAAAAATAAAGAACATTATTTTTAAGTTAATAAAAACGTAACTGAATCATTCATAGTAATTGTAGGATCATCATGGTAGCACCTCGTATTAGTTTTGTCTCCCTCGGATGCCCAAAAGCACTCGTAGATTCTGAGCGAATTATTACACGCCTTCGCTCTGAAGGGTATGAAATTTCACGTCAACATCAAGGAGCTGATGTCGTTATTGTGAATACCTGTGGTTTTCTTGACTCGGCAAGGAAAGAATCATTAGCCAATATTGATGAAGCTCTTAAAAAAAATGGAAAAGTTATTGTAACAGGGTGTCTTGGTGCTGATCCTGATGCTATTCGCCAAACATATCCTAATGTATTGGCTATTACAAGACCGCAAGCTTATGAAAGCGTTATAGAAGCTGTTCATACAGCAATTCCTCCAATTCATGATCCTTTTCTTGATTTAGTTCCTCCCCAAGGTATTCGTTTAACACCTCGCCATTACGCCTACTTAAAGATTTCTGAAGGATGCTCTAACCAGTGTAGTTTTTGTATCATCCCTACTCTGCGTGGTGATCTCACTTCACGTCCCATCAGCGATGTTCTTCGTGAAGCTGAAAAACTCGTGCAAGCGGGTGTAAAAGAACTTTTGGTTATTTCACAAGATACGAGTGCTTATGGTGTTGATCTTAAATATCTCGAAAATTCTTGGAAAGATCGTACAATCAAAACGAAATTCTTTGATCTTTGTCGCGAACTAGGCGATATGGGTATTTGGATACGTATGCATTACGTTTATCCTTATCCCCATGTTGATGAAGTTATCGAACTTATGGCTGCAAAAAAAATTCTTCCTTATCTGGATATTCCTTTTCAGCATGCATCACCGGCTGTTTTGCGTCACATGAAGCGTCCCGCACTTATGGAAAAAACAAACCGTAGAATTGAAAAATGGCGGAAAATCTGTCCAGATCTTACTTTGCGATCAACATTTATTGTTGGTTTTCCTGGTGAAACGAATGAAGATTTTAATATACTTCTAGAATGGCTAGAAGAAGCAAAAATTGAACGCGCTGGGTGCTTTAAATATGAAGAAGTAAAAGGAGCTGCCGCAAATAATTTGGGATTAGAAAATATTCCTGAAGAGGTGAAAGAAAACCGCTGGCATCGTTTTATGGCAAAACAACAACAAATTTCTACATATCTTTTAAAGAAAAAAATTGGAAAAAGACTCCAAGTTCTTATTGATGAAAGTCAAGGAAAAGTTGCCAAAGGACGGAGTCAGTACGATGCTCCAGAAATAGATGGTGTTGTCCATATATCATCACGACGCCCACTGCGTGTTGGTGAATTTGTCACCGTTAAAATCGAACAATCGGATGCCTATGACCTTTATGGTATAGCCGTTTAAAAATTTAACTCCTTCTCTGTCCTCAATGATGAAGATTTCTATCAGCATTGGTTTATAAAAGGTCGGTTACTCACAATCGAACTTGATCACTTATGTAACTCACTTCATGAGAATTTACGAGCAATTCTTGCCCTGAGTGTTGCTATACACTCCCAAAATATCAAGCAGTTATATATTCTCTTAATTTAATACCTTAAATGACGGTGATGGCGGCGCAACAGAATAAAATAAAATCCACAAGGTTCACTATTTTTAATTAACAAAAGAGCAAATCAACAATCGTACTATTTTCCTATTTTTGATATTGCGACAGTCATTGGTTAGTGAAAGAAAAATTTTTTCAAGAGAGTTTGATGCACACGAGAATTTCCTTTGTGATATGCAGGCAGATGTTTTTTATAGATGCAATATAAGAGAATTTGAAACAAAACAATCTGACGTATCTAAATTAAAAAAACAATAAATTATCATTATAAATAAGTATCTTATCTTAAACTCTTTGAACTTATTTTTTTTAAATATCTAATTATTATTAACACGTTTTAAAATCAAAGAATTTCTTATCAAGCAAATGACTTGGGCGTACATTTGTTAAAGCGCGAATCATCGTATCTTTACGTCCTGGCATTTGTCTTTCTATATTTTTCAGCATTTCTTTCATGGCATTACGTTGCAAACCATCTTGACTACCGCAAAGATTACAAGGAATAATCGGAAATTGCATTGCTTGAGAAAATTTTTCCATATCTTCCTCAGCAGCATAAACAAGAGGACGTAACACAAAAAGATCTCCTTCATCATTTTTAAGTTTTCCAGGCATGGCAGCTAATCGGCCACCGTGAAACAAATTCATAAAAAATGTTTCTAAAACATCATCACGATGATGACCTAAAACTAATGCAGAACATCCCTCTTCACGTGCAATACGATAGAGATTACCACGTCGTAATCGAGAACAAAGTGAACAATATGTCTGCGACTCTGCCAATTTATCTGTAACAATGGAATAAGTATCCTGATATTCAATACGATATGGAATTTTATAAGAACTTAAAAAGTCTGGAAGAATATGCTTAGGGAATCCTGGTTGCCCTTGATCAAGATTACAGGCAAGAATTTCAACGGATAAAAGACCTCGCCACTTTAAGTCTAAAAGAAGCGCTAATAAACCATAAGAGTCTTTTCCACCCGATAAAGCAACAAGCCATTTTTCTCCTGTAGAGAGCATAGAAAAATCATCCAAAGCTTGTCGCATATGACGTAAAAGTCGTTTGCGTAATTTATTAAATTCTACGCTTGAAGGAGCAACACGAAACATTGGATGACAATTATCTGCTTCGCTTATTAAAGGATCATCTCTCCCTTCGTTTTCTTCTATTACTTGATATTCAACTGGAACATCATTCATAATACCATATCCTGCACAATAAACAGCTCGTTTTGCAAAGATAAAAAAATATTAAAGCAAGCTTACATTTATGTTTTTTGAATTTATAAATTAGATACACAAAAAAGAAATGGAACTATACAAATTTATGACTATAAAACATAGCAATAAACTTAATATAGAACCATTTACAAAAAGAACTTATTAACTTCAAATATTGTAAGAATAACACAATATTTTGAAGTTATCATACTAGAAGAGAGAAACAATTTCTCTTACAGAAAAATTATCGAGAATAAAATTCAACAACCAAATTAGGTTCCATTTGCACAGCATAAGGAACATCTGCAAAAGCAGGAATACGCGTAAAGGTTGCTTTCATCTGTTTATGATCTGCTTCAATATAATCAGGGACATCACGTTCTGCCAATTGCACTGATTCTAACACTAAAACAAGTTGTTTCGATTTTTCCCGAACCTCAATAACATCACCTGGTTTACAACGATAAGATTGAATGTTTGTGCGCCGCCCATTGACATTAACATGACCGTGATTGATAAATTGGCGAGAAGCAAAAATCGTAGGTACGAATTTTGCACGATAAACAACAGCATCCAAACGTGATTCTAACAGACCGATAAGATTTTCGCCAGTATCGCCCCGTCGACGAGCTGCCTCTTCATAGGTTTTATGAAATTGTTTTTCTGAAATATCTCCATAAAACCCTTTCAATTTCTGTTTAGCGCGCAACTGCACCCCATAGTCAGAAAGTTTTCCTTTACGACGCTGTCCATGCTGACCTGGACCATAATCACGACGATTGACAGGAGATTTTGGACGCCCCCAAATATTTTCTCCCATACGACGGTCAATTTTATACTTTGTTGTTTCGCGTTTACTCATCGCATTTCCTTATAAAATAAAACACGAGATCTTAAGATCCCAAGGAAACGCGCCCTCCTCTGCCTTTAAATACTAAAGACTGACAGAATACCTTAACATATCAATATGCAAAGTTATCCACGGGACACGTCAATTAATGCTATTTTCTTGAAAAAATAGCCAGATCATCATTATTGGTCTCGTAACCCAAAGTCAACTCCTTTCATGAGTTTTAAGCCAAATCCTTTAAACAAATTCTCCGTTAAAGAAGTGATATTTTTCGATGTCAACAACGCAAAATCTTGATATTTCTTTATATATTGATGGTGTATTTCTCCCGACAATGGTAATAAAGATCTGATATGTTTGGCGATCGCTTTCGCCGGATCAATCCACTCAACGGACCATAAAGCATGTTCACGAAAGAAATTAATCAAAAAAGGATAATGTGTGCAGGCTAAAACAATAACATCCGTATATTGTCCATTTTTTTCCACAAAACATGGCAGGATTTCTTTTCTTAACTCTTCTGAATCGATAGATTTTCCCCGTAAATAATCTTCAGCAAGTCCAGCCAGCTTTTTACTTCCCACAAGCTGAACATGACACTGTCCAGCAAAAGAGTTAATTAATTCATTTGTATAAGCACGTTTAACTGTTCCTGGAGTCGCTAATACGGAAATAAAACCAGATTTTGTTTGTTCTGCAGCTGATTTAATTGCAGGAACCGTTCCTACAAAAGGGACATGAGGAAAATTCTGTCGTAAATCTGCTATCATCAGTGTAGAAACAGTGTTGCAAGCAATCACACATAAAGCTGGATTGTAGCGTGTTAAAAGATTTGTAAAAATCTTCAAAATACGCTCTTTCAAAATATTTTCTTTCCAATTTCCATAAGGAAATCCTGCATCATCAGCAACATAGATAAATTGCATTTCAGGAATAAGAATACGCGCTTCCCTAAACACTGTTAAACCACCAATACCGCTATCAAAAAAAAGAACAGGTCGTTCATCCATTAGTTTTCACACTTATTTTTAATTTTTTTACGATCACGTTCTTCAGGTGCTCTACTCCCCCGTGGATATTGTGGCGAAAAATGATCCAAAGAAGATATAATGCCTCGCAATAAACGAACCTCAGGTTCACTAAAGTTAGCGCGCGTAAAAACAGAGCGCAAATTTGCAATCATTACTTCTTTGCGTTCTGGGGGTCTAAAATACCCACGGATATTCAAAGCCTCTTCTAACTGAGATAAAAAACCATGAAATATTGTTTTATTTGCAGGTTCCATCTCTGCGGCACGAAATGCCGTATCGCTGACATTCTCTAAACCAGTTTTCATCCATTCGTAAGACATTAAAAGAACCGCTTGCGCAATATTAAGTGACGCAAAAGCAGGATTAACTGGAAAAGTAATAATTTCATCAACAAGGCTGATTTCATCATTTTCTAGTCCCCATCTCTCTCTTCCAAAGACAATACCTGTCTTATGTCCGATACTTTCACGCTGACGTAATACGCTTGCTGCTTCGACAGCACTTTTTACAGTTTTAAATCCACATCTTTCACGTGCTGTTGTGGCAAAAACATAGTGTAAATCTGCAATTGAATTACGCAATGTGTTAAAAATCACAGCATTGTTAATGACATGATCAGCTTTACTTGCAGCAGCTCTAGCTTTTTCATTTGGAAACATTTCTCGAGGTTTGACTAATCGAAGCTTAGAAAGCCCAAAATTCGCCATTGCCCTTGCGACCATACCAATGTTTTCAGGAAGCTGCGGTTCAACTAAAATAATAATGGGACCATTTGTTAAATTTTCACGATTCTTATTCGTTCCTGCCATCAATCTTACCTAGTTTCACTTAAACTATCTCCCTCTCCACTATTTTTTACGAAACCTTTTTCACAATACTCTAATGCTGTTTAATAATAAATTATAGACAATGTTATCTTTTCATTCAAAGATAATAGTTTCTAAACCTAATAATAAATTTTAAAAGCCATTAAAGTGAACAATATCGTAGCGTTTTTTACATCAATTTTATCTACTTTTAATAGGAAACAGCCCCTGCAAATCATAATCTCAGTTGAATTATGAAATCATAAATCCTAAAAAGGGATATGCACTTTATTCCCAAACTTTTTCCTGCAAAGCTTATCCGTCGTTATAAACGTTTCCTTGCAGATGTTCAACAAGATGATCAGCATGTCCTCACCGTGTCTGTACCTAATACAGGATCAATGCTTGGATTAACAGCTTTCAACTCCAATATTTGGCTTTCTTATCATAACGACATCAAACGAAAATATGCCTATCAATTAGAAATTATTGAAGCCGATAATACTTTGGTTGGCATTAATACTTCTTTACCCAATAAGCTTGCGTTAGAGGCAATTCAAAACGGATTACTACCAGAATTAAGTGGATATAAAACAATTTTAAAAGAACAACGCTATGGGACACAATCACGAATTGACTTTCTTTTACAAGATGACATTCTTCCTGATTGTTACCTAGAAGTCAAAAATGTTCATTTTATTCGTCAGAAAGGATTAGCAGAATTTCCTGATAGCGAAACAAAACGTGGTGCACGTCACCTTGATGAGCTCATAGGAGTTGTACAACAAGGAAAACGAGCTGCTATGCTTTATATTATTCAACGAGAAGATTGCACAGCTTTTACAATTTGTCATGATCTTGATCCACTCTATGGACGTAAGTTTGATTTAGCATTAAAATCAGGGGTAGAATGTTATGCTGTAAAGTGTCATGTAAGTGTAGAAGGCATTTTTCCGATTCAGAGAGTAAAAATAGAAAATAGAAGAAACAATGACTGAGTATATCGAATATAATAAAATCCCTTTAAAATTTAATGGAAAAATCCGCATTTTCGATGATTATGCTTTTGCTAAAATGCGTGAAGTTGGTCGTATTGCTGCAGAATGCCTTGATGCGCTTACGGATATTATTAAGCCGGGCGTTACTACGCAAGAAATTGATGATTTTGTATTCGTTTTTGGAGCTAAGCGAGGAGCACTTCCTGCTGATCTAAATTATCATGGATACAGCCATTCATGCTGTACATCTATCAATCACGTTGTCTGCCATGGCATTCCCAATAAAAGACCTTTGCAAGAAGGTGATATTGTAAATGTTGATGTAACCTTTATCCTTGATGGTTGGCATGGGGATTCAAGCCGAATGTATCCTGTTGGAAAAATTAGGCGTGCAGCAGAACGCTTGCTAAAAATAACCTATGAAAGTCTTATGAAAGGAATCGCTGTCGTTAAGCCTGGAGCAACGACAGGTGATATCGGGGCAGCCATTCAACAGTATGCAGAATCTGAACGCTGTTCAATTGTGAGAGACTTTTGCGGACATGGTATCGGCCAGCTTTTTCATGATGCTCCCAATATCCTCCATTATGGAAACCTTGGAGAAGGAGTCGAATTAAAACAAGGTATGATGTTTACAATTGAGCCTATGATTAACCTTGGTAAACCACAAGTTAAGATTTTATCTGACGGTTGGACTGCTGTTACCCGTGACCGTTCTCTGACAGCACAATATGAACATACAATTGGTGTGACAAATGAAGGATATGAAATATTTACGCAATCTCCTAAAAATATTTTTTATATTCCAAATTCGCATACCTAACGCAACGTAGAGATGTTATGGCTAAAAAATTAAATCAAAAGGAAGGTACTCAAAGTAATCACTTTGCATTAACATCGAGTTCTCCACTCACCCCAGTATCAGAAAGAAAAAGTGAAGAGCCTCAGAAAAACGCACAGCTTCATAAACATTATCAAGGACATCGTGAACGTCTTCGGAAGCGCTATTTAAAGTCAAAAGGAAATGCAATTGAAGATTATGAGTATCTTGAATTATTGCTTTTTCGCACAATACCCCGTGCAAACACAAAACCCATAGCTAAAAATTTGATAGCGCGTTTTGGTTCATTAGCTGATGTGTTGGGAGCGGACATTCACCGACTTCAAGAAATTCCAGGATGTGGTCCCGCCACTGCAATTGATTTAAAAATTATTTCAGATGTTGCTGGACGTCTTGCTCGTGCGCAATTGTTTAAACGCGATATTTTTTCATCATGGGATAAAGTTTTAGCTTATTGTAAAGCTGTTATGGCTCACGAAACACGTGAACAATTTCGTATTTTATTTCTTGATAAGAAAAACGGCTTGCTTGCTGATGAGGTGCAACAAACTGGAACCATTGATCATACCCCTGTTTATCCTCGTGAAGTTATTTCTCGCGCTTTAGAGTTATCCGCCTCAGGACTTATCTTAGTCCACAATCACCCTTCTGGCGATTCCACCCCCTCTGATGCAGATATAACAATGACATATAGATTAAAAGATGCAGCAAATGCATTAGGCATTATTATCCATGACCATCTTATTATTGCACGAAATAACCATACGAGCTTTAAAGCGTTAAAACTTATATAAATCTTATGGGATAAAAAGACTTCATTCAACTATGAATAACAAATCAATTTTCTAAATCAATATCTAATATAGCCATTGAAAAATTATAGGAGAGCTCTTCTTCATCATCATCTCGATAGATAATGCCTAAAAACTCATCTCCCATATAAACCTCACAAGAATCACTCTTTTTAGGCCGTGCTCTGACTTGCAATGCTGAGTTTTGGAATATATTTTTAAAATAATTATCAAGTTTTTTTATTTCATCAGCATTCACTATGCTCTCCTGTTTTTTGAAACGATTAAAATAATTGCGTGTCGCGCAAATAAGACACTCTTATGATTCTGTAAAGTCAGTAAAAAAGCATAATCTGAATATTTACTTAATGTTACATATATTTACAACGTTCTTTATAAATTCATAAAGAACGTTTACAAAAAGAGTCTATCATTATTAAATATACCCGTATAGATTAAAAAATGGCAAAAAAACTGTATATTTTTAATAATTTTACTTTATCTCCAATTTTAGCATCTGTATTTAGAATGCATATTCGTAAGAATAAATTGATCAATAATTTATAATTTTGTTCCTTTTATAAAAAATATAAATAACAATATTTTTTTATTTAAAACTACATTTTTTAGCAAAAAATATTTATTACATCATTCAAAAATAATTCTTTTTAATAACTTTTAAAGTATAATTATCTAATCTTAGAAGAGTTACATCTCTGAAAAATATACAAAATAAGCTAATAAGAGTTTATTTTTCTTTTCATTCTTTATAAAAACTTATGTCACAAAAGAAAGATTTTTAAATAAGCTTTTTTAATTTATACGAGATAAAAATATTGGGTATTTCTGTAAATTCTAAAAGCTATGAAGAATTCTTATTTTATAGGATAACGAGAAAGAAAATCGATAACACCTTTTTTATAAACTTTATCGCCTACAGCAAGCATATGATCTCGATCAGGAATTGATATAGCTTCACCACAAGGCAACAAGGCTGCCAATGGCTCTGCAGCACCGCCAATTTCATCTAATGAACCAACAACAACAAGTGCTGGTTGTTTGATTTTGTAAACTTCAGACGCCGTTAACTCCTGTTTTGATGTGATGATACAAGCAGCAAGAGCACGTCTATCGCTTTTCGTTTGATCTGCAAATTTACGGAACATTAAACCGCGTGCATTGGTAATGGTGGAAATATCTTCTGCTAAAAGGGCCTCAGCAACGGGCTCCCAATTTCCTGCTCCCGTCACCATACCAATACCTAAACCACCAAAAATAACACTGTGTACATATGTTGGATGCAAAAGAGCCATAAAAGCACTAATACGAGCCCCCATAGAATATCCCATAACATGAGCTTTAGATAACTCTAAATGCTGTAGTAACTTTACAGCGTCGCCAGCCATAGCTTGAGGTGTATAAAAGACAGGATCATAACTTTTAACTGAATCTCCGTGACCGCGATTATCAAGAGCAATAACACGATATCCTGCTTCAGTGAGAATACGGAACCAACCCGTTGCATACCAATTCACCCGTGCAGAAGATCCAAAACCATGGATCAACAAAATAGGCGCGCCCTGCCCTTCTTCTCGATAAGCAAATCGCAAACCATTATATTCAAAAAAACGAATATCTTCAGCGGTCATTTTTTATTGCACTTTCCACAAAGTACAGGATGAATAACACGTTGCCCTTTTTGTATCTTTTTTTCAGAAACTTCACCAGCGTTAATCTCAAGTGCAAAAGCTGCAGGAACTTCTGATGAAATGGTCTTTGTTGAAAATGGAGAAGTATTTTCAACAATCGATACAATAATTCCCTCAGAGTTTAAAAAAATCATATCTAAAGGTAAAGGGGTATTTGCCATCCACATAAAAATTTTCTGCTCATCTCCCGATTGAGAACTTTTTAGCTGCTTAAAGAGCATTGCACGATCGCGTGGAAAATCAGTTCGATACATTAAACCAGCTGCTGCTTGAGCTGGCGTAAAAGCAATCTCTACCTTATAAAAAACCGGACCTTGCTTTGTATGTATTTCTAAAGGAATCGGATGCACAGGAATCTCTATGGGCTCCTTTGCTACAACAACACGCATATCTAGCATAAAAAGCATCACCAATAAAACAACATGCCCCTTTTTAAAAGGCCTTAACATTCTTGTCTCCACCACAGAAAAATTTTAAATTTTGTTTATAAAATAAAAAGTACCAGAGTTTAAAAGTCAAAAAACAAGAGAATTGCTTCCTTGTTATTTTCTAGTTTCTTTCAACGTAATATGCACAATTTCCTTCATTTGGTTTATAGATTCACGAGAGCTATATTTTCTTTAAAAATCTACTTCTATAGCAATTTATGAAACAATAACCTTTAAAAATACAGGAAACATACTGATTTCACTCGTGAAATTTAATGCGTAGCTAAAGGAATGCCTATATCCGGATAAATCTCTGCTGTCATTAAACCTTTTTCTCCTTTACCAAAACGTACAAGAACAACTTGACCGGAACGAAGCTCTGCTAAACCAAAACGGCGCAATGTTTCCATATGAATAAAAATATCTTCTGTTCCTTGCCCACGGCTAAGAAAACCGTATCCTTTGTCACGATTAAACCATTTAACAATTGCTCGTTCTAGTCCACTTTCTGGAGTAACAACAACATGGGTACGGGCTGGAACTTCTGATGGATGAATTGCTGAAGAACAATCTATGGATTTCACCTGAACGCACTTTAATCCTCGTTCAGTTTTTTCCACAGCACAAATGACTTTAGCTCCCTCCAAAGCTGTTTGAAAACCATCCCTTCGCATTACTGTAACATGCAATAATATATCGGGGAAATGAGGTAAATCAGGTACAATAAATCCATACCCCTTACTACCATCAAACCACTTAATGACACCACTGATTTCGATAATCTCCCCACAAGCACCTATACTATCCTCAGATGGGGAACAATCCTTTAATGCATCCTTACTCGTCATAATAACGTGATCCTGTAGCTTATAAATTGTACGATATTGATTCTCTAGGTTTAAGTAAACATTGCTCTTGTATCAACACGCAAGCCCCAAGATAAGATTTCCCCACATTGTCGTATCTTCTATGTTAATGTCAGAGAATATCAACATGAATATTTATAAAACTATTTGATTGTACACTTTACATACCTTACAAGAAGTGCCCTACAAAAGAGGTCATATATAAAGTTTTTTTACATAATGATATTTTGATTAATGTGTAACTTGCATGATGAAGAAGTTCAATATAAGGTGAAAAAACGACAATTCAATTAAGGAAAATGCGCAATGCAATTGAAGAAAATCCTTACGATAATCGCAGCATTTATGGCATTTACAGCAAATGTTTATGCGAGTGAACCTATTAAGATTGGTGTTTATCTTCCATTAAGTGGTCAAAATGCATTTGGAGGTCAGCTTGAAATTAGAGGTATAGAATTAGCCCATAAAAAAGTTCCAGAAATTTTAGGACGTAAAGTAGAACTTGTTATTATTGATAATAAGTCTGATAAAGTAGAAGCGGCTAATGCTGTTATGCGTTTAACAGCAAGTGAAAAAGTGAGTGGAATCATTGGTAGCTATGGTTCTTCGCTCTCGTTAGCAGGTGGTGAAATATCTGAAAAGGCAAAGACTCCAACCATTGCAACGTCCTCAACAAGTCCCCTTGTTACACAGGGTAAAAAATATTACTTTCGTGCTTGCTTTATTGATTCCTATCAAGGAGTAGGAATCGCAACTTATGTAAGCCAAACTTTACACGCAAAAAAGGCTGCTATCCTTAAAGATATTTCAAGCGATTATGCTATTGGTCTTGCAAGTTATTTTACGCGTGCTTTCAAAAAATTAGGTGGTGAAGTTATCTCAAATTTAAATTATAATTCTGGAGATCAGGACTTTTCAGCTGTTCTCACGCAAATTATCGCCCAGAAACCTGATATCTTATTCATTCCATCTTACTTTTCTGAAGGTGCTATCATCATGAAACAAGCACGAGAATTAGGGGCTAAGTTTCAAATTATGGGTGGAGATGCTATGGATAATCCAGAAACCATTACGATTGCAGGAAAAGCTGCAGAAGGTTTCTTACATACGACACTTCCCTATAGTGAGGATATGCCAAATATGTCAGTAGCTGCGCAAGAATTCACAAAAGAATGGAAAAAAGCTTACCCTGACAAAGAACCAAATATCAATTCTGTTTTGGGATACACGAGTTATATGATGTTCATGAAGGCTATTGAAAATGCTGGTAGCACTGATCGTGAAAAAATTACTATCGCACTTAGCCAATTAAAAGATTTTCCTACCCCCTTTGGGGATATGTCAATGGATGAAAATCATAATCCTAAAATTCCTATTGGTATCATTAAAATACAGGATGGAAAACGTGTTTATTTAGAAGAAGTTAAACCTGCTTTTTAATTAAAAAGTTGTACTTATTAAAATGCAAGAATTGGTTGAGGATCTTTTTCTCAACCAAAAACTTAGAAATTTCTTATTGTCCTATGTAAATTAACAAATGTGGAAGGATGAGAGATGAGCACTGAAATGTTCATCCAGTACTTTTTTAATGCACTGGCATTGGGATCTCTTTATGGGCTTATTGCTATTGGCTACACCATGGTCTACGGTATACTGAGACTCATTAATTTTGCTCACGGTGATATCTTTATGCTGGGAGCATATTTTGTTTTCTTTTCCACAATTGGCTTTATGCCTGCTTGGGCAGCTTTTCTTCTTTTGTTCCTTGCTGCTCTTGTTTATTATTCGGTCTTTATAGGCTTTAAAAGGCGTCCTCCAATTTATTGGATTGCTACTTTTTTAATTCTTGCGCTAGGATTTGTTTATTATTTTAAAATTTCCCCACAAGATTTTACACCGATTTGGGTTTTAGCTCTTTGTTTTTCCATTTTTATTACAAGTGCTGTGGGTGTTGCTGTTGATCAATTTGCTTATAAACCTCTACGCCATGCTCCGCGTATTTCGGCACTTATCGGTGCAATCGGTGTTTCTTTTTTTATTGAAAATCTTGCTACTGTACTCTTTAGTGGTGTTCCGAAAGGTGTACAACAGCCAGATTTTCTTGTAACACCATTTTTATGGCATCTAGGATCAGGAGCAGATGGTATCATCAGAATTGCTCCCATGTCTTTGATCGTTCCCTTTGTGTCATTAATTCTTATTTTATTACTATTATGGATTATCCATAAAACAAAACCGGGTCTTGCTATGCGCGCAATCTCCCATGATATTGAAACAACACGTTTGATGGGTGTGTCTGTCAATAAAGTTATTGCGTTTACATTTGGAATAGGCTCAGCTCTTGCCGCCATAGCAGGCATTATGTGGTCTTTACGTTATCCTCAAATTCAGCCTTATATGGGTGTTCTTCCTGGTCTCAAAGCATTTATCGCTGCTGTTATCGGAGGTATTGGTTCGATACCAGGTGCAATGTTGGGAGGATTGTTATTAGGGTTTATTGAAATTATGATTATCGCATTTTTTCCCGCGCTATCTGGATATCGAGATGCCTTCGCTTTCATTTTATTGATTCTGATTTTATTGATATTGCCCACAGGATTAATGGGTAAAAGAAGTCAGGAGAAAATCTAATGGCGAAGTCAGCGACAACTGTTTTATCGTGTATAAGTATTTTCGTTTTTATAGGTTTTTTATTTTATGCTGATAGCCATTTTAATGACTATACGCTTCGTATCATAAATCTGATTGCTATTAATGCGATATTGGCAATTTCGCTTAATTTGATTTACGGTTTCACAGGTATGTTTTCTCTTGGACATGCTGGATTTATGGCTATTGGTGCTTATGTTTGCGCAATTTTACTTCTTTCCCCTGAACAAAAAGAAATGATGTGGATTCTTGATCCTATTGCTGAACCATTATACCATTTACAGTTACCTTTTTTTATCGCTGTTGTTGTAAGTGGTTTGTGTGCTGCAGTTGTAGGTTTATTGATTGCTTTACCAATATTGCGTCTTGGTGGTGATTATCTTGGAATTGCAACATTAGGTTTTGCAGAAATTATTCGCATTGTCATTACGAACGCAACATCGCTCACAAATGGCTCTTTGGGAATCAAAGGAATACCTCAAAATGCAACATTATGGTGGAACTACGGTTGGCTAGCATTTACTGTTCTCTTTATTGTCCTCTTACTGCAAAGCAATACTGGTAACGTATTACGTGCTATCCGTGATGATGAAATAGCTGCGAAAACTATGGGAATTAACGCTTTTTTCTACCGTAGTTTTTCTTTTACTGTTGGAGCGTTTTTTGCAGGTATAGGTGGCGCATTAATGGCGGCTCTTATTTCAACCATTGATCCAAAAATGTTTAATTTTCTTTTGACTTTTAATATTTTGATGATTGTTGTTGCTGGTGGTCTCGGTTCAATTACAGGGAGCATTATTGGCAGCATTATTATTACAGTAATGCTTGAATGGCTTCGTATTATTGAAAGTCCATTTGACTTAGGTTTTATACATATTCCAGAAACCCCAGGACTTCGTATGGTTGTTTTTTCTCTTTTATTGCTGGTAATTATCTTGTTTTGGAGAAAAGGGTTAATGGGACAACGAGAATTCTCATGGAATGGAATTTATAGCTTTTTGAAACGCAAAAAGCTTTCTAATACTGAGGGAAAGCTATGAACGACAACATCCTTTCACTCAATAATATTGTAATGCGTTTTGGCGGATTAGTTGCTGTAAATAATGTTAATATGGCAATTAAACGAGGAAGTATTACTGGGTTAATTGGTCCCAATGGTGCTGGAAAAACAACAGTTTTCAATATGATTTCTGGATTTTATGCTCCTACAAGCGGCATCATTCTTTTTGATGAGAAAAAAATTTCTGGAGCGTCTCCTTATATTATCTGTAGAAGCCATATTGCCAGAACATTTCAAAATATTCGTCTTTTTTCAGGGTTAACGGTTTTGCAGAATGTTATGGTAGGAGCGCATGTTCGACAAAAATATCCTTGGTTTTCTTCAGCTCTATTTTTTTCAAAAGCAATGAAAGAAAAGAAGGAAGTTTATAAAAATTCCTTGGAGCTCCTTGAACAGCTACAACTTGATCACCTTGCCAATCAATCGGCAACAGCTTTACCTTATGGTGTGCAACGACGTCTAGAAATTGCACGCGCGTTAGCCACAAAGCCCAAATTGCTTCTTCTTGATGAACCTGTTGCTGGCATGAATCCACAAGAAAGTGAAGATCTTAGAAAATTCATCGCAAAAGTGCAAAAAGACTTTGATCTTACAATTCTTCTTATTGAGCACGATATGAAAGTGGTTATGGGGCTTTGCCAACATATTTTGGTTATGGAATATGGCTGTTGCATTGCCAATGGTACACCAGATGAAATTCGTAATAACCCTAAAGTTATTGAAGCTTATCTTGGCGGAGATGTTTATGGATATTCTTAAAATAAAAAATCTTTACGTTCATTATGGCGCCATTAAAGCTGTCCAAAATCTTTCTATGTCCATAAAGCGGGGCAGTATTGTCACTTTAATTGGAGCCAATGGTGCAGGAAAAAGCAGTATTGTACGTTCTATTACAGGACTTAATCGCTCTGTTTATGGAGAAATTACCTATAATGGCAAATCTATTATTAAAAAATCACCAGAAGAGATTTTGCGATTAGGGATTGCTCTAAGTCCTGAAGGACGACGTATCATGCCCCATCTCACTGTTTTAGAGAATCTTCATCTAGGTGCTTATATTCGTCACGATAAGCAGGGAATTTCCCGTGATATTGAATGGATATTTGACCTTTTTCCGCGCCTACGTGAAAGAGCAAAACAGTTGGGAGGAACAATGTCAGGTGGTGAACAACAGATGGTTGCTGTGGGCCGTGCACTCATGAGCAATCCTGATATGGTCATATTAGATGAACCCTCGTTGGGGTTAGCGCCACTTCTCGTTCGAGAAATTTTTTCTATTATTCGAAAAATTAATGATATGGGAAAAACTGTTCTTCTTATTGAACAAAATGCATTTGCTGCACTTTCCATAGCTGACTATGCTTATATTTTAGAGGTAGGACATATTTTATTTCACGGTGAAGGAAAAACTATGCTCTCTGATTCGCGTGTTAAAGAAGCCTATCTTGGTGGATAAAGACTACGAATTAAGGAAATAGAGCTCATTCCCTCCACCTTCTAAAAAAGCATTTCTCATAAGGATGAGAAATGCTCCTTTGTGAATTTTGACTATTACATCCACCATTTTTCTGCACTGAATATTCCTGCTTCTTGTTCAATAATATGCGCTATCTGAAAAATGACTTCTTCAGAAAAAGGTTTACCAATCAATTGCAATCCTAGAGGTAAACCATTTGATGACAGACCAGCAGGAACAGAAATTCCTGGTAAACCAGCCATATTGACTGGTACCGTAAAAATATCATTAAGATACATTGCTACAGCATCAGTTTTTATTTTTTCATCAGCAATACCAAAAGCAGGTGTTGGTGTTGCTGGTGTCAAAATAGCATCAATGCCTGAAGCAAAACATTGATCAAAATCACGTTTTACGAGTGTTCTTACTTTTTGAGCTCTTAGATAACAGGCATCATAATAACCAGATGAAAGGACATAAGTCCCCACCAAAATACGCCGCTTAACTTCATTACCAAAACCAACAGAACGTGTATTTTCATACATCTCAATGATGTCTTTTCCAGGCATGCGCAAACCAAAACGCACACCATCATAACGCGCTAAATTAGAAGAGGCTTCTGCAGGAGCTATAATGTAATAAGAAGGTAGAGCATATTTTGTATGAGGCAAAGAAATATCCTTAATCTCAGCACCTGCTTCTTTTAACCAATTTATTCCTTTTTGCCAAAGCTCAATAATTTCTGGAGACATTCCATCCACATGATATTCTTTTGGAATACCTATTTTCATTCCTTTGATTGATTGACCAAGATAACTTTCATAATCAGGAACTGGTAAATTGACGGAAGTAGAATCTTTTTCATCAAAAGAGGCCATTGATCTGAGTAAGATAGCACAATCACGAACATCTCTGGCAACAGGTCCAGCTTGATCAAGAGATGAAGCAAACGCGACAACGCCCCATCGCGAACAACGTCCATAAGTTGGCTTTATTCCTACAGTTCCAGTAAAAGCTGCTGGTTGACGTATTGAGCCACCTGTATCTGTTGCTGTTGCCCCAGCACAAATTTGTGCAGCAACAGCGGCAGAAGATCCTCCCGATGAACCACCGGGTACGAGTTTTTCATTCGAGCCTTTTTTTCTCCATGGACTAATAACGGGGCCATAATATGATGTTTCGTTGGATGAGCCCATAGCAAACTCATCCATATTAAGTTTTCCTAACATCACAGCACCGTCTTGCCATAAATTAGCTGTGACAGTTGATTCATAGTGCGGTTTAAAACCATCAAGGATATGTGAACAGGCTTGAGTATGAACACCATAGGTTGCAAAAAGATCTTTAATCCCCAAGGGGATTCCTTCTAAAAGCCCTCCCTGCCCTTTCGCTAAGCGACTGTCTGATTCAGCAGCCATTTTCATTGCCTGTTCTGCTGTTATTGTTACATAAGCATTCAAAATTGGATTAGCTAATTCTATTGCTTGTAAATAAGCTTCCGTTAATTCTGTTGCTTTGAGATTCTTCTTTGTTAAAGCATCACGAGCTTGCGCAATTGTGAGGGTTGTTAAATCAGTCATATTGGTTCTCAAATTTCAAAAATATAAAAAATTACTCAACAATTTTTGAGACAAGAAAAAAATTTTCTTCTGTAACAGGAGCATTGGCTACAATATCTGCTGCTTTATCACCATCTGTAACACTATCTTCACGCATTCGTAGAGTCATTGGCATCACAGATGTTAATGGCTCAATTCCACTGACATCAACTTCATTCAATTGTTCTACAAAACCTAAAATAGCATTGAATTTTTTTGTCACAGGTTCTATCTCATCATCGTGGAGGGCAATCCTTGCTAAATGTGCTATCCGCTTGACTGTCTCTTGATCAACAGACATACTCTTTGCGCCTTTCTGCTTTTTTGTTTATTTATTGATCTTTATTCTGGCTATACAAGGCTGCACTTGTAAGTGCAAGAATATTAGATAACATGAATAAAGAATATAACTATAGATCTGAAACATTAAAAAACGTATTATCCCCTTATGACTGTTATTAATATAGATGAAGTTATAACACATCTTTTGCCTAGACAAACAATAGCAGGCTTAGATTTAGGGACAAAAACTATCGGAATTGCCATTTCTGATATGGGGCTGACTGTCTCAAATCCGCGTCCTGTACTACAGCGAAAAAAATTTACAGAAGATGCTTACACACTTATTAAAATTTTTGACCGTGAAAATGTAGGCGTTATTATCATTGGCTTACCTCTTAACATGAATGGAAGTAGTGGCTCTCGTGTTCAAGCAACCAGAGCTTTTGTGAGCAATATGAAAGCTTATACAAAAATTCCATTTGTTTTTTGGGACGAACGTTTATCAACAATTGCTGCGGAACGGTCTCTTTTAGAAATGAATGTATCGCGCGCTAAAAGAGCAAGCCGTATTGATTCGGCAGCCGCCGCTTTTATATTGCAAGGTGCTCTCAATAGAATTCAACACTTTCATCATATGGAAGGATAGAGGACATTGAGCAAATGCCCTGCATTATATCGTGCGATGAGCATCCCGTAAGAAGATCTCCATTGTCCCCCAAGGCGGCTTTCCATATAGGCATTTGCAACATGTTCTATGTCTGTAGAACGTAATGCTGCTGCTGCTGCTGCATAAGCTACCTGTTCAACAAAAAACCTTCCTGCACCTTCATTTGCTGATGCCATATCACCTGCTGACTTAATGATTTCAATTGCTCGGGGTCCCGCTGGCCCAATATCAAGAGCAATTTTTTCCAACAATTTCTGAAACAATCCCGGTGCTTTTTCAGCAATAAGAATGGCATCCTTTACCAATTGATTAGCAGAACTATTTCTCACAATTCGCGCAGGCCCATTATGCAACATTTGTGATAATGGATTATTCTCTATAAAACTTTCAATACCAAGTTGTGCAATAATTTCACCAATAATAGGCACAACCAATTGACTTACATGATAAGCAATAATAGGTGTCATAATACGGGCAAAAGCTGCTTCAGAACGGTCATTTGCTGCATTGTCAAATGCTCTCGCTAAACGCAAAACCAATGCTTGTGAGGCAGCTATATCTAATGCAATATCTGCAAAAATACGTTCTGTCAGTGGAGGTAACGGCTGATTGGGCATTTTTTTCCGGAAAAAATCTATACCAAATTGAAGAGCCGCTCGTAAAACACCTGCCGATATGACAGATTGATCGAAACGCATCATCGTCTCGATATCTTTAATAACTTTAAGCCCTTCTCCAGCATTTCCCAAAAGCCAGCCATAACTGCCTTGGAAATCGACAACCCCCTCTGGTGTTAAAAGTTCTCCAGAACGCTGAATTAAATGACGAATCGATATAGATCCATTTAATGCGCCATTTTCTTGTATGCGTGGAATAAAAAAACAACTTAAATGACCATTTAAATCTGCACTAACAAGATATCCGTCAGCGGTAGGATTAATAACATTGGTTTTTACAACATTTAAACGATATAGATCACGTTCCATACTTTCATCGAAAGAAATTTTCTTAACACTTGGAAAATTGAAAGCGTATTTTTCAATATCGTCAAATGCACAAGTTAGAGAAGCAGCCTTTTTATGATGAATAGGCTTTGATGAAGAATCATATTGGCGTGATAAAAGTACATTTTGCCATTTTTTGAAGAGCTCAATATCACTAATTAAAACAGCAATAGCTGCACTCGTTATGATAACTTCATTCAAATGTCCTGTTTCTAAACCAGCAGATAAAGCTAAACGAATCGCACGCGCTTGATAGCGTACTCCATTTTCTGAACTCGCATTTTCCCAAAGTGAGGTAACCAAACCTGCTTGTCTAGAATATTGTTGAAGAGCTTGATAGGAAGAATGGATCTCTAATTTTTCCGTTGGTTGCCCCCATTCATCATTATAGCATAATAAAGGCTTATAACGATTCGCTAAGCAAGAAAGTTTCCATGCTTCTCGACTCGCGGCAAAATCCCCTATTTCTTCAAAACTTGCTAACAAAAACTTAGGCAAAGTAGAAGCAATACGAAACATAAGCGTATCGCTAAGAAATGTATTTTTTCGACGAGTATTTTGCGCAGATACAGCACTCATAGGTATATTCCTACATTCAAATCATTCATATCATAGACTATTTGTCTTTTTAGAGTTAAGAAACATTTATCATATTCAAACAAATGCTTGTTTAACCTGTTTAGAGAGAGATAAAGAAGAATGCTATGATTCAAGATAATTTTTTTCCACTTTTCCCTCATCAACATCTTTTAGCTATTAAAGATCTGAGTGTACAAGATCTTAATACATTGCTTGATCGTGCAGAAGCAAATGTTATCCTTTCTAACAAAATTGATAAAATAAAATCTACTTTGCATGGACGGACTCAAATTAATCTCTTTTTTGAAGCCTCTACGCGAACACAATCTTCTTTTGAATTAGCGGGTAAAAGGCTAGGTGCACATGTGATGAGTCTTGCGATCGGCAACTCATCTGTAAAAAAGGGAGAAACATTACTTGATACAGCTACAACTCTCAATGCAATGAAGCCAGATATACTGGTTTTTCGCCATAACAGTGCAGGAGCGGCAGCTTTATTAGCGCAAAAAGTTGATTGTTGTGTTATTAATGCAGGTGATGGTGCTCATGAACATCCAACCCAAGCTTTATTAGATGCTCTAACCATTAAAAGGGCAAAAGGTCGTATTGAAGGATTAACTGTTGCGATTTGCGGAGATATCTTACACTCACGTGTTGCCCGTTCCAATATCTTGTGTCTTAATGCTTTGGGTGCTCGTGTTCGTGCTGTTGCTCCCTCAACACTCTTACCCGCAGAAATCGCTCATATGAGTGTTGAGGTTTTTAACACGATGAAAGAAGGTCTTAAAAATGCTGACGTTATCATGATGTTGCGCTTACAGCATGAACGGATGACAGGCTCTTTTATTCCCTCTACGCGTGAATATTTCCATTATTTTGGCTTACATAAAGAAAATTTAGCCTATGCCAAAAATGATTCTATTATTCTGCATCCTGGCCCATTAAACCGTGGTGTAGAGATTGCATCCGACATAGCAGATGGACCACAAAGTATGATTCATACACAAGTAGAAATGGGAATTGCAGTGCGTATGGCTGTCATGGAGGCTTTATTAGATTCACGCGCAAAGATCAGTGGAGAAAAAAAATGATAAAACCAATTGTTTTTCAAAATGCTCGTATTATTGATCCTTCGCGCACAATCGATGAAATTGGTACAGTTATTGTTGAAAATGGACGAATTATAGCCGCTGGAAAAGAAGCTCTGAATCAGGGATTCCCTGAAGAAGCAGAAGTTATTAACGCACAAAACAAAGCAATTCTCCCTGGACTCGTTGATGCGCGCGTTTTTGTTGGAGAATTAGGGAATGAGCATTGTGAAACAATTGCATCAGCAAGTCAAGCGGCCGCAGCAGGTGGTATTACTTCCTTTCTTATGATGCCAAACACGCATCCAGTTATTGATAATATTGCTCTGATTAAATTTATTACGCATACAGCACAGGAAATCTCATTGGTCAATATTTATCCCGTTGCTTCAATCACACAAGGTTTCAACGGACAAGAAATAACCGAATTTGGTTTGCTCAAAGATGCAGGAGCCGTTGCTTTTAGTGAAGGCAAAAAAACACTTCAAAATTCATCTGTTATGCGGCGTGCAATGACTTATGCACGCGATTTTGATGTTCCATTGATGCATGAAACGCAAGATAAAGATCTTACAGGGCAAGGTGTGATGAATGAAGGACTGCTTGCCAGTTGGCTTGGTCTTTCTGGCATCCCTCGCGAAGCAGAAGTTATTCCACTTGAAAGAGATCTGCGATTAGCAGTATTAACGCAAACACGCTATCATGCCGCTCAAATATCGACAGCACTCTCTGCTGATGCATTTCGTTTAGGTAAAAAACACAGTGAGAAAATTTCAGCGGGTGTATCTATTAATCATTTATCTTTCAATGAAAATGACATTGGTGAATATCGCACCTCTTTTCGCTTAATGCCCCCATTGCGTACAGAAGAAGACCGTATAGCAATGATTGAAGCAATAAAGGATGGGACTGTAGATGTTATTGTCTCTTCTCATGATCCTCAGAGTATCGACAAAAAACATTTACCATTTAATGACGCGGCAGTTGGCGCTATTGGTATGGAGACCTTATTGAGCGCAGCCTTACGCCTTTATCATGATGAGAGCCTATCTCTTCTACGGATAACGGAACTTTTGTCAACGGCGCCTGCAAAGCTCTTTGGACTCAATGCAGGAACACTCAAAAAAGGTGCTCATGCAGACTTTATTGTGGTTGATCTTGAAGAACCATGGGTTGTTTCGAAAGAGAAGCTCTATTCACGTTCAAAAAATACCCCTTTTGATAATGCACGTTTTCAAGGACGTGTGCTCCAGACCTTTGTGAAAGGGAAATCCGTTTTTAAACTTGATCAACAAACTTAATGAGATTCTTAATGAATGAAGCAGAAATATTTTTTCAGTCCACTCCATGGTTTATTTTCCTCATATCTTATCTCATTGGCTCGATTCCATTTGGTCTTCTTTTTACGAGATTGTTCAAAATTGGTGATATAAGAACAATCGGTTCCGGCAATATTGGAGCAACAAATGTTTTACGAACAGGAAATAAAAAGCTTGCTGCTCTAACACTTCTTTGTGATATGTTAAAAGGAACTATCGTTGTTTTGATTATAAAGTTTTTTAGTAATCCGCTAGACAATAGTATACTTGTTTCTCTAGCGGGTTTTTTTACTTTCTTAGGACATCTTTTCCCCGTATGGCTTAAATTTAAAGGTGGCAAAGGTGTTGCTACCTATCTAGGGGTCTGTTTAGGAATCTATTGGCCCGCAGCAATTATTTTTATTATTGTATGGAGTGCGATTTTTCTTCTCATGCGTTATTCTTCATTATCTGCGCTTATTGCTGTTACGATCACACCGATATTTGTTTTTTATTTTTCCGCTTCTTATTTCTATTGTATGCTGATTGTGATGAGCGTATTTGTGTTTATAAAACATTCTGCAAATATCAGTAGATTATTAATTGGGGAAGAAAGTAAGATTGGTACGCAACACGGAGATAAATAAAGGAATCCTGCTTACTGATCGTCAACGTCTAAGCTGGTTACGGTTGTTGCGCAGTGAAAATATTGGAGCTGTTAGTTTTCGCAATCTCATTGATCATTATAAAACAGCAGAAAATGCTCTGGCAGCGCTGCCAGAGCTTAGTAGAAAAGGTGGTGGTTCTGTATCTATAAAAATAGCAAGCTTAGAAGATGCAGAAAAAGAAATGCAAGAAGCTGAAAGATTAGATATTCGGTTCATCGGTATGGGCGAACCAGACTATCCAGCTTTTCTTAAGGTTACAGAAGCCCCTCCGCCGCTTATTGCTATCAAAGGTAATATTTCAATTTTTCAAAAAACTTCTATTGGAATTATAGGTTCTCGAAATGCTTCAGCTGCTGGGAAAAAGCTTACGGCTCAATTTGCGCGTTTTCTCGGAGAAGCAGACTTTGTAACAATTTCTGGTCTCGCTCGTGGAATTGATAGCGTTGCGCATCAAGCAAGTTTAAAAACAGGAACTGTTGCAGTCATGGCTGGAGGAATTGATCATATCTATCCTCCTGAAAATAAAAAGTTGCACGAAGATATTATCGCCAACGGTGGAGCCATCATCAGCGAAATGCCCATTTCTTGGAAGCCGCGTGCTATCGATTTTCCAAGAAGAAACCGTATTATTGCAGCTCTATCACTTGGTCTCTTGGTTGTAGAGGCAGCCCTGCGCTCAGGGTCCTTAATTACCGCACGTCAAGCAGCTGAAATGGGACGGTTAATTTTTGCCATTCCCGGTTCTCCACTTGATCCAAGATCTGTTGGTACAAACAATCTTATCAAAGACGGTGCTCTACTCACCACACATCCTTCTGACATTATAGAAACACTTACGCCATTAATTTCACCGCTTCCAAATTCGCAACTCAATTTTTTTGAGGAACCATCCTCTTTACAACTTGAAAAGGAGAATTTTAATTTAGCAGATGAAAAAAACAGCGGTCTCTCTTCAGCAGATGACAATGCAGCACGCGCAGCAGTTCTCTCCGCTCTTTCAACAACGCCAATCGATTTAGACACACTTAGTATCCACTCAGGTGTTTCACTCCCAGCTCTCTACCTCTTGTTGGTAGAACTCGACCTTGCTGGAAAGCTTATTCGACACTCTGGTGGTTGTGTGTCATTGTCGAATCTTGATCTTCCCCAAGAGCCTCAGCACTATTAATAATGCTTTGCCCTTCTTTGGCAACCATATCCAAAAGCAATGCTAAAAGCGGACTATGCGCCTGACGCGCCATCTGATTCATTTGCTTTGACATGTCTGTAATATATTGGATAACTTTTAAATGATTTATAAACATAATCCTCTATCCTTGAGCATTTCCCCTCCTACCTCTCAATAGACGTCTTAGTATTTCGCCGTATGTTTTTGTAATAACAGTGGAAAATAAATCGTGTAATTCTATATAGGGTGTATTCTAATAATGACAATCATAAGTTGTACAATATTCATGTTTTTTATATGGCTAATATTTTTTTATGTGCTCTTAAGCAATTGGCATTAGCTATTCGCGTAAAAGGCGTTTATAAAAAAATTTTTATTTCAATATTTGGGTAAAATTATGAATATCGTTATCGTTGAATCTCCAGCAAAAGCAAAAACAATTAATAAATATCTTGGATCTCAATACAAAGTTGTCGCATCATTTGGACATGTTCGTGATTTGCCTGCAAAAGATGGTTCTGTTTTACCGGATCAAGATTTTTCTATGAAATGGGATATAGATTCTGCTGCCGCTAAACGTTTAAATGAAATAGCAAAAGCCGTTAAAGAAGCCGATAGCCTTATATTAGCAACAGACCCTGATCGTGAAGGGGAAGCTATTTCATGGCATATTCTGGATGTTCTCCGTCAAAAAAAAGTTTTAAAAGATAAACCTATTAAAAGAGTTGTCTTCAATGCCATCACCAAAAAGTCTGTGCTTGATGCTATGAACAATCCACGTGATATTGATACATCACTTGTAGATGCTTATCTTGCACGTCGCGCTCTTGATTATCTCGTTGGTTTTACACTTTCACCTGTTTTATGGCGGAAACTTCCTGGTGCCCGTTCAGCAGGACGCGTTCAATCGGTTGCTTTGCGTATTATTTGTGATCGTGAATCAGAAATAGAACATTTTATCAAAGAAGATTATTGGTCCATTACAACACAGTTAAAAACCATCCGAAATGATAGTTTCCAAGCAAGATTGACAATGTTTAATCAAAGAAAAATAGGCAAGCTTGATATTCAATCTCAAGAACAAGCAGACCAAATTCGCCTTATGTTGGAGCAAGCCCAATATCATACACTCAGTGTTGAAGCAAAACCTACAAAGAGAAATCCTTTTCCTCCATTTACAACCTCCACACTACAACAAGCAGCTTCTTCAAAATTAGGATTTTCAGCTTCTCGCACTATGCAAATTGCCCAAAAGCTTTATGAAGGCATTGAAATTAATGGTGAAACGGCAGGGCTGATTACTTATATGCGTACCGATGGTGTGCAAATAGCACCAGAAGCTATTGATTCAGCACGAAAAGTTATTCATGAAACTTTCGGTAAAGACTATATTCCTGAAAAACCACGTTTTTATTCAACAAAGGCAAAAAATGCACAAGAAGCACACGAAGCGATCCGTCCAACAGATTTTCAACGCAATCCTAGTCAAGTCCGTAATTTTCTCGATAGCGATCAAGCAAAGCTCTATGAGCTGATATGGAAGCGTGCTATTGCCAGCCAAATGCGTTCTGCTGACATTGAACGTACAACCGTTGAAATTGAAGCACAGCAAGGAGAAAACCGTGCAAATCTACGAGCAACAGGATCTGTTATTCGCTTTGATGGCTTTATTTCCGTCTACACGGATCAACGAGACGAAGAAAATAATGAAGAAAATGAAACAACACGTTTACCACAAATAAACACTGGTGAAGCACTTACAAAAGAAAAAGTTGAATCCGTACAACATACCACAGAGCCCCCTTCTCGTTATTCTGAAGCTTCATTAATTAAAAAGCTTGAGGAGTTAGGAATTGGTCGTCCTTCGACTTATGCCTCCACATTGGCGACATTGTGTGACCGTGGATATATTGTCATTGATAAACGAAAGCTTATTCCCGATGCTAAGGGACGTATTGTTACGGCCTTTCTTGAAAATTTCTTTAATCGCTATGTAGAATATGGTTTCACAGCAGATCTTGAAGAAAAGCTGGATCTTATATCTGACGGCAAACTTTCTTGGAAAGACGTCTTAAGGGATTTTTGGGATGGATTTAATGCATCTATTAGCAATATCCAAGAACTCCGTATAACCAATGTCCTTGATGTTTTAAATGTAACATTAGCACCTCTCGCCTTTCCTGAACGCGAAGATGGAAGTGATGTGCGTTCCTGTCCTCTTTGTAAAAATGGTCAATTATCATTAAAACTCGGTCGTTATGGTGCTTTTGTTGGCTGTTCCAATTATCCCGAATGTAAATACACACGCCAACTTGGTACAGATACTGGAGAAGATAATGAAGCTGTACGCAATGATGAACCTGTTATACTTGGTATTGACCCTGAAACAGGAAAAGATATCTCTCTTCGCAATGGCCGGTTTGGACCCTATATTCAACTTGGTGAAAGCAAAGAAGTTAAGCGTGCAGGACTACCAAAAGAGTGGCAGGCAGAAAATGTAACCCTTGATAAAGCCTTGGCTTTACTATCCCTTCCCCGTGAAATTGGCATTCATCCTGAAACTGGAAAAATAATCACGGCTACGATTGGACGATATGGTCCCTATCTTAGCCATAACGGAAAATCTGCGCGCCTTCTTCATGCAGATGAAGTTTTTGATATTGGTATCAATCGCGCTGTTACAGTATTGGCAGAACAACAAGAAAACAAAACCAAGCAAAGCAGAACAACACCTGAAGCATTGGCAACATTAGGAGAGCATCCAGAAGGAGGAACCATTACCGTGCGCAACGGGCGTTATGGTCCTTATGTCAATTGGGGTAAAATTAATGCAACATTGCCAAAAGATAAAGATCCCATTAGTGTAACACTTCCAGAGGCACTAGAACTTATATCGGCTAAAGCATCGAGTAAAAAAACAACTTCAAAAAGAGCTTCTTCTAAAACAAAAGCAAAAATAAAAGAGACATAAATTTTGGCTAAAGGTGAAAAAAACATAAAATATCTCTCTTCATTCAAGGGGAAAACTTTTCCCAATAAGGAAGCAATCCTTTCCTTTATAATTGAGAATCCTAACCACTCAAGTAAACGAGAAATCGCTAAAGCTTTTAACTTAAAAGGCGATTCTCGTATCTGGCTTAGAGATATGTTACGTGAGTTAAAGGATCAAAATCTCATATCTAAACACCACAAAAGAGCAATAAACAAAGGAAAATTACCCCCTGTTTCTTTAGTAAAAATTAGCGGACGTGATAAAGATGGAAGTTTTATTGCACAACCTCTTGAATGGGAAGATTCTCCAAAGCCCAATATTGAAATACACTCTTTTCATCACATAACAGGAAGTAATATTGGTGTTGGAGATCATATTCTTGTAAAAGTTTTTCGAAATAAAAATTCTGAAAGCTCAAGCCATCCTTATACGGGACGAATTATTCGTAAAATTGATGTATCTCCCAAAAGCGCATTTGCTATTGTACGAAAATTGGAAAATAATCAATGGCGCCTTGATCCTATAGACCGCAAAACCAATGAACTCATTGTTGAAATGTCTCCAGAAATGAAGATTCAAATTGGTGATCTCGTTGAAGTCGAAATAAAAAAAAATACTGGTTACGGATTAAAGAGCGCAAAAATAAAGAATGTTTTAGGGCACATTAAGAGTGAGAAAACACTCTCAATGATAGCGCTTCTTTCGAAAGGAATTCCTTATATTTTTCCTGAAAGTGTTCTTGAGCAAGCCAAACATATCAAAGCTGCCAATATGGATAATCGTGAAGATTGGCGACAATTACCCTTTATTACAATTGATCCACCAGATGCAAAAGACCATGATGATGCAGTTTATGCAACCAAGGATAAAGACCCAGCAAATAATGATGGTTGGATTATTATTGTGGCCATTGCAGATGTTTCTTACTATATCAAAACAGGAAGCGCTTTAGATAAAGAAGCATTGAAACGTGGAAATTCTGTTTATTTTCCCGATACCGTTGTGCCAATGTTACCTGAACGCCTTTCTCATGATTTATGTTCTCTTCGTGAAGGAAAAGAAAGACCAGCTTTAGCCGTTCGTATGATTTTTGATGCAAACGGTAATAAACGAAAACATAGTTTTCATCGTATTATGATTCGTGTAAGAGCCAAACTTTCTTATCAAGAAGTACAATTGGCAATTGAAGGTAATATAAATGAAAAAATAACCCCTCTTTTTGAGAGCATTTTGCACCCCTTATGGGAAGCCTATGCATGCCTTAAAGCTGCGAGAAATCGTCGCCAACCACTAGAATTAGAAATTGCAGAAAAAAAGATTATTCTTGATCAAAATGGATGCATAAAAGATGTTGTGAGTGAAACACAATTAGAAGCGCATCGTTTAATTGAAGAGTTTATGATACAAGCTAATATTGCAGCTTCTGAAACATTAAAACAACATCACCAGCCGCTCATTTATCGTATTCATGAAAAACCTTCTCTTGCTAAGCAAGAAATACTTCGGAGCTTTCTTCAAAGTTTGGGGATACCACTCTCCCGCGGAAGCGAACTTACCTCAGCGCGCCTTAATAGAATTTTAGAAAAGGTCGCTCATACTCAACAACAAGAACTAGTCAATCAAGTTATTTTGCGTTCACAATCACAAGCAGAGTACAACCCTAAAAATAGTGGCCATTTTGGTTTGAATTTGCAGAACTATACACATTTTACATCACCAATCCGTCGTTATGCTGATCTCATTATTCATCGAGCACTCATTAAAGCTCTCAAATTAGGAAATGATCAATTAACAGATACACAAGAACAAAATCTTGCAGAAATTGCTACGCAAGTTTCTTTATACGAACGCCGTGCAATGATGGCTGAAAGAGAAACGATTGATCGGCTTGTTGCTCACTATTTAACGAATAAAATCGGTCGTATTTTTACAGGCCGCATTTCCGGAGTTACAAAAGCAGGTCTTTTTATCTCACTTGATAAACTCAATACAGATGGTTTTGTCCATATTTCTACACTTAAAAATGATTATTATCATTTTGATGAAGCACAACATGTTCTTGTAGGACAGCGTAGCCATAAAGGCTATCAGCTCAGTGATGTTGTAGAAGTAAAACTTATAACGGTACAACCTTTTGCTGGCGCTTTATGCTTTGAACTGTTAACAAAACCTCGTCCAATAAAATTTTCACCGACATCCTACCATAAAAACAAATTAAAAAAACAAAAGTATACTTTTTATGGGAAAAGAAAAAATTAAGCTTCTTGCCCTTCATTGAATATAATATGAATAATAAATTCAATTTAAGAAATGACTTATATTATATAATATTTATATGTACAATCTTCTTTCTTTAGTATACAAGAGGATAAATTTTATTGTTAAGTCTATAATAACCATATAAAAATCTTGCAGTTTTTTATACTTAGAAAATGAGAGAAACTGCAAAGGATAGTTTTGGCTCCCTTTCATTTCAGCTCATCTTTTCATTGTTTAAATAAACAAGAGTACCTTAAGCCATTCTCATGAAAAAAAAACCTTTTGACTCTCAAAATAATTCTTTGCGTGCAATTATTGCCGCTATTGCAACCATTGGCACTGTTGGAACAGCATTGGCAATGGGAACACAACTTGTCTCTCTTCTTATGGCAGAGAAAGGACTTTCCAACAGTACAATCGGCTATAGTGGAACAGTTGGTGGAATCGCCACAATTATTGCAGCTATTTTTACGTCTCGAATTGCCTTATGCTTAGGAATCGCTCAAACAATATTGCTTATGATGGCGATAGGATCTTTAAGTTTTTTAGGATTCTATTTTTTTGATCCCATATGGATTTGGTTTATTTTAAAGTTTATATTACATTTCAGCATGACAGTTATGTTTATCCTATCAGAGTTTTGGATCAACAGTTATGCTCCCCCAAAAAAACGCGGTTTGATCCTTTCTATTTATGCTATTGTCTTAGGATTAGGGTTTATAATAGGTCTAACGCTGCTAGCAAAAGTGGGAACACAAGGATTTATTCCTTTTGCTGTTGGATATAGCCTTATTATACTTGCTACTATACCAATTCTTACCGCTTGGAAATTAAGTCCAGAATTTCAAAAAAATCAATATATGCCATTTTTTCGTTATCTTTTTCACGTTCCAAGTGCAATGATGGCGGTCCTTGTTTACGGGGCCATTCAAATGGGCGTATTAACTCTTATAATACCCTTTAGTTTATCCATTGGTTATAATGAGAATGAAGCAGCACATTTTATGGCAACCCTTGCACTTGGGAATATTTTCCTCTTAATTCCTATCAGCATTATAAGCGACTACGCCAAAGATCGACGCTACCCGCTGATGAGTTGCGCTATTTTAGGTTTTTTAGGAACTTTTATAGTACCATGGATTCTTCAATATCCATGGATTCTGATGCTTGATTTGTTTTTTCTGGGTGGTGTATCAGCGAGCCTTTATACAATTAGTCTTGCACATTTAGGAGCCCGTCTCAAGGGGCAAGAGCTTGCTGCTGCTAATTCTGCTTTTATTTTTTGTTATGGAATTGGTATGCTCATCGGACCGACCTTTATCGGAAAATCCATGGATATCTTTAAACACTTTGGTTTTTCAATAGCCATGGCTGTTTTTTTCGGTTTATATGTCATTTTGGTGTTTGTCCAACTTATGAGAAAATTAATCAGCTCTTGACTTTTTTGAGAACATCCGTAGTGTTGCCGGAAAATCTGATGATGTCGGAAATAAGTTTTGACAGAAATAATATTTTTTCAGTATAAATAGGGTATTTACATTATGGCTAAAGCAGCAACCATTAAGATCAAGCTTTTATCAACTGCAGATACTGGTTTTTTCTATGTAACAAAGAAAAACAGCCGTACAATGACAGATAAAATGAGCAAGCGTAAATATGATCCAGTTGTAAAAAAGCACGTTGAATTTAAAGAAACAAAAATTAAATAAATAAAATTATTATTAAATTGATAGATTTTATACTCCAAAAGAAATGTTGGAGTATTGCTCTTCAAAGTTATTTTTTGAGGGGTGTTTTTTTATTTCCTTAAGTTTAAAAAGTTTACTTTAAACTTTGTATGTTTTGTACGGATTTGGATAAGTTGATTTATTATTTAAGTTGCTTACATATATTCTGTATGAGTATTTGATTATTGTGATATCTAATGAAAATTTTGTCATTAAAACGAAACACTGTTTCGTCATATGAATAAAGTTTCTCGGGTCAATTATAAACAATACTAAAATAGAGTTATAATAATGTTAGCAGTTTCTTTATTTCATGAAAAAATCTTTTTCTCATTTTAATCTAAGAAGCTTTAATCTAAAAGTTATCGGTTTCAGTATTTTTGTCGCTGCTAGCATTCTTATCATTATGTCAACTTATTTTAAGAAAACTCAGCTGTTGCCTCAAAAAGAAAAATTTTCTTCTCAAAACACTGTTGAAGGAAATGCATTAATCATTGATGGCGATACCATTATGATTTCTTCAATTAAGATTCGACTAGCTGGAATTGATGCTCCTGAACTCCACCAATTTTGTGGAAAAAAAGAAGCGCGCTACCCTTGTGGGCTTGAGGCAAAAAAATATTTAGAAAAACTATTAAAAAATCAAACTGTTACATGTCACTGGCAAAAAACAGATAAATATCGCCGTATTCTTGCAACATGTAAAACAAAACAAGTTAGCAATATCAACGCAACACTTGTACATAATGGTTGGGCTGTAAATTATTATGAATATCCTAAAGAAGAGCAAGAAGCTAGAAAGAAAAAGAAAGGAATATGGGCATCAAGTTTTCAACGACCAAAAGAATGGCGCAAAGCAAATCCTCGCACAGAATAAGAAAAATATTTTTTAATTTTATTTACCAATGAAACAATGTAGCCAAATTATCAAACTTGAAAAAGAGATCTATTCCTGTCGTGTTTGCGTCCAACAACCCCATTATTTTCCTCCTCTTCCTCATGAACCAAACCCTGTCGTTTATTTATCCGATACCGCTTCGATTGCAATTGCAGGCCAAGCACCAGGGTTGCGTGTCCATGAAACTTCTATCCCTTTTAATGATCGTTCTGGCGAAAAATTGCGTAATTGGCTGGGTGTCACGAAAGAAGAATTTTATAATAGATCTCTTTTTGCTATTGTTCCTATGGGATTTTGTTTTCCAGGCTATGACAAAAATAAAGCTGATTTACCACCAAGACGTGAATGTCGAGAAATATGGCATGAAAAGATATTTCAAGCGATGCCTCAAATAAAGCTTGTTCTTGCTATTGGCAGTTATGCGCAAAAGTGGCACATTACAGAATTAAAATATAAAACCGTTTCTGCAACTGTTGGTGATTGGAGAAATATTCTTTCCATTCCCCAACCTCGAGGCTATAATGTTATGCCTTTGCCTCATCCATCATGGCGAAATACTTCTTGGTTACAGAAAAATCCATGGTTTAATGATGAGCTTATTGTATATCTGCGTTGTTTAGTGCGTAAATTTTTATAAATTAAAATATTGAGAATAAATATGGATCGTCTTGACCGAAAAATTTTACATCTTTTGCAAGAAAATGCGACACTTTCTGTTGCTGATATTGCTAAAAAAGTGGGACTTTCGACCACTCCTTGCTGGCGTAGAATTCAAAAACTTGAAGAAGATGGCGTCATTCAGCGTCGTGTTGCTGTTCTTTCTCCTGAAAAAGTAAACGCACACGTCACTGTTTTTGTGTCTATTCGCACAAACACACATAGTCATGAATGGTTTAAGCGTTTTTCAAAAATTGTGCAAGAATTCCGTGAAGTCATTGAATTTTATCGAATGAGTGGAGATATTGACTATTTATTGCGTGTTGTTGTGCCCAACATTGAAGCTTATGATCTTTTTTATAAAAAATTAATTTCTAAAATTGACATCCGTGATGTCTCATCTTCTTTCGCAATGGAACAGATTAAATATACAACGGAACTTCCACTTAATTATATTAAATTACACGACAAGACGCATGAACAAAACTCTTAAGATTTTTATATCCGTCTCATGATCTTTTAGGCATTCAAACTTTCTTGTTGAAAAACGACCATTTGTGCATGTGTTAAAACAGCAGCTTTGACAATACCAGCTGCCATAGCTGCTCCTGTCCCTTCACCAAGACGCATCCCCAAATCTAGAAGTGGTTCTTTGCCAATTTTTTTTAAAAGTTTACGATGAGCTGTCTCAGAAGAAACATGTCCAACAAGGGTATGATCAAGAGCTTTTGGATGCATTTTATAAAGGACCGCTGCAGCTGCTGTTGCCACAAAACCATCTAAAATAACGGGTATTTTTTCTATTCTTGCTGCTAAAATAGCACCAACCATAGCAGCAATTTCACGTCCTCCTAAGCGACGCATTATCTCAAAAGGATCATTGAAATAATCCTTGTGCAAAGAAATAGCTGTCTTAACCGCTGCAATTTTACGCTGATAAAAATCACCTTCTGATTCCATAGCATTTCCTGTCCATTCTTCCACTTCCCCTCCAAACAATGCTAAGCATAAAGCTGAAGCTATTGCTGTGTTTCCAATTCCCATTTCTCCAATACATAAAAGATCTGTTCCACCCGCAATGGATTCCATTCCAAATGCCATTGTAGCAGCCGCACTCCGCTCATCCATTGCGGCATCCTTCGTAATATTCATTGTTGGATATTCTAATGCTAAATCGAATATTTTTAATCCAAGATCATAAGCAATACAAATTTGATTGATAGCAGCTCCACCAGAGGCAAAATTTTCTACCATTTTTTGTGTCATAGATTGTGGAAATGGTGTAATATTCTCCTCTACAATACCATGATTTCCAGAAAAAATAGCGACCAAAGGTCTCGTTACGATAGGTTTTTCTGTACCCCTCCACCCCGCATACCAAACAGCAATATCTCCTAGTTTTCCTAATGTTCCTTGCTCTTTTGTTAAGTCTTTTTGCCGTTTTTTTGCCAAAATTATAGAAAACTCATCAGCAACAGGTAAATTTGTAAGCAAAGCACGAAAATCATCAAATGGACTAGCGGTCATAAGGATACCTTTTAAAATCTACAATGTTTATGAAAATCCCGTCATATATACAGGATATGAATAATTTATTGTTTTTTTAACAGTGCTTTAAAAATGTTAAATACTATGAAAGCAATAATTTCTACATTCTATTTTCAACCCTAATAATAACAAACGTGCAAGATTCAAAATGTTATTAATATCTTATGATTACCTTTACAGTGATACCCTTAACCTATTTTTATTTAATAGGCATAATCAGCATGCCGTTTAATATATACATTCCAACAATTCTTATGCATAATAAAAGTTATAAACTTTCAAAAACTTATAAAATTGAAGAGATCAAAATTATCGCAAAGACATCCAAACGCAAAGGATCTCAACTTTAATATATGTTAATTATTAGGCTATTATTAAATGAGAGCATAAAAAGCTTCTTTTAAAATACATATATCTGCATGTGGTTTTGTCGCATCATTTGATAATATTTGCCTCCATCGACGTGCCCCACCCCGCCCATGAAATAAACCAATCATGTGACGTGTCACATGAGAAAGCCGCCCCCCCGATGCAATATGTCGAGCTGCATAATCACACATAACCTCAATAAGATCACTCTCACTCAGATTATTTTGCGTCTCACCATAGAGTTCAAAATCAATATGTTTTAACAAAGCTGGATTATGATAAACTTGGCGACCAACCATGACAGAATCACAGAAAGTTAAGTGTTCTTTGATCTCATCAATCGATTTAATTCCACCATTTATCCCAATGAATTTATGGGGATATTTACGTTTTAATTTGTAAACTCTTTCATAATTAAGGGGCGGAATATTACGGTTTTCTTTCGGACTCAATCCTTGCAGCCATGCCTTGCGTGCATGTATCCAGAGCGCATCACATCCAGCATTCCAAACCTGATTAGCCAAAAGATCTAACGCTAACTCTTCATCTTGTTCGTCCACTCCAATCCGACATTTGACAGTTACAGGTATAGTAACCTCTCGTTTCATCGCTTCCACGGCATTTGCCACAATGTCTGGATGTAACATCAAACAAGCCCCAAAGACACCTGCTTGAACACGATTTGATGGGCACCCGACATTAAGATTTATTTCGTTGTAGCCAAAATCCTCAGCAATTCGTGCAGCTTCTGCTAACTTTTTCGGATCAGCCCCCCCTAGTTGTAATGCAACTGGACGTTCTTTATCGCTAAAAGCCAACAATTGTTCGCGAACACCATGAATGACAGCATCTGCTACCATCATTTCCGTATAAAGGAGAGCTTTTTTCGTTAAAAGACGATAAAAAAACCTGCAATGTCGGTCTGTCCAGTCCAACATTGGTGCTACTGCAAATTTTATAGTCGATGGAAGGTTGTAAAATATCATGAGGGTATTACTCTCATGTCCCTATAGCTCTCTCTTTATACATAGAAAAATACTTACTTTTAGTTTACGGAAAATTTTATTCTCTTATACTATCATGAGTATAATAACAGTTCATTATTTTCAATTGATATCAAGGTTTACTACAATCAATCATGATAAAACACAATTTTGCATTTCTCATAGATTAGTGTTCAGGTATATAAACATGAAAAAAGAAGATTTTCACCATAATATAAAAAACTCATTTACAAGTTCTTCTTACGCTCATCAAGCCTCCATCCTTACATGATTTAGCACAGAATTTAAGATAATAAATGCTAAACTAACACATTATACAATTTTTTATAATAGATTTAATTTTCTTTAGATTTTTTTAACTTATTGTGCAAATAAATGCTACAGAAAGTATCTTTATCTTCTCCTAAAGAAAGAATAAAAATCCTTATTTCACATGAATCTAATTATAAATCATTTTTTTTCAATGAGTTATTCTTGGTAACATTCTTGAATTTTACTTTATAAGATAGACAAATTTCATCCTAAATATTCTATCTAATTTTGCCATTTTATGATTCTTGCAAAAAAAACTAAAATCAGGGTATAGACAGCCATTGCCTTTTTAATATCTATGACTGATATCAGTACCTCTTTAAGAAAAATATTTTACAATATTGCAGATAAAATCTGTAAAATGAAATGATCATAAAAGTTGTTCAATCTCTTGTTGGCTTTGCATATAGGAAGAAAGAGTATCAACCTCTTGTTCATTAAATAGGAGACCCAGTTTTGAACGACGCCATAACACATCTTCACATACTTTAGCCCATTCTTTTTCCATCAACCATTTTACTTCTACTTCATAAAGCCCATGTCCAAAATTTTTTCCTTTATTTGCCTTACCATGTGCAAAGATCACCAATGCTTCCGTACCGTAGGAGCGTGCAAGCCTGCGATGTGTAAAAGCATCTAAATCTGGCATCAAAAGAGCAATCCTATTTTCGATTGTATCTAATTTGTTATAGGGAAAATCACCCCCAGGAAGCACTGCCTTAGCCGTCCATGATGCTCCCTTTTTACCAAGCTCTTTTTCAACAAATTTCATCGCATCTTCAGCCAACTTACGATAAGTTGTAATCTTTCCACCATAAAGATTAAGAATCTTTGGTGTTGTTCCTGTTCCCATTTCTTTTAAAACATAATCGCGCGTAATTTCTTGTGCTTTTGAAGCTCCATCATCATAGAGTGGACGAACTCCAGAGTAAGACCAGACAATCGTTTCAGGCAACACTGGTTGTATGAAATATTCACTGGCTGCTGCACAAATATAATCAATTTCTGTATCAGTAATATGAACGTCAGCCGGATCTCCTTGATAATTACAATCTGTTGTTCCAAGCAAGGTAAACTCTTCTTGATACGGAATAGCAAATATAATACGCCCATCACCATTTTGAAAAATATAAGCACGATCATGAGTATAAAGCTTGGGAACCAAAATATGAGAACCTCTAACAAGCCGTACTGGTGGATGTTCTTTACAATCTAATATGCTTGCCAAAACATGATCAATCCAAGGTCCTGTCATATTCGCGACATAAGAAGCTGTGACACTATATTCTTTGCTACTTAACTTGTCTTGAAGAAAGATACGCCATTTATTGTCTTCTTTTTTTAAAGAGAGAACTTCTGTTCGTACTTTTATATCAGCTCCCCTCTTTTCTGCATCACGCGCATTGCCAATAACTAAACGCGCATCATCTACTCTTGCATCAGAATATTCAAAACCTCTCTGATATTCTTTCTTCAGTGTAGAGCAAAATTTTTGTGAAAAATTAATCGTTTTACTGCGCCACAATTTCTGATTCCAATTCCCTAAATAATCATAAATAAAAAGTCCAAAACGCAACATCCAAGCAGGGCGCAATTCTTTATGATAAGGAAGGAGAAAACGCAAAGGACGCACAATATGTGGAGCCATGCGTAAAATGATCTCGCGTTCTTTCAATGCTTCACGAACAAGTTTGAACTCATAGTGTTCAAGATAACGAAGCCCACCATGAATAAGCTTTGTTGACGCACTTGAGGTCCCAGATGCAAGATCGTTCATTTCAGCCAATCCCACTTTAAAACCGCGTCCTGCTGCATCTCTTGCCAATCCACACCCGTTTATCCCTCCCCCAATGATAAACAGCTCATAATGTGTTGTGGTTTTCATAATTTCACTTTTCATTATTTAATTTTTTTCTCAGTACTCAATAAAGCAACAGGAAAAAATAATACAAGTGTTCTTCATTGTATTATCAACGTACTTTTCCCTAAAATAAACACGCACAAAAAGCTTTTGATACCCTTATACATCAAAACAACATTTGACAAATTAAAGAGATTTTTTTTATCTTTTACAAAACATAATCCTCGCCAAACCAAGGTTCATCGATATGAAATCTTTTTAGAGAAAAATTGATGTTTTTTCTCATTCTTAAAGACACACTATAGCTAAATGCTTATTGCACATAGAGAGCGCTTTTCATATAGTTCACTCAATGACACCCTAGAAAATGTGAAGGTATACAGATGAATTATCACTCTCAAAACTCGAAAATAACACTTCTTTCAAAAATTTTAGTCCCAGTTATGTCGAGTATTTTAATCTTTTTACCTTCTTTATCAAACGCAACATCACACTCAAAAACAGCAAATAATTTAAGCTTAGAAAAGCTTAAAACACAACTTTTGGAAGATTCTAGCTTTTTATCTAAGCTTAAAGAAAAAATGATACCACATACTGATTCTCATCATATTCAACAAATTGTCAGAGAGTACCTTCTTACTCATCCAGAAATTATGATTGAAATGCAGCTTATTCTTCAAGATAAGCTGGAAAAACAGAATGAATACGAAAACCAAAAACAAACTTCTGTCATTCATTTATTAGAAAAAGAAATTTTTCATTCTCCTCATGACGCTGTTTTGGGAAACCCAAATGGTAAAAGAGTGCTTGTCAATTTTTTTGATTACAACTGTGGATATTGTAAAATTTCCTATTCAAATATAGAAGACTTGATAAAAGAATACCCAGATTTAAAGGTTATTATCAAGGATTTACCAATTTTAAGCTCTGATTCTATGGCAGCCCATACTGTTGCCTACGCATTTCGAAAACAATTTCCAGAGAAATATCCTCAGTTTCACAAAACGCTTTTAATGTATCAGGGTCGTGCAAATGAAGCTAAAGCTATTAAAGTAGCTGTTTCATTAGGAGCAGATGAAAAAAAACTACGTAATGCAATAAAAGATCCCACTCTGCAAAACGCTTTTAAAGAAAATATTCAAATTGCCTCTACACTTCATATTACGGGAACACCTTCTTACATCATTGGTAATAAAATATTCATTGGCGCAGCCAAACAAGATATTCTAAAACAAGCGATAGACAATACACAGTGAATTCCTGATCCATTTTAGAAAGAATACTGTAAATGAGGTAATTTTATGCTTTCTCTTTTTTGACAACAGGCTTATAAGTGCAATTTTGCGTAAAGCAGATACGAGTTTTAAATTGCAAAGTATAATAATTTAAAGGAAATAAAAATCTTTAAAGCCTCAAAAGATGTCATCCCTAATCTAGAGATATTCGGTCATAAAATGAGATAATGACGATCTTCATTGATCAAGGAGTTAGAAATAAAATGACAACAAAAAAAATGGATTCGGCAAAAACCGCAATTGATACGAAAATTATTCGTGATCTTGCTGAAATTTTGAATGATACAAATTTAACGAACATTGAAGTTGAACAAGGGGAGCTTCGTATTTGTGTCTCACGCCAAAATACCTTAATTTCTTCTGAGCAAGCAATCTATGCTCCTGTTTCTACTCCTACTTTTTCTGTAACATCTTCTCCAGTTCCAACAGTTGAATCTCCTATACAATCTATCCAAGAAGATAAATCAAAAAACACAATAACCTCTCCCATGGTTGGAACAGCTTATCTTGCACCTTCACCAGGCGCGCAACCTTTTGTAGAAGTAGGACAAAATGTTTCTGAAGGGGAGACATTACTTATTATTGAAGCCATGAAAACAATGAATCAAATTTCATCACCACGCTCAGGCACAGTAACCACTGTTCTTGTCAAAGATGGTCAACCTGTTGAATTTGGTGAACCACTTATTATTGTTGAATAAAGCGAGGGGCAACCATGATTCGAAAAATCCTCATTGCTAATCGGGGAGAAATTGCTCTTCGCGTTTTACGTGCATGTAAAGAACTTGGCATAAAAACCGTGGCTGTTCACTCTACCGCTGATGCAGATGCAATGCATGTTCGTCTTGCTGACGAAAGTGTTTGTATTGGACCTCCTCCCGCTCGCGATTCTTATTTGAGTATTCAGCAAATTATTGCTGCTTGTGAAATTACAGGAGCTGATGCTGTTCATCCAGGTTATGGCTTTCTTTCTGAAAATGCAAAATTTGCGGATGTTCTAGAAGCCCATGATATTACATTCATCGGTCCAACAGCTACTCATATCCGAATCATGGGCGATAAAATCGAAGCAAAGAAAACCGCCCAAAAACTTGGTATTCCTGTAGTTCCCGGTTCAGATGGGGCCGTCACTGAAGAATCAGATGCTTTACGCACGGCTCGTGAAATTGGTTATCCAGTTATTATCAAAGCTTCTGCCGGTGGTGGTGGACGTGGTATGAAGGTTGTTCATTCTGAACAAGAATTTTCTATAGCTCTCAAAACAACACGTTCAGAAGCGAAAGCTGCTTTTGGTGATGACGCTGTTTACATAGAAAAATATTTAGAAAAACCCCGTCATATTGAAATTCAAGTCATAGGTGATGGTGCGGGAAATGCTATTCATTTAGGAGAACGCGATTGTTCACTTCAACGACGGCATCAAAAAGTATGGGAAGAAGCTACATCACCTGCACTTAATGAAACAGAACGGAAAAAAATTGGAAGTATTGTTGCAAATGCCTGTGCCAAACTTGGATATCGTGGAGCTGGTACTATTGAATTTCTTTATGAAAATGGCGAATTTTATTTTATTGAAATGAATACACGTTTACAAGTAGAACATCCTGTAACTGAAGCAATTACAGGTATAGATTTAGTCCATGAACAAATCCATATTGCATCAGGCTGTAAGCTTTCAGTGACACAAGATGAAGTCTGTTTTTCTGGTCATGCCATTGAATGCCGTATTAATGCAGAAGATCCTATTAACTTTACGCCATCACCTGGAACCATTACACATTTTCATACACCTGGAGGTTTAGGGATTCGTGTTGATTCAGGCGCTTATTCAGGTTATCGTATCCCTCCTTACTATGATAGCATGATTGGAAAGCTGATTGTTCATGGACGTACCCGTTTAGAATGTATGATGCGTTTACGGCGTGCTTTAGATGAATTTGTCGTCGATGGGATAAAAACTACACTACCTCTTTTTCGCGATCTTATTAATAATCAAGATGTTGCTGATGGTAATTATAATATTCACTGGCTTGAAAAATACCTTTCTCATCAATCAAAGTCTTCAGATTCGTAATTTGATAGCAAAATAGTGCATTCTTATAAAAGATTCTATAAGATATCAACATAAGGATAGTGCCAACCTTGCTGTAAAAAGTGGTAAAAGAGGAAATAAGTTAGTTATTTTTATTTATTATATAGTTTTCACTTAATATGCACAAAATTTGATAATTTTCTGTTTTCCTTTTTGTGAGTTTGTGCTAATCCCTACATGGTTACGCCCTTATAGCTCAGTTGGTAGAGCACCTGATTTGTAATCAGGGGGTCGGGAGTTCGAGTCTCTCTGGGGGCACCATTTTATTTCTTAAACATATTGAAATATATAGATTTTTTCTTTAAATAGCCATTTTCAGACCACCTTTTAGACCACCTTCTACAGTTTATATAATTTTACCTAATTTGTTCTTATTTGCTCCTTATTT